>CACBFQ010000005.1 GCA_902538565.1 uncultured Fidelibacterota bacterium | reverse complement strand
CTTAAAAACTTCACATATCTACTGGCTTTATTAATGTTATTTGTCTTTACGACAGACCTGAATGGACAGTTCAGAAGAAAAAAAGTAAAACTTAGCCAGACCAATAAAATCGAAGAGTTTATTAATGATTATATTCAAGATCCTTTTATGATCGAACATATACAATCATTGCAATCTGAATTAGTTAAAATCGGTTTTGAAATATTACCTCCTGAAACAGATGGGGATATGGAAGTTTTAATTAACTTTGAAGATTTTAATTTTGATCCATATTACGGTTCAACTGCAGATCCTAAAACATCATCAATTATTTTTAGAGATCCAAAGACCAAGAAAGTGTTTGCAAAATTTCAAGCAAATCAGGTGCTTGCAGATGACGAATATAGTGGGCCTATGACAAATGCTTTTGGAAATACTACTTCAAACAATATGGGTTATGGTTCTTCAAACGATCAACCAATTGATGTAAATGCAATTATTCTTGATTGGATGCAACAAATTAAGAACTTCTATTAAATTTGAGCTACGATCATAAATCCATAGAGAGCAGATGGCAAAAATTTTGGTCCGAAAATCAAACTTTTAAGTCTGAGGATATCTCTACCAATAAACCTAAATATTATGTTTTAGATATGTTTCCTTATCCGTCTGGAGCGGGATTGCATGTTGGTCATGCTTTAGGATACGTAGCAACAGATATTGTAGCACGTTACAAGCGTATGAAAGGCTTTAATGTGCTTCATCCTATGGGTTGGGATGCGTTTGGCCTACCAGCAGAGCAATATGCATTAAAAACAGGTACTCATCCTAAAGAAACAACACATCAGAATGTTTCAAATTTTAAAAGACAAATTAATAGCCTTGGATTTTCTTATGATTGGTCAAAAGAAATAAATACAACTGATCCTAATTACTACAAATGGACTCAATGGATTTTTATGCAACTTTACAATAAAGGCTTAGCTTATGAACAAGAGGTTGCTGTTAATTGGTGTCCTGAGCTAAAAGCAGTCCTTGCTAACGAAGAAGTTGTTAATGGAAAATCCGATATTGGTGGACATCCTGTAGTAAGATTACCAATGAGACAATGGATTTTAAAGATTACCGACTATGCAGAGTCATTACTTGATGGATTAGATGATTTAGATTGGCCAGAAAACATTAAAGAACTTCAAAAAAATTGGATTGGTAAATCAGAAGGAGTAGAGTTAGGGTTTGATATTGATGGGCATAATGATATCATCAATGTATATACTACTAGACCTGACACTCTTTTCGGAGCATCTTATATAGTTTTAGCTCCAGAACATACCTTAATTCATTCAATTGTCACTGATGAGCAAAGATCAAAAGTGGAAGTTTATATTGAGGAAACAAAAAAGAAATCAGATTTTGATAGAACTGAAGTTAATAAGTATAAAACTGGTGTTTTTACTGGAAGCTATGCAATAAATCCTTTCAGCAAAGAAAAAATTGAAATATGGATAGCTGACTATGTACTTATTAGTTATGGAACTGGTGCTATTATGGCTGTTCCTGGTCACGACGAAAGAGATTGGGAGTTTGCATCAAAATATAATCTTCCTATAGTAGAAGTTGTTGAGGGAGGAGATGTATCAAAAGCTGCATACACTGCAAAAGGAAATGCCAAAATTATAAACTCTTCAAACGATAAAACATTATCCATGGATGGCTTAAGCGTAGATCAAGCAATTAAGGAAGCAATTTTATTTATTGAAAAAAATTCAATCGGAAAAGCCACTGTTAATTACAAATTAAGAGATTGGTTATTCTCAAGACAAAGATATTGGGGAGAGCCATTTCCATTAATTCATAAAAACGATTCAGTAGAGTTGATAAAAGAAAAAGATTTGCCAGTAATGCTTCCTGAAGTTGAAAATTATAAACCATCAGATGATGGTAAGTCTCCATTATCATTAGTTAAAAATTGGGTTGAAGTAAAAGATGAAAGTGGTAATATTATTGGACTTAGAGAAACAAATACTATGCCCCAATGGGCTGGATCTTGTTGGTATTTTTTAAGATTTACAGATCCTAATAATTCAAATGAAGCGTGGTCAAAAGAAAGAGAAAACTATTGGATGCCAGTAGATTTATATATTGGCGGGCAAGAGCATGCAGTACTTCATTTATTGTACTCAAGATTTTGGCATCATGTTTTATATGATTTAGACCTAGTATCGACTAAAGAACCATTTAAAAAACTATATAATCAAGGAATGATTTTAGGTGATGATGGTACAAAAATGAGTAAATCTCGAGGAAATGTAATAAATCCTGAAGAGATTATGGATGAATATGGGTCGGATTCGATGAGACTTTATGAGATGTTTATGGGTCCCCTAAATAAATCAAAGCCTTGGAGTACAAAGGGTTTACAAGGCTGTTATAGATTTATAAATAAATTATGGTCAATTTTAGTTGATGAAAATGGTAATTTATCCTCGAAGATTATAGATAGCGATGAAAAGGATAAAGACACATTATTTTTACACCATCAAACAATTAAAAAATTAGGTGAAGACATTGAAAATCTGCATTTTAATACTGCAGTATCTCAACTCATGATTTATTGTAATCATTTACAGAAATGTAATACAGTTTCTAAAAAGCTTATAGAGGAGCTGGTTATTATACTAAGTCCATTTGTTCCTCATCTTTCTGAAGAGTTTTGGAGTTTACTAGGTCATGCTGAAACTATCTCATATGAGTCATGGCCACAGTTTGATGAGGAATTGATACAATTAGATGAAGTAACTATCGCTGTTCAGGTAAATGGTAAGCTCAGAGCTAATATTAATATAGATAAAGATTCAGATGAAAAAGACGTTGTCACAGAAGCGCTATCTTTAGATAACGTAGAAAAATATACTTCAAATGGCAGTATTATTAAAACAATTTATGTTCCAAATAGATTACTGAATTTTGTTGTAAAGTAAATCAGTTCCTTTAGACATAATCCAGATTGTTCCAATTAAACCTAATACAGCAACTTTTTGATAGGTAGCGTGAAGAGTTAATGCTTCAATAGATTTCCAAGGAGGAGGGCCTATTTCAAGAAATACTATATATCCTAATACAATCATTGAGCATAATAAAAGGGAGTAAGTAACATTTTTCAAGCCTTTTGAGTAAAAAAGATAACCATATATGCTTAAAGTCACAAAAGAGCAATTAAACACCGAATTTGCGAATAAAATATGAAGAAAATATAAAGAAGGGACATCTGCAGGAGTCAAAATTACTCCAAGCAAGCTAATAGATCCAATTGCAGCAGAAATCTTAGCTAAAATAGTTACTTTCGGTTTATCACTTTTAAAATAATCTGCGGCATTATATAAAAAATAGAAAGCACCAAAAACTTGAATAAGCATACCAATTATGAAAAAAGATAAAGATATAGTGTTATCGTCACCAGAATGGCTAGTAGTTCTTCCTAAATCACTTA
>CACBFQ010000004.1 GCA_902538565.1 uncultured Fidelibacterota bacterium | reverse complement strand
TACTGGCTTTAATGACGGAAATTCAGACTCCCAATACCTTAAAACATAAGGTTTAAGCTCCGTCATTTCACTTACTTCTTTAATACTGTAATAGAGTTTTGAATTTGATTCAAGCATCACTTTAATAATATATAAAAAATATAATTAAAGTGATACTTTAAATAATAAATACAGATATTAAAGTGATTTTGGATCGGAATATTCTAATGAATGAGCAACAGCAACTTCTTCATTTGTAAGCTTACCGTTATGTGTATTTAACGCCATAAGAAGTTTATCATCATTAAATAAGCCGTGTAATCCAGAATTAGCAAATTTCAGAATAAATGGTTTTGTTGCTTCATTAAGTGCATTAGTTGCTGTAAATGGAACTGCTGAAGGAATGTTCCTAACACAATAATGAATAATATTATCCACCTCGTATGTTGGATCTCCATGTGTTGTTGGTTTAGAGGTCTCAAAACATCCTCCTTGGTCTACAGATACATCAGATAAAATAGATTTGGGTTCCATTAAGCTTAACATATCTCTTGTTATAACCGTAGGAGGCTTCCCTCCTGGAGTTAAAACTGCTCCAACAACAATATCTACCATAGGTAAAATTCCCTCAATTACCTGTTTGGAGGATTCGCCAACATTTACTGCTGGATATCTACTTTTAATATCATTCAATAGTTCGTTATTTACATCTAGCAAAGTTGTACTAGCACCCAACCCTAAACTCATTTGCATTGCATTTAATCCAACAATACCCCCACCAATGATTAATACGTTTGCTGGATCAGCTAAGCTCGTACCAGCAATCAACTTCCCTTTTCCACCCTTGCTTTTCTTTAAAAGCTCAATACTGTCTAATAAAGATAGTCTACCAGCAATTTCGCTCATTGGTTTTAACATGGGAGTTTGGTTGTTTACAACCACAGTTTCATATGCTAATCCAGTCACATTGCATTCCATAAGCTTCTGTGTTAATTCTTTAGATGAACTTAGGTGTAAATAAGTAAAAATTACCTTATTTGAAAGCATTTCAACTTCTTCTAATAATGGCTCTTTAACCTTAACAATCAACTCTGATCTATCAAAAACTTCTGACGCAGAATCAACGATTGTACATCCTAAAGATGAGTAATTCTCATCCTTATAGCCACTATCTTGACCTGCACCAGATTGAACATATAGCTCATGAGAGCTTTGAAGAAGCATTTTTGCTGTTTCTGGATTGATAGAAACGCGATATTCTTGAGAAATAATTTCTTTTGGAATACCAATTTTCATATCATTAACTATTCAGGTTTTTCAGTTAAAAGTTTAATACTGAAATTTAAACGACCTTGTTTATCAATTTCAAATAGCTTTATCTTAACTTGATCGCCCTCCGAAAGCACATCTTCAACTTTATTAACACGTTCCCACGCAAGTTGTGAAATGTGTACTAGCCCTTCTCTTCCTGGAGCAAATTCAACAAAAGCACCAAAGTCTAAAATTTTAGTCACTTTACCGTCAAAAACAGTTCCAACTTCTGGATCTTGAACTACAGCTTTAATTTGAGATATTGCGTTATCTAATTTTGCTTTATTTTCTGCTGATACACTAACAGTACCATCATCTTCAATATTAATAACACATTCTGCGTTTTCCTGAAGAGCCTTGATGTTTTTACCTCCAGGACCAATTAATGCACCAATCTTATCTTTGTCTATCTTAAAAGATTCAATTTGAGGCGCATATTGGGATAATGCATTCGGTTTATCAATTGCTTTATTCATTTCACCTAAAATATGCAATCTACCTTTATTTGCTTGTTCAAGCGCATTTGATAAAACATCCATAGAAAGACCAGGAACTTTTAAATCAAGTTGAATTGCACTAATTCCATCTTTTGTTCCAGCTACCTTGAAATCCATGTCTCCCAGGAAGTCTTCAGTACCTAGGATGTCACTTAAAACTGCGTAATTATCATCATCTTCCATGATTAACCCCATAGCTATACCAGCAACATGTTCTTTTATAGGAACACCGGCATTCATCATTGCTAGTGAGCCGCCACAAACAGATGCCATTGAGGAAGAACCGTTTGATTCAGTAATTTCTGATACAATACGAATTGTATATGGAAATTCTTCCGAAGATGGTAATATAGGTTTTAGCGATCTTTCAGCTAAATGACCATGACCAATTTCACGTCTATTAGTAAAACCAATTCTTCCAGTTTCTCCTACACAATATGGAGGAAAGTTGTAATGCAACAAGAATGATTTTTTATAATCACTAGCCATTGAATCAATAATTTGCTCATCTCTACTAGATCCTAAAGTTAAAGCAGCGATAGACTGAGTTTCTCCTCGAGTAAACAATGCAGATCCATGCACTCTTGGAAGGATAGATTCTACAACACTGATATCTCTAATATCTTCCAATCCTCTTCCATCAACTCTAACTTTTTTATCTAAAACAGTTTTTCTAACTGTGTTTTTGAACATATTTTTAATATGATTCTTAACTTCAGGATACATTTCTTCATCTTCAAGATATGGTTCTAATGCTTCTTTCTCTATTGCATTAAATTCATCGTCTCTTGCTTGCTTAGTATCTAAATCAAATATCTTTTCCATTTTTGATAAGTATGCATCATCTAAAGACTTTTCAATATCTTCTGTTATAACTTTTGTATCAACAATTTCATAAGAATTGTCAAAATGTTCTGAAAACTCCATTTGAAGATCAACAATGTCGTTAATTCCATCCATTGCAACATCTAATGCTTCTAAAATTGTTTTTTCCGGAACAAAATTAGATCCACCTTCAATCATACAAATTTTATCTTTCTTTCCAGTAACTATTAAGTCTAAATCCGATGATTCCATTTGTTCATGTGTTGGATTTAAGACATATTCTCCATCAATTAATCCAACCTTTACAGAAGCAATAGGACCATCGAATGGCACTGGTGACAATAATAAGGCTGCTGAAGCACCAATAGCAGCGACAACATCTGGTGTATTTACACCGTCATATGACATTGTAGTTAACATAATTTGTAATTCATGCCTGTAATTCTTAGGTATTAAGGGTCTAATAGGTCTATCTGTAAGACGTGAAGTTAATACCTCAGCATCTGTAGGCTTAGCCTCTCTTTTAAAGAACCCTCCAGGTATTTTTCCACCCGCATAATGTTTTTCTCTGTATTCAACCTGCATTGGTAAAAAGTCAATGCCTTCTCTTGGTTCAGATGAACAACATACTGTTGCTAAGATCGCTGTTTCTCCATAACTAATAAATACGGAACCACCAGCTTGCCTAGCGATTTGTCCAGATTCTATTTTAAGCGGTCTTCCCGCTATATTCTTTTCTACTTTTATCATTTTCTTCTTTATCTTCCTCTTATCGATAGTTTTTTAATTAATTCATCATAACTATCTAGTTTAGTTTTTCTTAAATATTTCAATAGCTTTTTTCGCTGTGACACTAATTTAACTAAACCATGTTTTGAATGAACATCTTTCTTGTGCATCTTTACATGCTCTGTCAATGATCTAATTCGATCAGTTAGAAGTGCAATTTGCGCTTCACTACTACCGACATTCTTTACATCAAGACCTGCGTCTTGAAGAAGTGTACTTGTTTCTGGTTCAAATCGCGGAAAAACAATGAATTATCCAACAGCAAACTTTATTCCAACTTTTGAAAATCAGTTACTTCCGAGCACTGGAGTATATTTAACTAGGGTTTTC
>CACBFQ010000003.1 GCA_902538565.1 uncultured Fidelibacterota bacterium | reverse complement strand
GGATTAGAAGCAATGCATCATGTTCGTTTTACTGAAGCAAGAGCATTTTTTTTAGAGGGTATTAAAAAAGATTCAAATTGCGCTTCATGCTATTTGAATTTAGGTAATGCTGAGCAAGATCGAGTTTTAAGACGTGAGTATCTTGAAACTGCTTTAGAATTAGCTAAAAAAGGACATCCAGAAACAAAGTTGATGGAAGCAGCTGTAAATTGGATTAACGGTGAAGGTGGAAGATTTGATGCATACCCTGATTTATATAAAAAATATAAAGGTGATAATTTTCTAGCTGCGGGAGCTTACAGATTTCAAGCATCTAACGAGTTTCCTGATTATGGTGTTGGACTGTTAGAAGAAGCGGCATCCAGACTGAACAAAGGTCATTTATATAATTTATTAGCGTACTCATATATTAGAAATTATAATGCACCAGGAAACGACGAAGATGATGAAATGTATGAAAAAGCATTAGGGTATATTGAAAAATATATAGAGCTAAATCCAAATGAAGCTAATGCATACGATTCTTTAGCAGAATTTTATTTGAATAAAGGAGATTTTGATAAAGCTATTGAAAACTATCAATTAGCGTTTGAAATTGATCCTGAATTTGAATGGGCCACAAGAAATCTTTCTGTCGCTAAATATCAACAAAGAATGGCAGGAGAGGATGCCGGACTAATTAAGTGGACCAGCGAAAAACAAGACGCTAAAAATCTGTTTAATCAGGGAATGTGGCAGTTTTACAATTTAGAATGGGAAAAGGCTAACAATTCATTTACAGCAGCTATTGAAATGGATGAAAGCTTTGCTCTTGCTTACGCTATGAGAGCTAGAACGCATATTCTTATGCAAAATCAAAGCTCTGCTACTGAAGACTTAGATGTAGCTGTAAGTATGTCGATTAATGCTTCTGCTGAAGAGAAAAAAATGATTCTAACATTATATAATGACAATCAGCTTGGCACTAATTCTTTTGATAAAGTAGTTGAAAGATTAGTTGTAAGATATCCAGATGATTCATTTTTAAGAATGGAATCAATTTTTGCTACAATGAGTGATATTGGACCTGATATGATCTTGCGCAGAGGAAAGGATTTGTACGCAATGAATCCTAACTTTACGCCGGCGTTAAATATTATGGGTTATGCTTACATGCAAAAAGATGAGATGGACCTAGCTAAAGAAACTCTTCAAGAGCAAGTAAGAAGGCAGGCTGGAAAAGCAAATCCTTATGATTCTTTAGGAGACTATTATTTAGAGGTTAATGATAACGCTATGGCGTTAAAATACTTTGAACAATCTGCAATGATGGGATTAAAAGCTAGCGAGTCAAAAGTTGATAGCTTAAAATCTCTTTTAAACGACTAATAAATCCTAAATAAGTTTAAAATCTTACTTGATTTGAAAAAGGAGCGTAGAGTTATTATAATTCTACGCTCTTTTAATATGTTTGATTAAATTCTTCAAAATAAAGGAAATAAATTGTCAGAAAATTACCAGGTTTTAGCTCTTAAATGGCGTCCAAAACAATTCAAAGATGTTGTTGGTCAAGAACACATTACCGCTACACTTCAAAAGGCTTTTGAAAAAAATCGTATCGCTCAAGCATTTTTATTTGCTGGACCAAGAGGGGTAGGTAAAACAACAACAGCTCGTCTGGTAGCAATGTCTTTAAATGGTGCAGATACACCTACTACTGACTATGATTTAAAATCTGAATCGGTTTTAGATATTATTGACGGCAAATCTATGGATGTGATTGAAATAGATGGTGCTTCTAATAGAGGAATTGATGAAATACGCGAATTACGTGAAAATATCAAATTTATGCCTGTTTCTGGCAAGTTTAAGGTTATTATCATTGATGAGGTACATATGCTTACTACACAAGCATTTAATGCTTTATTAAAGACATTAGAAGAACCTCCTCAGCATGTGAAATTTATTCTGGCAACTACAGACGTGCATAAAGTGCCACAAACAATTATTTCAAGATGTCAAAGATTTGATTTTTTACCACTTTCAAACACTACAATAAGTGAACGATTAAAATATATTACGGAAAGTGAAAACCAATCAATTGATGAAAAATCATTATCAATGATTGCTTCAAAATCTGAAGGAAGTATGCGAGATGCATTAAGTTACTTAGATCAAGTCCTTGTGTTAGGAAATGACATCACTTTTGATATAGTGCAAGATTTACTTGGAGTAGTTCCTCATGAAATTTTATTTAGTATTTCTGATGCTTTGCATGATAGAGATGGAGATAAGCTCATGGCTGATTTAGAGGTTATTAGGAATAAAGGTTATATAGTTGAAGATTTATTAAAAGACTTAATTCTACATTTCAGAAATCTATCAGTTTTGAATTTTAAAAATGGATTAAAGCTTGCTGGTGTAGATTCGGAACTTTCTATAAAATATAATCAATTAAACTACACTTGGAGTCACAAAGATATCATTAGACTGTCAAATAATCTTTCAACACTTTATGCTTCAATACGACAATACACTGATCAATATTTGTTATTAGAGATGAATTTAATCAAGCTCTTAGAGTTTGATTCAAGCGTTGAAATTGAAGAATTTTTAAAAAAAGAAATTTCGCAAGAACAGCAGGTAGAAACTCCAAAAGCAAAAACGGAAAATAAAACCCCTGACGAAACATCTAAAAAAAAAGAGAAAAAAATAGACTTAAATGAAGAATTATTGAGAAATGATTGGAATCAAATTGTTAAGGAAGTTTCAAAAAAAAGGGGATCAATTGGAGCGCAGTTATCGGGATGTATCCTTGGAGATTTGAAAGGTAGCAATCTTGAGGTGATTTCTTATGATAACTCCGAATTTAATCAAAAGTTATTACAGGAAGGTTTGGAGCTTGTAAAGTTAATTATTGATGAAAAGTACGGATCAAATATTAATATTAGCTTGGTAGTTGATACTGAGGTTGAAAAAATTGAATATAAAAAAGATGAAAAAGTAAATGAAGATGATATTGTATCTCTATTTGACGGAAAGGATATGTTGTAATGTTTGGAAATATGAAAGAAATGCTTAAACAAGCTCAAAATATGAAATCTCAAATGAAGAAAATTAAGAAAGAGTTAGAGAGTATAGAGGTAGAGGGAGTATCTGCTAATGGTGCATGTAAGGTTACTATGACGGCTGATATGAAAACTCAAAATGTAGAAATTGATGAAACGCTTTTAAGTAGCGAAGCTTATGTAATTGAAAATGCTATAAAAGTCGCTGTAAATAATGCTCTTGAAGATGCTAAAGATACATCAGCTAAGAAATTAAAAGCTGTAACTGGCGGTTTAACTGATGGATTACCAGGATTTTAATGGCAAATGCTACTAAATATATTGAAGTATTAATTGATTCTTTGACCAAGTTTCCCGGGATTGGAAGAAAAGGAGCAGAAAGAATAGCATATTTTATTGTAAAGTCCGAAAAGTCTTTGGGTAAGAACTTGATTAACGCCTTGAAAGAGGTTGATGAAAAGCTTGATATTTGTCCAGATACAGGGATGGTGTTACTTAAAGGCGAAGAGTCTCCATTAAGCAGTGAGGCTAGAAATTCTGAACTTTTATGTGTAGTTGAAAATATGGAAGATGTTATTAAAATTGAAAACACTAACAGTTTTGATGGATTATATCATGTGCTTGGTGGAGCTATTTCTCCATTAGATGGTATTGGTCCATCAGATTTATCTTTTGACAAGCTTTTAAAAAGAATTAATTCAGGGCTTAAAGAAGTTATTATTGCAACTAATCCGAGTACGTCTGGAAATGCCACTGCACTTTATCTCGAAAAAATTTTAAAAGATAAGAACGTTGAACTATCACGGCTTGCTGTTGGTTTGCCGGTTGGTAGTAATTTGGAATATATCGATGACAAAACTATTTCTTCAGCTATTTCAGGAAGGGTAAAGTTAAGTTGAAATCTTTCCTCAATTTCCTCACTTATTCTAGAATTCTGCTAACCCCATTAATCATATATTTAATTTTAAATGACAATTTTTTTTATGCAGGTATAATCTTTGCATATTGCAGTTTTAGCGATGTTGCTGACGGTAAAATTGCTAGAAAATATGATTTGGTTTCAGGCCACGGTAATTATATGGATCCATTGGCTGATAAAGTTTTAATGATTGGAGCACTATCAGCGCTATTAGCATTAGATACAATACAGCTATGGCCTTACATAGTCATAATTGGTAGAGATATAATTATTACAATATATAGAAACTATCTGATTGCGAAAAGTAAACCGCTCGAAACATCAAAATTTGGAAAGCTAAAAACAGTGTTTCAACACGGTATGGTTTTAATAATATTGCTTGTAAATCCATCACAAGTTATGGTTGATCTAATTGTCAATATTAATGCAATCTATGCCGCTGCAACTGGAATTCATTATTTTTTTAAAAATGGATTTTAGTAAAGGATTTAATGTTCAACTTGCCACATTATTTGGCATAGGAAGAATTCCCGGAGGAGGTACTTGGGCTTCTCTTATAGTTTTGCTTATTGCATTATTTGAGCAAAACGCAGAAACAGCTTCATTTCTAGCATTTTTTACTTTAATTATCGGTCCAGGTGCTTACAAAAATCTTACCGCTCTTATTGAGTCTGAAGATCCAAAAGAATATGTTTTAGATGAGGTTATAGGAATGGGTATTGCTATTTCTGGAGTCTATATTTTTACAAGCATTTTTGATCAGCTTTCGTTTAATCTTATAGAATCTCTTTCCGCAACAAGCGAGCTTTTCATATTAACATTTATTGTCTTTAGATTTTTTGATATTTCTAAAATCGGTCCAGTCGGATGGGTTGAAAGTAATCCAAAGGAAAAAGCATACAATAGGGTTATAGGAGATGATATTATGGCCGCACTTTTATCCATAATTGTTGTAATAATTTTTTTAAGTGTTAACTTATGTGTAATGCAATGAGAGTTGGAATTATAACAATTGGAAATGAGTTATTAAGTGGCTTTACCATAGATCGTAATGCTGCTTGGATAGGACAACAACTACTTTCTTCAGGAATTAAAGTCAATGTTCATCATACTATTCCAGATGATTTAGATGTTATTTATGACACCTTAGAGTATCAATTTAGTGAATGGAGGTGTGATCAGATTATTGTTACAGGAGGTCTTGGACCAACTGTCGATGATATTACAGTATCTTCGTTTCTTGAATACTTCGATGATTCACATGAATTTGATAAAGAGTATTGGGAAATTTTATCAGAAAGATTCAAAAGATTAAACTTCAAAATGCCAAATCTTAATAAAAATCAGGCATATAAATCTAAAAGAGGAATTATGATTCCAAATTTGGTTGGTACTGCAAGAGGGTTGCATTACACCAAAAAACATGATTCAGTTTTAAAAAGTGTTAAAGGTTTAATTACAGGAAATAAAAATAGAGTCAATTTTTTTGCACTTCCAGGAGTCCCCAAAGAAATGAAATCTATGTTTACAAATTACGTGTTACCAGAAATTGAAAAATCATTAAAGAATAAAGTGGTTTGTAAAAGCATTAGAACAACAGGGGTTCCTGAATCCATTCTTCAAGAAAAGATTACAGATATCATTGATGCCAATAAGGAAAAATGTGATATTGCATTTTTGCCTCATAGGATGTTAGGAGTTGATATACGTCTCACATCATCAGATAATCAATTAGTTGTAGATTTAATTAATTCAATAGTTCCAAGAATTAAAAAATATGTATATGGTTATGATAACGATAAGTTAGAACAAGTAATAGCTGACCTGCTTATTCAAAATAATCTTACCGTAAGTACCGCTGAATCATGCACTTCAGGTTTGCTTGCATCAAGATTAACAGATGTTCCTGGAAGCTCTCAATATTTTAAAGGTGGAAGTGTCTGTTATAGCAATGATTTAAAAATTAAAGATATAGGTGTAGATAGGGATTTGATAGAAAAATATGGCGCGGTAAGTGAGGAAGTTGCAGAATCTCTAGCAAAAAATATTGCTAAAAAAAATAATACAGATATTGGAATCGGGATAACAGGAATTGCTGGTCCAGATGGTGGAACAGAAAAAAAACCAGTTGGATTAGTATTTGTTGGAATATTTTATAAAAATAATTTATATATTAAGAGGTATAATTTAACACCTGACAGAATCACAAATCGTGAATTAACTGTTACCTTGTGTCTTAATGAAATACGAAAAATTTTAAGAAATTCATAAATATTAAAGGAAAGTCGTAATGGCAAAAAATGTAGATAAAGCGTTAGAAGCAGTTCAATTAGATATCAATAAAGAGTATGGAGATGGATCCATTATGAGATTAGGCGGAACTGCCAGTCTTGATGTAGAGACAATTTCAACTGGATGTCTTTCATTGGATATGGCCTTAGGAGTTGGCGGTGTACCAAAGGGAAGAATTATTGAAGTGTTTGGACCTGAATCTTCAGGAAAAACCACTCTAGCTCTACATATTGTTGCTGAATGTCAAAAAAATGGTGGAAAAGCAGCATTTATTGATGCTGAAAATGCATTAGATCCAGAATATGCCAAAAATCTTGGATGTAACGCAGACGACTTATTGGTTTCTCAACCAGATTCGGGAGAACAAGCACTCGATATTCTTCAAAAGTTGCTAGAAACAGCTGCTTTGGATGTTATTGTTATTGACTCTGTAGCAGCATTAGTGCCTAAAGCTGAGCTAGATGGACAAATTGGTGATGTTACTGTTGGTTTACAGGCAAGATTGATGTCACAAGCTCTAAGAAAGCTTTCTGGTCCAATTAACAAATCAAGAACATGTGTAGTTTTTATTAATCAAATCAGAGAAAAAATTGGTGTAATGTTCGGTAGTCCAGAAACAACTCCAGGTGGTAGGGCGTTAAAATTTTATTCATCAGTAAGATTGGATATTAGAAGAATAGCTGCTATTAAAGAAGGAACTGATATGACTGGAAATAGAACCAGAGTAAAAGTTGTAAAAAATAAAGTAGCTCCACCTTTTAAAATGACTGAATTTGATATCATGTACGGTAAAGGAATCTCATATGCTGGAGATTTACTTGATTTAGCTTTACAGGGAGGCGTAGTTGAAAAAATGGGCTCCTGGTTTTCGTACAAAGGTGATAAAATTGCTCAAGGCCGAGAAAAAGTTAAAACACTACTTGAAACTGATGACAAGCTTATGAAAAGCGTATTATCTGATGTTAAAGATTATTTAGAGTTGAATTAAGATTCTTGAATAATTTTTAAAAAATCTTTGTGCACTTTTTTGTTAGAAGCGACAATGCATTTATCAAAATTATATTGATTTCCGTTTTCATTTGAAACAGATCCCCCTGCCTCAGAAATAATGATATTACCTGCTGCTGTATCCCACGGTTGTAAATTGTATTCCCAAAATCCTTCAACAATACCTTTAGCTACATGACACATATCTAATGAAGCTGCTCCCAATCTTCTAACACCATGTGAATTGAGATTGATATTCTTAATAACTTGCAAATTTTTATCAATATAATTTTCATCGTATGGTATAAAACCAGTAACGTATAACCCTTCATTAAAATGATCTTTATTTGAAACAGATATTGGAGAATCATTACTAAAAGAACCACCGCCTTTAGAAGCAAAAAACTTTTCGTTGTTAGGGATATCATAAACAACCCCAACCAAAGGTTTACTTTTAAAGAAAACGCCTATAGAAACAGCAAAAGAAGGATAATTGTGTACAAAATTGTTAGTACCATCAATTGGGTCAATGTACCAGGTATAATCTGAACTCAAATTATTTGATCCTAATTCTTCTGAAACAATATTATGCTCAGGAAAAGATTCTTTAATTTTTTTGGTAATAAGTTTATCAGCTTCAACATCAGTTTGAGTTACTAGGTTTGAAACTTCTCCTTTGGACTTAAAAGATATAATTTTTTGAGAAGATAAACGAATAAGTTCAGCAGCTTGATCTGAAATTTTTAATGCAGTGTCAAGAATGTGATTAGTACTTTTCAAAGTATTTAGAAGAAATATCTTTTAATTTGCTGCTTAAAAGAATGATTGCAATAAGGTTAGGGAAAGTCATAAAAGCAAGAGCAGCATCACCAAGATTCCAGACTTGTTTTAAAGTTAATAGTGAACCAAAAAAGACCATCATAACATAAATATATCTATAATATGTAATATAACTAGATCCAAACAAGTACTCAGTTGCTCTATCACCATAAAATGACCAACTTATAGCAGTTGAAAGAGCAAAAAGAACAACAGCAATGGTAACCATTTCACCACCAAAAGGAATTCCTTGTGAAAAAGCATAACTAGTAAGTAATACACCTTCTTTTAATTCTACAATAGATGAATCAATTCTTAAGGAATAAAATTCTGTAAATTTCCATGAACCAGTAACCATAATTACTAATCCAGTTAAAGTGCAAATTATAATAGTGTCAATATATGGCTCTAATAAAGCGACAACACCTTCTCTGGTTGAGTACGGTGTTTTTGCTGTTGAATGAGCAATGGCAGCTGAACCTTGACCTGATTCACTTGAAAATAACCCTCTTTTAACACCCATTAACATTGTATTTAAAAATGCTATAAATGCTCCTGAAGCAACACCAGTAGCAGGAACTAATAAGGACGGCGGATTAAAAGCCATGGTAAATATAGTATTGAAAGAATTACCAACTTGATCAAAGTTTGTTATGACAATAAATAAAGCACAAAAAACATAAATAGCAGCCATAATTGGTACAAGAAAACTTGTAAAATTACCTATTCTTCTAATCCCACCTAAAATAACTGAACCTACAATTGCAGCACAAATTAGACCAATTGTTACATGCATAATAGATATATTTGAAACATCACCTAATAAGGCAATTTCTTTTGTAGACATCAAAAAATTATCTGTTCCAAAAATAGAAGCTAATTGACTATATAGCTGCTGTGTAAGTGTATTTGATTGAATAGCATTTCCTGTAAAGAAAGAGCAAATGATTGTAAAGCATGCAAATACTACTGCTAGCCATCTCCAATTAGGACCTAAACCATTTTCTATAGTATACATTGGTCCTCCTGCAGTATTTCCTTTAGAGTCTGTTTCTCTGTATTCAACCGCGAGAGTACATTCAGCATACTTTAAAGCAGTTCCAAAAAAAGCTGTAATCCACATCCAAAATAATGCGCCAGGACCGCCAATTTGAATTGCAATAGCTACTCCAGCAATATTGCCAATACCCACAGTAGCTGCTAAAGCAGTTGAAAGTGCTTTAAAATGATTTAAATCCCCTTCATCTTCTGTGCTGTCGTAGTCACCTCGGGTAACTTTAATACCGTGCACAATGCGAGTTAATTGTGGAAATCCTAGCTTAAAAGTCATGTACATACCAGTTCCCAATAAAGAAATAACCATTAGAGGTATAGTGGCTAAGGGAAATGACTGTTTAAAATCATCTGAAAAAAGATTTCCTGGAAAACTCCAAATTTGTTCAAAAAAGTGAACTCCATATCCTGGAATCAATAGTAAAATTACTATAATTGAAAAAACTATAAGGGTATACTGATTTTTTGACATGGACACATATTAATTATTTTTTTAAAAGATGTACATTGATTTTTTATTATTAATTTAAAAAATGATTATTGCAGGCGTAGATGAAGTGGGTAGAGGTTGTTTAGCTGGTCCAGTTGTAGCAGCAGCAGTAATTCTAAATAATTCTATTGATTCACTAAATGATTCAAAAAAATTATCTAAAAAGAAAAGGGAAGTTTTATATAGTGAGATTTTAGAAAATTGTGCTTCAGTTGCTGTTGGAGTTAAATGGAATGATTATATTGATAAGCACAATATTAAGATTGCATCTGAAGATGCTATGAAAGATGCAATAAGCTCATTAAGCGTTAGGCCAGATAAAGTTTTAGTTGATGGGTTTTCATTAGACATTCAAATTGAAAATGAGGGCATCATAAAAGGCGATCAAAAATATGAGCAAATTATGGCTGCTTCAATTATTGCAAAAGTAACAAGAGATGAAATAATGCGATCATTTCATTATATTTATCCACAATATGATTTTATATCAAATAGCGGATATGGAACAAAAAAACATTTGGAAGCATTAGACAAATACTCATATACACCAATACACAGACTAACCTTTAAGCCAATATCATCTAATATTAAATAATGCAAAACTTCATTAAAGAAATAAAATCACTTTCTGTTTTAATCTTGGCCATCCTTTTCTTAAAAGAAACAGTTGTAGAGCTTTATATCGTACCAACAGGAAGTATGGAAAAGAATATATTAAGAGGAGACATGCTTGTTGGAAGTAGATATATCTATGGAATGAAAGTTCCTCAAAAAATTTGGGTTCCATTTACAGCTGTAAGCATTCCAACATTTCTTCCTGATTATAGATTTCCTGCATTTAAAGATGTAGAAAGAGGTGATGTAGTAGTTTTCGAATACCCTAGAGATAATGTATATAAATATGTTAAAAGATGTATCGGTTTGCCTGGTGATAATGTTAGAATTGAAAATCGAAAAGTGTTAGTTAATAATGAAGAGTATTCATTACCGGAAGGTGGTCAATTTTTATCGCAAGAACCCTCATCAGAATCCTATATTGATGACAGTATATTTATGAATCTTGGAAATAAAGATAATATGAAAGAGCTTAAAGTTCCTAAAAAAGGTGATACATATATAATCAACGAGGATATGAATTGGGAGCTAATTATCCCTTTACTATTATTTGAAGGAAATAAAGTTGAATTGGTTTTTAACGATCAAAAGCTAACATTTACAAACGAAGATCCGTATGACCTGTATAGAAGAACGGGTGACAGGAAAGTATTTGATAATTATGTTCCGCAACCTAATTCTTCATTAATTAATCCATGGATGTCAGTAATGAAAAAAGAATATTTAAAATATTTAAAAATAAATGATAAAGATATTAGCGAGATTGATGCATATTCTTTAAAACAAGATTATTATTGGATGATGGGAGATAATAGGGATAATAGTGAAGATTCAAGATTTTGGGGTTTTGTACCCAAGAGTCATATTCTTGGACAACCAGTAATTACTTGGTTTTCATTAGACTTAGAAAATTATTTACCCAGACTTTCCAGAATTGGAAATATTCCTAAATAAAAAAAATGTTTTCATATTGAATTTTCATTCATTAGTTTCTGTGGACTATAAAAACAATTGAGGTATTTATTATGTTAACTAGTACAGAAAAAATTTTAAGTGTTGTTGTTCTTGCTTTGACTCTAGCAGTAGGTTTTTCATTAATGCAATATGGATCAGCTATGGATGAAATGGCTCAATTAAGAGGTGAGCAAGCAGAGCATGTAGATATGGTTAATAAAGAATTTAAACAAAGAGTTAAAGCTGTTGAGTTAGAAAATATTGGCCAGGGTAAAGAGATTAAAAGAGGTCAAGATATGATTCTAGCAAATACTAAGTTAATTTATGCTAAGGCTGACTCTCTTGGAAATTTAATTGATGACTTAGCGTACGAGATTAAAAGAGTCGATAGAGACTTAACCAAAAGAATTCAAAATGTTCAACGTGATCTTGAAGGGTTAGAAGATAACTTTGATTCAGAAAAGCGTAGAACTAGAAGAGACCTATCAGATATTAAGAAACAGTTAAAAACACTTAATAATGAAGTCTTTCCTCCAGAAGAAGAGGAATAAGTTTTATTTGTCAAAAAAAAGGGCTTTTTAAGCCCTTTTTTTTTGTACCGAGGGTCGGGCTCGAACCGACATGAGATTGCTCTCACTGGTGTTTGAGACCAGCGCGTCTACCAATTCCGCCACCCCGGCAAAGATGTTGACAAATTTCAGTTAAAGTACGTAGTTTGTCAATAACTAACATTAATTATTGATTATTGACACAAGGAGATTATAATGTCATTTAAAACAGTACCACAAATGTTTCAACATGTAGTAAGTGAAAGACCAACCTTAAAAACTTTTTATACAAAAACTGAAAATGGTTGGGAAGGTATAGATTTAGCTGAACTTCAAGTAATGGTTGAAGATTTTGCAAATGGGTTAAAAAATTTAGGAATTAATGATAATGATAAAGTTGCTATTATTGGCGCAAATTCCCGTAAATGGTCGATATCTGATTATGCAATTGCTCATATTAGAGCTGTATCTGTTCCAGTTTATCCAACTCTAATTCCAACTCAATCTCAATATGTTGTAGAACACTCAGAGAGTAAGATCGCTATTGTTCAAGATGAGGTTCAGTTAGACAAAGTTTATCCACTTATCAATGATGCAAATTCCAATTTACACACAATTATAATTATGGATGACAGCTATAATGACGGAAAAGAGAATATTGTCAAATTTGCTGATGTATTTAATATGAAAGATCAAGTACACGATATTCGTGCAATATCCGCAACTGTTGAAGAAAATGATTTATTAACTCTTATTTATACTAGCGGAACAACAGGAAATCCAAAAGGAGTTATGCTTAGCCATTCTAATATTTGCAATAATCTCCTTTCTATTAATGGCAACATGGAAGCTGCAATGGAGCTTAACCCTGAATTAAAACCAGCTGATGGAATAGAAAGATTTGTTTCGTTTCTACCGATAAGTCATAGTTTTGAAAGAGTTGGCGGTCACTATTATATATTTAGCATAGGAACATCTATTTATTACGCTGAAATGAATTTTACTCCTGAAATACTATTTGAAAATATTAGGGAAGTTAGACCAACTTTTTTAACAGCGGTACCTAGAATTTTCGAAAAAATTCATGCTAAAATTTTAGATTCTGTTGCATCAATGACTGGCGTTAAAAGGAAGCTTGCTGATTGGTCAATTGCTGTTGGCTTACAAACAGTTCCTTATCGTCAAAAAAGTCAAGATTTACCATTTATGCTTGCACTAAAATATAAAATTGCTGATAAGTTAGTACTTAACAAATTTAGAGCTGCCTTGGGTGGAAAAGTCAGAGCCTGTTCTTCTGGAGGGTCTGCATTATCAAAAGAAGTGGGATCATTTTTCTGTGGAATTGGTATTACAATAATTGAAGGATATGGTTTAACTGAAACTAGTCCTGTAATGACAGTTGGACATTCAGACTTCTTTAAATTTGGAACTGTTGGAAAACCAATACCTGGAGTTGAAGTTAAAATCCAACCTGATGGCGAAATTGTTTGTAGAGGTCATAATGTTATGATGGGTTATTACAAAAATGAAGAAGCTACTAATGAAGCAATTATCGATGGATGGTTTCATTCAGGAGATATTGGTGAATTTGATGAAGATGGTCTGTTACGAATTACGGATAGAAAAAAGAGCTTAATTGTCACATCTGGAGGTAAAAATGTTGCTCCTCAACCTATGGAGGTGTCGCTTACATCAAATAAATACATTGAGCAATGTAATATTGTAGGTGATGATAGAAATTTTATTTCAGCTTTAATAGTTCCAAGTAAAGAAAATCTATTGGCTTGGGCGGAAGAACAAGGCTTAGCAAGTTTAGATTATAATGCTCTTTGTGCACATGATCAAACATACGAGCACTACGATGCGATTGTTAAGACGGTTATGACCAATTTCTCTAGATATGAATCAGTTAGAAAATTTGTATTAATTGCTGATGAATGGACTGTAGATAAAGGAGAATTAACTCCAAAAATGTCAATAAAACGAAAAGTTGTAATAGAAAAACATAAAGCAGAAATTGAAGCTATGTATAATTCTAAAGATTTACCCAAAGTTGCTACTGATGACGAAGGTCAACTATTTGGCTAGAGTAGTATTTACATTCTTTTTAGCAATTTGTCTTACTAGTTTTTCAGATTATGAAAAATCCCCTTATGTAATCATTCTGGGAACCGCTCAGGATGGAGGAGCTCCACATGCAGCTTGTCAAAAAGTATGTTGTAAAGATAAGTGGAGTAACCCCAATCTTCACAAAAAAGTCTCAAGTATTGGAATTGTTGACCCTCAATCAAATGAAGTCTGGCTGATTGATGCTACACCTGATTTTGCAGAACAATTACATTTACTTACAAATAATAATGAAAGAGCTCTTAAAGGGATTTTTATCACACATGCACACATAGGTCATTACACAGGACTAATACACTTAGGAAGAGAGGTTATGGGTACAAAAAATACAATTGTAAATGTTATGCCAAAAATGGAAGAATTTTTAAGAAATAATGGACCATGGAGCCAATTAGTAAATTTGAACAATATTACACTCAAAGGTTTAAAAAATAATGAAACAGTACAATTGAATTCAAAATTATCAATTACACCTTTTAAAGTTCCTCATAGAGACGAATTTTCTGAAACAGTAGGATTTAGAATTGATGGTCCGTTTAAATCATTGATATTTATTCCAGATATTGATAAGTGGAATAAATGGCAAATTGACATTGTAGATATTGTTGAAAACTCAGATTATAGCATATTAGATGGTACTTTTTATGATATTAATGAACTTCCTGGTAGGGATATGTCAGAAATTCCTCATCCATTCATAATAGAAACGATGAAATTGTTTAAAAAATCTCATAAAAAAGATTCTATTTATTTCATTCATTTAAATCATACAAATCCTGTATTAAATAAGGATTCTGTTGAGCATAAAAAAGTAATCTATAATGGATTTAATATCTCAGAGTTTGGTAAAATATTAAAATTATAATTATCTAACACTTTTCTAACAAAAAATAATTAAAATTATGTGTTATTAACAAATATGGGGATAATTATGAAAAAAATATTACTATCAATTCTTTTCACTTCTTTAGCTTTTGGTCAAGCATATCATATGCAAAGTGTCTTAGGGTTAAAAGATGGAGTGAGAATAGCTGATTTTGAAAAAGCAATGATGCAACACAATAAAGCTCATAAAGGGCTTGCTGCTGTAAATACATTTTCAATTGTAAATGGTCCAAATGCTGGTAAATATGTTAGAGTTCCAGCTGCTCAATGGCCTACACCGTTAGATATGGTGGATAGTGTTTATGATGCACATGCCGATCATGATATTGAAGTGCCTTATGATAAATGGGGTAGTATGGTTGAGCTTGAAGGTGGAATGGAATTTTGGACTGTAAGACCCGACTTAAGTAGAAATATGCCAACTGTTGAAGGTTCTGATATAAATGGTCAACAACCTAAGTATATTACTATTTATTACTATGGTGTTCAACAAGGTGGAAATAATAATACTGAAGCAGTATTCAGTAGATTTAATGAAATCGCAAAGCAATCAGATAGCACCAGACCATGGGTAGCTATGACTAAAACTTTAGGTGGAAATGTTTCAGTGTATTCATATTCTACACCTCACATGACAATGTCGGAGCTACTTGCGCCTGCTCAAGCAGAATTTGGAGCAGTATTAGCTGAAATGTATGCAGAAGATTCTGAATTAGATTCAAAAGTCAGAAGTGGATGGTCATGGGTTTGGAGTGAAACTTGGAGATTTAGACCTGAGTTAAGCACATCTGTTGATTAATATAATTAGAGCCTATTTGTTAGGCTCTTTTTTTAAACATAAAAATAAAGGGGAATTCAATGAAGAAAATAACTATAGCATTAGCTATTTTAATATCATTTACTTTTGCGCAAGATGCATTGTATCATATGCAATCATTAATTGGGCCAAAAGATGGAGTTTCAGGAAAGCAATTTGAAACTGCTTTAAAAAAACATAATAAAGTTCATACCAGCGATTTAAATGCACTTAATACTTGGCAAATTGTAGCTGGACCAAGCTCAGGAGATTTTTACAGAGTTCCTGCGAACTGGCCAGTTCCACATTCGAAGGTAGAAGATGTTTTAGATGCACTAAATAATCATGCAACATTACCAGGAGATAAGCTTAATGATTTAACAAATCTTTACGGAGGAATGGAATTTTGGATTTTAAATGAAGATTTAAGTGTAAATCTAGATAAACTTGATCCAGCTGAGGAATTTGATTTTGTTTCAGTTTTTTACTACGGTATGCCAACTGGAGATAATTCAAAAGCTTTGGAAATTTTTAAAGATTTTAAAGTTTCATCTGGAGAAACAGGTTATGAACGTACTTGGTGGGTAATGACAAAAGCATCTGGAGGAAATATGAACGTAGTGATGTATGCTACACCTCATAAAACTAGATCTGAAATGTTAGCTCCAGACTTTGCTTTAAGAGCAAATGTTGTAAGAAAAATGTCCGAAAATAAACCAGAAATGAGTTTAGGTGGTGCATGGACATGGACGCAGAATCAAGTTCTTAAACTCAGACGTGATTTAAGCACTTCTTCCAATTAAAAATAAAGTAAATACAAAGTTAAAGAGCCTATTATTTATTGTTAATAGGCTCTTTTTCTATTAACATTCAATTATGTTCAATAAAAAGTCACAAAAAGAGCTAAAAAGAGATTTAGAGCAAGAATCATTTAAGCGTATAACGTGTTCATTCTATCGATATGTAGATATTGTGAATACTGAAGAATTTCGTAATCGCTTGTATCAGAAATTTTCACATTTAAACATCTTAGGTAGAGTATATGTTGCCAAAGAAGGTATTAATGCACAAATAAGCATTCCTGAGCAGAATTGGGCTAGATTAAAAGATTACATACATTCAATAGATATATTTAGTGATATTAAATTTAAACATGCTGTTGAAGAGGGCACATCTTTCTTAAAGTTAAAGATTTTAGTTCGTGATGAGATTGTTGCTTATAAAGTTCCTCACGAATCTTATGATATGAATAAGACTGGAGTACACTTAAAACCAGTTGATTTTAATCATTCCATTAAAGAAAAGGATTCAATCTTAGTTGATATGAGGAATTATTATGAAAGCGAAGTGGGTAGGTTTAAGAATGCAATTATTCCAGATGCTCACTTTTCTAAAGAATTATTATCAAAAGTGGCAGAAGTTTTAGAGGGTAAAGAAGATAAAAAAGTACATCTGTATTGTACTGGAGGTATTAGATGCGAAAAAGCTAGTTCATATCTTATTAAAAAAGGTTTCAAAGAGGTTTATCAGCTTGAAGGTGGAGTTATTCAATATGCACATGATATGAAGGAAAATGATTTTAAATCTGAATTTATTGGTAAGAATTTCGTGTTTGATGGTAGAATGAGAGAGCGTGTAACAAATGATATTATTGGTAAATGTCATCAATGTAAGGCACTATCAGACGATCATAAAAATTGTAAAAATGATGCATGCAATTTATTGTTTATTCAATGTGATAAATGTGCAGAAAAATATAATGATTGTTGTTCAAACGCCTGTAATGAATTTTTACAACTGGATATAGAAACACAAAAAAAATTAAGAAAAGATAAAGATAAAAAGGTTTCAAGTGCTAAATTATCAATTAAATTTAGACCTAAACTTTATAAACTGTTTAATTACTGGAAATAATATAATGATAGACAAATTTCAAAATTTTATTTTAACACCAATTAAGGTGAGCTATAAAGACAGATCGGAATATACACCGATAGAAAAATTCATATTAAACCCTATTATTTTAGCTTTAATTGTATTTCTAGTCACTTTCCAAGCTTTTTCTTTAAATGGTGATCCAAAGCCATCTGCTTCAGATGCAGCGCTTAGCAATGCGATGATTTACTTTGAAAAAGGAGATTTTGATAATGCTGTTTTACAGCTAGAGGCTGTTGTTGATAACTTTTCTGGCACTACAGCTGCTCATCAAGCCAAGTTTTATCTTGGAAGAACCGCATTTATCAATGGAAATAATGATAAAGCTCTTGTTTATTTATCTGAAAGCGTTTCTAAAATGAAGTATGATAATCTTAAAAAAGAAGGATATATCATGCTTGCAGAGTTAGAAAACGACACAAAAATGTTTGATAAGGCAATGAAGTTTACTGACTCTGAAAATGAAATTAAATATATCAGTATTCTCAAAGCTAAAAAACTTGCTCAAAATGGTCAGACAGATCAGTCTATAATGCTTCTCGAGTCATTAGATGCTGATAACCCGGCATATAATCAATTTTTTGAAGAAGTATATGGGTACTTATTAAGTATTAACTAAGATACTTGTTAATACGATATTAATTAAATATATTCCAGAGAATTAAATGGGCTACGGCCCATTTTTGTTATAATATAAAAAATTGAAGGGTTATTATGATTAATAGAGATTTAATTGAAATTTTTATAGAATTAGCAAGAGAAAAGAATATCGAGCGTTCAGAGCTTGGTACAATAATTGAACAATTATTCTTATTTATTATTGAGAAAGAAACTGGCGAATCTGATAATTGTAGTGTTATTGTTAATCTTGATAAAGGTGAAATTGAAATTTATGTTGAAAAAACAATTGTAGAAGAGGTTGATGACGATCACTTTGATATTACCTTAGAAAGAGCTGTAGAGCTTGAGCCAGATTTAGTTGGTGAATTAAAGCTAGGAGATACTTTTGTAGAGGTGATTGATCCTGCGCGTTTTGGTAGAAGATTGGTTGCAAATGCGAGACAATTTTTGAATAAAAGAACCAGAGAAGTTCAACAACAGTATATTTATGAGGATTATGTTCAGAGAATAGGAGAAGTTATCATCGGGACTGTTCATCAAGTGCATCGTGAAAATACATTTGTAAATATAGAGCAAACAGAGTTAAGAATGCCTAGGGATGAACAAATTTATTCTGAAAGATTTAGAAGAGGCGATACAATCAGAGCCTTAGTTAAATCTGTCGAAGTTACACCAAAAGGTCCAGATATTTTAATATCTCGAAGTGATGATCTTTTT
>CACBFQ010000002.1 GCA_902538565.1 uncultured Fidelibacterota bacterium | reverse complement strand
TGTCTGTTCATACTTTACGCATATGAGAAATGCATATTATCCCTTAATACCTTTTTCAAGCAAGTTGTTAATGTTAGTTTCTTTTCAGCGGTTTAGCGTAAAAGGCCAAGCACCCAAAAAAGAAAATGGTCCATACATTTTTATGTTTAACCACGAATCTATGTTTGATGTTTTTATGTTAGGGGGATCCATTCCTTACTATGTTAATGCGATTGGCTGGGAAGGACTATTCAAATGGCCCCTATTTGGTTTTTTTGCTAAAAGATATGGCGCCTATGCTGTAACACACGATAATACGAATAAAGCTATTAAAACTCTCAAAGCAGCAGAAAAAATTTTGGTTGAAGATGGGGATTCTATGATATTATCTCCAGAGGGTCAAAGGACACTCACCGGAGAATTAGGTGAATTCAAAAAAGGTGTATTCCATTTTGCAAAAAGTACAAATGTCGCATCGATTGTTCCTGTTGGATTAATTGGCGCTTACAGAGCAAATGTAAGAAATAGCTGGATTGTTAATCCAGGTAAGCTTACCACAGTATTTGGAGAACCAATTACTCCACAAGACTATAAAGATATGTCAATTGAAGAGTTGAGAGATTTAACTAAGGAAAGAATATCAGAACTTCTAGTTTAAGTATCTAACTTTAGGATGCAGCACTCCTGCAACACCACATAATCCAGCTAGTATACCAAACAATAAAAATATTTCGTGAATACTCATGAATTCAGCTAAAAAACCTATAATGCCACTTGAAACTGCTGTCATACTTAAGATGGAAACAGAAATGATTGCAAAGATTCTACCCAACAATTTTTCTGGTATGTTCTTTTGCATAATAGATACCCTTGAAATAATTAAAAAAGGAATCCCTATGCCATGTACACATGACCAAAAGTTTAATTGTGACATAGTTTCAATAAAGTAATAAAAGCAAAAACTTGCGCCATCGATAAATAGACCTAAAAGAAACAAGGTTCCATGATTGAACTTGTGACCAATTTTATAAACAGTAGCAGTTCCTATGAGCATGCCTAGACCAACAAAAGCTTCAACAAGCGCAAAATCAGAGGCTGTTCCTCCTAAATAAAGTTTAACCAAAATTGGTATACCAACAATAGCAGGACCCATAACAAATAGGTTGCTTAGCAAGGTCAATAAGATTATAAAAGCAAAGGTTGTATGTTTTTTAAGATATAGTATACCTTCCTTTGTTTTGTTGAAAATCTTCTTAAAGTTGATTTCTTCTTTTTCAACTTCATCTTTTGGAGCAAGAGAAGTAATGAAAGCCGCTATAAAATAGAACACTAGACAGAAAAGAAATAAATTTTCTACATCATAGACAGTCAATAGTTGAGCAGCAATAATTGGCCCTATCAATACAGCTGTTTGCCAAGAAATATTTACAATTGAGTTTGCTTTTAAAAGACCACCTTTTTCAATTTGTGTTGGTAGGTATGCATTAAATGCGGGCACCATCGGTAACCCAAAAGCATTATGAAAAAATGCAATTAAAACAATAACCCAAACGGATTTTATATCAAAAAAAAATAGTATTGGAATTAATGTCAAAATCAATCCCTGCATTATTGTTGCAAATGATATCATTCTAGTCTTTGAAAAAAGATCAACAATTGCTCCAATAAACAGTCCACAAAGTATAGCTGGTAAATAAGATGTCATTGCAACCAGACCAGTAATTTTTTCTGAATTGGTTAATTCTAAAACAAGCCATATAAATGCTACATCATAAATAGCCCTGGCTATTGAATTCATTAACGGTACTGACAGTAAAAATAAATTTAAGTTTTTTTGTTTGAACATCGGACTGAAACTACGTATAATTAACTTAATTATGACATACATTATAACAGATCCTTGCGTTGGGACATGCGACACAGCATGTGTTGAGGTTTGTCCTGTTGACTGCATTCACGGTCCAGATGATCCTGAAGGATCAGGTGAAGAGGCGAAAGAGGACGGTTACGACGCTACCAATAAACAATTATATATTAATCCAGAAGAATGTATAGATTGTGGGGCTTGTGAGCCAGAATGTCCTGTTGATGCTATTTACGATGAAGACGAAGTACCGGACGAGTATGAGCCATCAATCGATAAAAATTATTCTTTTTTTGGTCAAGAAAGATAAATTGATAATTTTATAACATTTTATACATTCGTTATCTATTTTCACATTCATACAATAATATAGTAAATGGATAAAAATCAAATATTAGATCAACTCAAAAAAATTAACTACCCAGGGTTTAATAGAGATATTGTTTCCTTTGGAATGGTTAAAGATGTTGTTATTGATCAAAGTACCATTACAATAATTCTTGCTATTTCTTCCTCAAATGAAGAAAAAAAGAATCGACTGGTTCAGGAAATATCTGATAATATTAAAATAGATAGTTTTGAGATTAAAATTAAAGTTCTGGACCAAGCACCTAGAAAAACTGTCGATACAAGCAACAAGGACGCAAACGTTCAAGGAAATATTAAAAATATCATCGCTGTTGCAAGCGGAAAAGGCGGCGTAGGAAAATCTACTATTGCATTAAATTTAGCAGCAGCATTGTCAAAAGCAGGACATAAAACAGGACTATTAGATTTAGATATTTATGGCCCCTCTTTACCAATTACCATGGGGATTGTTGAAAATCCAGAGGTAAATAATCAGCAAAAAATTATACCGGTGTTAAAAGACAATTTAAAATTAATGAGTTTTGGTTTTATAAGTGGGAATCAAGCTCCGGTTGTATGGAGGGGACCTCTTGTAGCTAAAATGACAGAACAGTTTTTTAGAGATGTAGTATGGGGAGAATTAGATTATCTAATATTAGATCTTCCACCAGGCACTGGAGATGTTCAACTAACTCTTTCACAAAAAATTCCCTTAGATGGAGCGATCATTGTAACAACGCCAAATGATATTGCATTAACTGATGTTCGCAAAGGAGCAGATATGTTTAGTAAAGTGAAAACACCTTTATTGGGAGTAGTAGAAAATATGTCATTTATGCAAATAAGTGGGAAACTTCAATCCTCAAATACTGATTTATCTGATGTTGAGCTGTATATCAATGAAAAGAAAATATCTCTAGAAGATGATAAATCGTTCAATTACAAATTCCATCTCTTTAAAGAAGGGGGAGGACTTAATGAAAGCAAGCGTCTTGATGTTCCACTTTTAGGACAAATTCCATATTCAGAAGACCTAATGTTATCTATTGATAATGGGGAACCTTTAGTTTTCTCAAACGATAAACATCCTGTATCAGAAATTTTTAATAAAATTGCAAAGAGCCTTGAAGAATAGCATGAGTAAAAACTCCATTAATCATCTTGCAATTATAATGGATGGTAACGGTAGATGGGCTAAACAAAAAAATCATTCAAGAGGTTTTGGTCATGAAAGAGGAGCTCACACCGCAAAAACAATCATAAACGACTGTGTTAAAAAGGAAATACCATATTTAACTCTTTATACCTTTTCAAAAGAAAACTGGTCAAGACCAAAAGAAGAAATAGATATGTTAATGGTCTTGCTCTCTACAATGCTTGAAAAAGAAACTGAAAATATGCTAAGGAACAATATTAGGTTTAATATCGTAGGAAAAATAGAGGATTTACCAGATAAAACAAGGGATTGGGTATTATCTACAATAGGAAAAACAAAAAATAACACAGGACTAATTTTAACTTTAGCACTTAGCTACGGAGGACGACAAGAGATCGTTGATGCATTCAATTCATTGATAAAATCAGACGTAAAAATTATTAATGAAGAAATTCTTAAAAATCACTTATATTGCCCTGAACTGCCAGATCCAGATATGATAATCAGGACTGGAGGTGAATATAGACTGAGCAATTTTTTACTATGGCAATCAGCATATGCAGAAATTTATGTTTGTGATAAAAATTGGCCAGATTTTGATGTAGAAGAACTTGAAAAAGCTTTAAAAGAGTATGATAACAGAAATAGAACATTTGGGAAAGTTTAGAAAATGAATTTTGCGAAAATATTTATACTATTTTTATGTTTTTGCACGCAAATATTTGCTCAGCAAGTAACTCTTTATAGAGTAAATGTTGAAGGTAATACTACTACTTCAGATAAAATGATCAAATATTCTGCCGGTCTAAGGGATGGTACACAAATCCAAAGATCAGATATCTCTACTGCAATTACGAGATTATGGGATTTAGGCTTATTTGAGGATGTAAATATTGTTTTAAACAACGAATCACAATATGGGGTAGAAATAACAATAAAAGTGTCAGAGAGTCCAATTCTTAATCAGATGTTATTTGAGGGTATGACCGTTCGAGAAGGAAGATTCAGAGAAAAAATTGAACTTAGGTCTGGGCAGCGTATTAAGCCAAATTCAATTGACAAAGCTGTTAGAAAAATCACAGAAATATATAAAGATGACGGATATTTCAACGTAGAAATATCTTCTTCAGTTATTGTTCCTCAAGATACAATCGTTAGAGTAGATTATCCAAGAGACGTTTTATTTACTATTAATGAAAACACGAAATATAGTTTAAAAAATATAACTTTTAATGGTAATAAGAGTTTTTCAGAAAGAAAACTTAGAAGAGAGTTAACCAATACCAAGCAGAAAAAGTGGTGGACATTTTGGGTAAAGAATTTCGACCCCAAAACATTTACGGAAGACAAAGAGATATTATCAACTTTTTATCAGAATGAAGGTCATCGAGATTTTAGAGTATTAAGCGATAGCTTAATTGTTAATGAAGATGATGCATCATTAACTCTTCAAATAAATATTGAAGAGGGACCAAAATATTTCTATAGAAACTTCATTTTTGATGGTAATCAAATTGCAGAAGAGGACGAGTTAAAAAGGCTTCTAGGTATTCAATCTGGAGATATGTTTTCCAAAGAACAATTTGACAAATCAGTTTATGAAAATATGATGAGTACCTATCAAGATAAGGGATATATTTTTAGTAGTGTTACGCCTGAAGTTACTCCTGCTGGAAAAGATTCATTAGATGTTAAGTTTGTTTTTAATGAAGGTAATAAGGTATATGTAGAAAATATTTTTGTTTCTGGAAATGAAAAAACAAGAGAAAATGTAATTAGAAGAGAATTAAAGCTTTATCCGGGAGATGTTTTCAGTAGGTCTAAACTGATGAGGAGTCAAAGAGATATATGGATTTTAAATTATTTTGATAATGTGATTCCTGATGTAACCCCAATATCTGATGATAAAGTAAACCTTGACTTTGTTGTTGAGGAAAAAAAATCAACGCAAAGAATCAATGCTAACCTTGGCTTTACTGGTGAATACGGTATAACTGGGGGAGCAGGTGTTGAGTTCGATAATTTTAGAGGTAAGGGGCAAAAGCTAAATATTGGGGCAAGTACTGGTACTAATTTTTCAATTTATACTACGCAAGAGCCTTCAAAATACAGATCATTAAATATTAGCTTCCAAGACCCAATGATTAATGATAGCCCTTATCTTGTAGGGGCATCTATTTTTTATTCTTTTAGAGGTTCATCTACAAACTATTATTTCCCATTAGATTTTACTGTAGGAGGAGCAGTAGCTAGCTTTGGTAGGAGATTAGAATGGCCAGATGATTTCTTTAGAGTAATGTGGTCAGCAAAGTTCATGCAAAAAGAATATGAAGGCTCACAATCCGATATAGATAACTATATTGGCGGACTACAGAAAACCAGAGGTATTAGTTTATCTCAAGTATTATCGAGGGATAGTAGAAATAGAGCAGAATTCCCTACCAATGGTTCAACATTTATTTTAGAGAATACTTATTCTGGTGGATTTCTTGGAGGAAACGAGAATTTTCAAAAGCATATGCTAACCCTTGATTGGTTTACTCCTACTTTTTCAAAGTTTGTTTTATATAATTCAGTAAAGCTTGGTGTTATTAAAACCATAGATGTTGGCGATGACATACAATCATTTGTTCCGTTTGATGAAAGATTTATTATGGGAGGTAATGGTATACCATACGGTAATGCATTAAGAGGTTATCCCGATAATGCTATTGGGCCTCAAACTGTTTCAGGTCAGGCAGTCGGCGGTAATTCAATGGGCAGATTTGTAACAGAGCTTAGATTCCCACTTTCTGAAAATCCTGTAATTTATTTAATGGCATTCGGAGAAATGGGGAATGTGTGGAATACATCTGCATTGACAGAGCCGTTTTACATTGATAGATTTAGCTCAATTTCAATGAAAAAGTCTGCCGGAGTTGGTGTTAGGTTTTTTATGCCAGGTATTGGTAAATTAGGCTTTGATATGGGATATGGTTTTGATGATATAAATGGAGATGGAGAAGCCCAAGGTTGGGAGTATACTATCACATTTGGACAAACTTTTTAAATAAGGAGAATAAAGTGTATAAAAAAATATTAACAGTATTATTATTAACAGGAATTGCTTTTTCCCAACAAAAGATTGGTATTGTATTTTCTGAAAAAATTAGACTTGATTTTGAAGAGTTTAAGGATGTCGAGCAACAATTACAGCTCGAGCTAGAAGTCATTCAAAAAGAATATCAATCAATGGCAACTCAATTAGATAGCATGGTTAAAGAGTATGAACAGCAAAGCTTGATGATGTCAGAAGAACTTAAAAAAGCTAAAGAACAAGACATTGTTGATATGAACAACTCTATGCAAAGCTACCAATTATCTAAAGTTGGACCAAACGGTGAACTCACTAGAAAGCAAGCTCAACTAGAATTTGAATTAGTAGAAAAATTCAAAGCAGCTGTAAATGCAGTTGCTATATCTAAGGGTTTTGATTTGATTATTGATGGATCTCAAGCTTCATTATACACAAAGCCAACTATTGACTTAACTGACGACGTATTATACGAGCTTAGAAAGACCAATCAGTCGTCTGAATAATAGGGTTAGCACTTGATTTCTCTTAAAGAGTTAGCTGATAAAGTAAACGGAAAGTTAATTGGTGATGGTAGTATTGCTATTTCCACAGTAGATGATTTAAAATCTGCTTCTAATAAATCAATAGCATTCGCATTTTTACCTCAGTATAAAAAAGAAATAGCTTCATCAAGCGCTGCGGCATTTGTTGTTACTTCTGATGAAGATTTAAAGTACAACGCCGGGATAGTTGTTGAAAATCCATACTTAGCTATGATAACCATTCTGGATTTTTTTGATGATAGACCTGTTCCTGTATTTAATATTTCTAAGCATTCTGAACTACATGAATCAGTTGAAAAACCGAAAAACCTTCACATTGGAGCTTTTTCAGTTATCGAACAAGAGGTAGTTCTTGGTAATAATGTTTTCATTGGAAATGGTGTGAAAATTAATGCTGGATGTATCATTGGAGACAATAGTGTTATCTATGATAATGTAGTGTTGTACGATAATACCATTATTGGGGAAAATTGCATTATTAATGCTGGGACAGTAGTAGGAAGTGATGGCTTTGGTTATCACACAGTTGGAAATGAACACCATAAAATTCCTCATATAAAAGCAGTAATTATTGGTAATGACGTTGAAATTGGGGCTGCATGTACTATTGATAGAGGTTCGGTTCAAAATACAACAATCGCAGATTTTTGTAAATTTGATAATCAGGTACATATTGCACATAATGTGTCAATTGGGAAAGCATGTTTATTTGCTGGAGGAGTTTTTATTGGCGGAAGTACAAAAATTAAAGATTTTGTAACTATAGCTGGAAAGAGTGACATAGGCCCACATATTACTTTAGGTGAAAAATCAGTAATTGCTGCAAGGTCATGCGTTCTAAAATCACTTCCAGGATCTGAAATGTACGCAGGAAATCCAGCGCGACCTATTAAAGAGAAACAAAAAAGAGACGCTATTTACACAAGATTCGAATTACTTGAAAAAAGATTAAAAAAAAATGCCAGCTAAACAAAAAACTATCAAATATTCTGTATCATGTACTGGAGTAGGGCTTCATACAGGCGTACAAAGCACTATTACTTTTCATCCTGCTGATGAAAATACTGGAATCAAATTTATTAGAAATGATAAAGGAGACAAAGTTGTAACTCCAGATATAGATAATGTAGTTGATCTAACCCGTGGTACTACAATTGAAGAGAATGGAGTAAGAGTACATACAACTGAGCATGTAATGTCTGCCTGCGCTGGCATGAGAGTTAATAATCTTTTAATTGAATTAAACAGTAAAGAGCCTCCAGTGATGGATGGAAGTTCTAAAGATTTTGTATCAGCTTTAAAAGAAGGTGAAATTATTGAGCAGAATGAACCAGTTGACTTTTTAGAAATCACAAAGCCTGTAGTTTATAATGATGAAGAAAAAGATGTTGAAGTGCTAGCAGTTCCTTTTGACGGGTTTAAAACTACTTTTACAATTCAATATGATTTAGAAGATTTAGATGTTCAATACAGTTCAATTCAAAATGCATATACTAACTATGAAAAGCAGATAGCACCTGCTAGAACATTTTGTTTATTGAGCGAAGTTACAGAATTGGCTAAGCAAGGATTAATTAAAGGCGGCAATGTTGGTAATGCAGTAATCATTGTTGATAAAGATATAGATGGAGATGAAGTAAAGTTTTTTATGGATAAGTTTGGTATCAAATTTTACCAAGGATCTCGAGGATTGTATAAATCACAGCATTTAAGGTTTAAAAATGAGCCGGTAAGACATAAAACATTAGACTTAATTGGAGACTTAGCTTTGCTAGGGAAGCCAATCAAAGGACATGTAACTGCTATTAAAAGCGGACACAAAGGAAATGTTGAGTTTGCACGAATCTTAAGAGAGGAATTTAAAGACCAATTTAAATGAAAGATATAAACTACATTTTAGAAATGATTCCACATCGATATCCTTTTTTACTTGTTGATAGGATTATTGATAAGAAGGACAAAAAAGAAATTAAAACTTTAAAAAATGTTACGATTAATGAACCATTTTTTTCAGGACATTTTCCTAACAAGCCAATAATGCCTGGAGTGCTAATACTAGAGTCAATGGCCCAATCATCGTGTCTAATCATACTGGACTTTATTGATAATCCAGAAAATCATTTAATTTATTTATCAAAAGTGAACAATTTTAGAATTCATTCAAATATCATACCAGGTGACCAAATTATTATAGATGCAAAAGTAGTAAATGAAAAGTTAAATTCATTTAAGTTTGAATCTACTTGTCATGTTAATGATAAGCTTGTAGCTAAAGCAGAATTTTTAGCCTCAATGGTTGAAAGATAGGAGATAAAATTAGCAAGATACACCAAACAAATATTATATCAAGCTCAGCCCAAATTGGTAATAATGTTGAGATTGGACCTTATAACGTAATTGAAGATAATGTTATAATTGGCGACAACGTAAAGATTGGAAATTTTAATACCATTTCTCAGTTTACAGAGATTGGAAATGATTGTTACATAGTAAATAACAGTAGTATTGGTGCAATTCCTCAAGATAAAAAATTTGGCGGTGAGGATACAAAATTAATTATTGGCGATAGAACAATTATTAGAGAGTTTGTGACCTTAAATAGAGGAACAAATGCAACAGGAGAAACTAGAATTGGTGAGGACGTATTAATTATGACCGGTGTTCATGTTGCACATGACTGCATTATTGGTAATAATGTTATCTTGGTAAACCTAGTTGCATTAGGTGGTCATGTAGAAATTGATGATTGGGCAATTTTGGGTGGAGCAAGCAATGCGCACCAATTTTGTAAAATTGGAAAACATGCTATGGTGGCAGCAAACTCAAAACTTGTTCAAGATGTACCTCCGTTTATACTTGCTGGTAAACATCCAGTTCAATATTCTGGTATTAACTCTCTAGGTCTGAGTAGAAGAGGTTTTTCAGATGATGAAAAATCTGAAATTAAAAAAGCTTACAGGTACCTTTTTAGATCTGATTTAAATCAATCAGATGCTCTTTCTAGAGTCAAAGAAGAGCTTTCTGATAGTAAGCATATCAATGAAATTCTTCACTTTTATAACTCTAGTAAGCGAGGCATCATTTAATACTTCTGATGAAAAATATTGTTGTAATGGGCTCTACAGGATCAATTGGGATTCAATCATTAGATGTAATTTCGAAAAATAATTCTCACAAAGTGATTGGTCTTACTTGCCACTCTAATGCTGATCTTCTTTTTGAACAAACTAAAAAATACTCACCTGATTTTGTTGCAATTGATGTGATTGATTCTTCCCATAATCTTTTTAATCTATGTGAAAAAAATAATATTGAACTTATAACTGGTAATGATGCTTCAAGCAATATACCATTTAGTAATTTAGATTTAGCAATTAATGCTATTGTCGGTACTTCTGGTTTACGACCTACAATTAAATTAATTAAGAACGGTGTTGATGTCGCTTTAAGTAACAAAGAGTCATTAGTGCTTGGAGGTCATATTATTATGCCGTTGGCAAACAAAAAAAATGTAAATATAATTCCTGTCGATAGTGAGCACTCAGCTATTTTTCAATGCTTGAACGGTGAAAATCAAAAAGAATTAAAAAAAATTATTCTTACTGGCAGTGGTGGACCGTTTCTTAAAAAACCAATTCATGAATTTGATACTATTACACCTAACGAAGCGCTAAAACACCCGAATTGGGACATGGGAGCAAAGATATCAATTGATTCTGCGACAATGATGAATAAAGCATTAGAGTTGGTTGAAGCATTATGGCTATTCAATATAAAGCTTGATAAGATACAAATTACTATTCATCCACAGTCTATTGTACATTCAATGGTTGAGTTTGTTGATGGTTCTTACAAAGCTCACCTAGGGTTGCCTGATATGAAAGTTCCTATTCAGTATGCATTAACTTTTCCTGAAAGAAAAGATGCCTCAGTAGGAAGCTTAGATTTTGATAATTTAAATTTAGATTTTAAAAAACCTGACCTAGAAAGGTACCCAATTTTATCGCTTGTTGAAGAGCTAATTAATTTAGGTGGAAATAGAGTAGCTGCAATGAGCATGGCCAATGATTATATTGTTCAAAAATTTCTTGATCAAAAAATTTCTTTTAATGAAATATTCTCTTTAATTAAAGAGGTTGTTGATGAATTTGCTTCCGATGATTTACCTTCTTTAGAAGAATTATTTATTTTAGATAAAAATATTCAATTATATTTGAACCCTAATTAAAATAATATGATATATATATTAGCATTTATAGTATTGATTGGCGTAATTGTTTTTGTTCATGAGCTTGGACACTTTTGGGCTGCAAGAAGCGTCGGTGTCGGAGTAGAACGCTTCTCCGTTGGTATGCCACCAAATTTTATTGATTTTATAAAAACAGAAAAGGGTTTAGTGATAGACATATACTTTTTTGGCCTTCAGGATAAAAAAATTAAGTGGAAAAAGATATTTTCCACAACGTTTAGTTCATTTAATTCACCATCAGAAACAATATATACAATTGGATTATTGCCTTTAGGTGGGTATGTAAAAATGAAGGGTATCTTAGATGAAAGTATGGACAGCAATTTTAAAGGCGCTGATGATGAACTTGAATCTAAAAATGCCTTACAAAAAATATGGGTGATGAGCGCTGGTGTCATTATGAACCTGGTATTAACATTTTTGGTCTTTGTTTTAATAGGTAATCTACAAGGTGACGCAAAAGTTGAAACTAATGACACTGTCATAGACTATGTGGTACCTGAACAATCGGCTGAGCTTGCTGGGATTATAGCTGGTGATAAAATAATATCTATTGATAATGTTGAGGTTGAAACTTGGAATGAAGCTGTTGCAAATATTTCACAACACCCAAATGAAACAATACCAATTGTTATAGAGCGAAGTGGAGAAATATTTTTCTTGGAAGCTACTTTGGGATCTAGACCAAATTTATCCACAGGCAGAGTTGACCAACAGGTTGGTACATTGGGGGTATCAAAGTCTCAAGTTCCAGTTGAATTAAATTTTCGAGAGTCAGTTGTGTACGGTTTCAATGAAACGACTTGGGCAATGACTTTAATGACTTCATCACTGAAAATGATTTTTCAAGGTAACGTATCACGAGACGAGGTTGGAAGTGTAATAATGATTGGTGATATGGCAGGTCAAGCAGCTCAAGCAGGCTTAGTACCCTTTCTTTTTCTAATGGCTTTGATTAGCGTTAATCTTGCATACATAAATATTTTACCTATACCTGGATTAGATGGAGGACACATTGCTTTAATATTAATTGAAGTTTTAATGGGCAGAAAACTATCTGTAAAGGCTAGGATAAGAATCCAATCGGTAGGAATGTCTATACTATTATCATTAATGGTATTTTTGCTTTTAAATGATATTATTCGCGTATTTTTTTAAGTCTTAATTCGATAACCCCGCTACCAAGTTTTATCAATATCTTAGCTGGAACTAAGGTATCATTAATTGACACATAACTTACTTCCATATCACCTTTATTTTTAAGAACTGGTTGTCCATTTTTCACCGGAGATAAAGTATATCCCTGCTTGTTTCCATATGGTGTTTTAATTGTTTGAGTACCAAGATTTTTTATTTCTATTGTTCTGCTTTTACCAGCATCAACGATATTCAACTCTTTAGATTGATTAATTGGTATATCAAATTCTGATAAAATTAATATTAGTGAGTATGGATCAAAAACGTTGTCTTTAACCTTAAATTCCTTACCATTTGTGACTCCTTTCTGATTTCTAATAATAGTTTTAGAATTCTTCTTTTTTCGAAGCTCCCTTATATTTTTATTTTGTTTTACTACATTCAGAGTTTCCTGGTTTACCCAAACATCGATTTTATTTCTTATTTTATATATTCTGTCTCCCAACTTAGTAGTACGAACATTAAAATTTAAATGGTAAACATTTATTCCGTCTATAGTTCCTGGAGCCATTACTGATAAAGAAGCTTCCCCTAGTTTTAGATTTAATACTTCAAGATATGCATTATATTCATATTTTACTTTAGAGCCAAAACGATCATTTTGACTATTTGCCATTAATGAAAATGAGCTTAAAACAAGGATTATAATTAATTTCATTTAACGTATTCGTTTTATTTCGTTCTTTTCAAATATAAAAATTTTTGAAGGACTATTTTTGATCATTCCATCATCAATCAATAAATCAATTTTATCACCAAAATGTTCTTCAATCTTATCTGGAATATATAAAGGTTCAGATCCTGTTTTATTAACACTGGTGGTTGTAATAGGTTGCTTATATTCATTTAATACAGTTTTTAGATATTCATGATTAGGGATTCTAAATCCTATTTTACCATCTTTAGCAATTTTATCATTTAATGATCCAGGAATATATGGCACAATGCAGGTACTACCATCTTTGAGAATTTCTTTTATTTCAAACATTTCATTTTCATTTGCTATAATGTGATTTTTAATAACACTAAAGTTTCCCAATGCAACACTCATTGGCTGTTCTCGCATTTTCATCAGATTGATTCTTTCAATTCCTTCATCATTATTCATTGCAGTACCTAAACCATATATGGTATCTGTTGGGTATGCGATGATTTGATTGTTTTTCAATGCATTAATAAATATGTCAACCGAATTCGGATCGTCTGTTTTAACTCTTTTCATTGATATTTTCTAACAGACTTCCATCTCTTATGAAACCAAAAATATTGCTCTGGATTTTTGATAATTGTTTTTTCAATTTCAGAAGTATATTGTTGTACAATATCGTTGATACTACCAGAAGTATCAATTTTTTTAAATTCTATCTCGTATACTTTATCTTTTTTTGTAATGCTTGCGTAAATAATAGGACTCTTATTCCTTTTGCTTAATATAGCAGCACCTGAATGAGTCGATGAATCAATTTCAAAAAATTGAGATATAACCCCTTTTTTCTTTGCATCCTGATCGCTTAATAAAACTAAAATATTATTTTTAACCAACGAACGTTTTAATTGTTTGATATCCCCGCCTTTATATAATTGATCCTTAACAAAATTCTCTCGGATTTCTTTAAAAAAAATGTCTGCACCATTACTATTTTGTTTGTAGGCAACTCCTGTTAAAACATATTCTTTTTTGTACAATGCATAAAATAATTTATCAAAAGATCCAAAATGAGAGCCAACAAGAATAACTCCCTTATTTTCAGCATGAGCTGCATCTAATACTTCTAAATTTTTGAATTTCATATTTGAGAAGTCGTAATATTTTGGAAACGATAAAAAATCCAAAAATTCTATACTAAAAAATTCATAGCACTTCTGCATCGTATTTTGGTACCAGTCTTCACTTTTATTCTTAAATGCCCAACGTAAATTGATTAATACTACTTTTTTCCTCATTTTTAACACATGGAATAGTAGACTATAAATTATTTTATAGGTAATATTATATGCAAACATTGGAGCATTTCTTAAGTACGAAGAAAACACTTTTAAAAAAAAATACATCTCCATAATGTAAATCTTTGAATTAGTAATGAAAACAAAATTTAAGAACATATTAATAGGTATTGCTTTTCTACTTTCTGCATTCATTTTTGCAGAGCAAACAAGCAAAAAAGTGTATGTTGTCCCTATACAAGATGTGATTGATCTAGGTATTCCAGGATTGGTTTCTAGAGCGATTGATTTAGCTGAAACAAATAATGCTTCACTTATTATTTTCGATATTGATACTTTTGGTGGGCGCGTTGATGCTGCTACGCAAATTAAAGATTCTATATCATCTACTGAAATAGAGACAGTTGCATTTATTAATAGAAGAGCTATTTCTGCAGGCTCCTTAATATCACTATCTTGTGATCAAATTTATATGACAGGTGGTGCTACTATTGGGGCTACAAGCGTTGTTGATATGTCAGGTTCGAAACAATCAGAAAAATCTCAAAGTTATATGCGAGAAGAAATGGCTGCAACAGCAGAAAAATCAGGTAAAAATCCTGATATTGCGCGTGGAATGGTTGATGAAGAATTGAGTTTTGAATATCTAGTTGTCGAAGGAGATACACTTCAAGTAGGTGATATTGAGGGAAGAAAAGAGGGAAAATTAATTACATTAACTACTGAGTTAGCATTAAAGTATGGAATTGCTGATGGTAAAGGTGAGAATATTGAAGAGGTACTTTCGTCCTTAAAAATTGAAGATTATGAAATAGTCATTGTAGGTGAAAACTGGTCCGAAAATGTTGTTAGAATATTGACCAACCCCACAGTTTCATCATTATTAACTACATTTGGTACCATTGGAGTAATATCTGAGTTGTATAGCGCAGGATGGGGCATAGGTGGAACTATTGGTATTATTTGTTTAACTCTAGCGCTTGGAGCTGGATATTTAACACAACTAGCTTCCTCAACAGATCTTCTTATAGTTTTATTAGGCCTGGTACTTTTATTTGTTGAGGCTGTCGCAATTCCTGGCTTTGGAGTATTCGGAATTACTGGTATAGTTGTACTATTTTATGGATTGTATTTATTATTAATTCCTGATGTACCTGTGAGCCCTGAAGTTTATTCCGAAGCTTTAGATGGATTTTCATGGGCAATTGTTGTAGGAATTTTTGGTATAATTTTTATTTTGAGGTTAATTGGTAAATCTACTTTTTTTCAAAAATTAGTAAATAGTGATTCTAATAAAACAACCTTAAAAAAGAACTTTAAAAATAGAAGTAAAGCTGAGTAATCATATTACATTGATTGCAAAAAACGTAAATTTGATATTTAACATATGAAGGAGGAGTAATGGGACTATTTGTTGCCGTACCGTTAATTTTATTTATTTTATTGCTATTATGGATTGTGCCAGTCGGTTTGTGGTTACAAGCTATTTTTAGTATTGGAGGAGGAAGTGTAACGATACTAGGTCTTGTTGGTATGAGATTTAGACGTGTGCCCCCAGGAGTTATTGTAAATGGTTTAATCGCTGCAAGGAAGGCAGGCCTTGATAACGTATCAACCGGCGACCTTGAAGTACATTACATGGCTGGTGGAAATGTTGATAAAGTCGTTGATGCATTAATTGCCTCCACAAAAGCAGGAATTGAACTAAGTTATTCAATTGCAACAGCTATTGATTTAGCAGGAAGAGATGTCTTATCTGCTGTCCAAACAAGCGTATATCCTAAAGTGATTGATGCTCCTGTGGATGGTAAGCTATCAGCTGTTGCTAAAGATGGTATCGAGGTGAGAGCAAGAGCAAGAGTGACTGTAAGAACAGACATTCCAAACCTTGTTGGGGGTGCAACCGAAGACACTATTATTGCAAGAGTAGGTGAAGGTATCGTAAGCGCAATCGGTTCAAGAGAAACATATGAAGCTGTACTTGAAAATCCTGATTCAATATCAAAAACAGTATTAGATAAAGGTCTAAATAAAGGAACAGCTTTTGAAATTCTTTCAATTGATATTGCGGACATTGATGTAGGAAAGAATATTGGTGCACAATTGCAAGCTGATCAGGCAGAAGCAGACTTGAGAGTGGCCCAAGCTAAAGCTGAAACTAGAAGAGCTATGGCTGTTGCTTTAGAGCAAGAAATGAAAGCAAAAGTGGTAGAGGCAGAGTCTGAAGTACCTTTAGCTATGGCAGATGCTTTTAAAAAAGGCAATTTGGGTGTATTAGATTATTATAAGTTAGATAATATTGCATCTGATACTTCCATGAGACAATCAATTGCTGGTGTCACAGATGATAAAAAAGACGAATCTGAGGATTAGATTTGGAAGAGTTGATATATTGGGGAATTATTTTCCTATTCTATCTTTTTTCTGCCTATAGAAGTAGGCAGAAAAAGGTAGAAGCAGAAGAATTTCAAGTTATAGAACCTTCATCTCAAACTGAAAACAGAAACTCAAGGACAGATTTTAATAATATTTTTGAATTTTTGGATGAAGCAATGGAGAAGTCTGCATTGAATCTAGATGATGATTTAGCTTCGAATATTAATCAACAGTCAAATGATGATTTACTTACTCAACATCAATCAAAACAATTAAATCAATCAGTTATTAACGAAGTACCTGATTTGAATATAGTTGATAAAGAGGATTCAACTATTAACATAAAAGACAAGCATTTAGATTATTTACAATCCAGAATAAACACCAATAATGTTGTAACTCATTCAGAGCAAAAATTACTTACATTACAAAATAAGCTAAAAAATAAACCTACCAAATTAGCAATTGTCATGCAGGCGATTTTTGATCCACCTAAATCTCAAGGTATTTAAATGAAACTCTTAATTATGGGTCCCCCAGGAGCAGGCAAAGGAACCCAAGCTAAAATTCTTGCACATAAATTTAACCTTGTGCACCTTTCTACTGGAGATATTCTTAGAAAAGAGATTGATAGAAATTCAGAAGTTGGATTAAAGGCACAGACATACATGAATGCAGGTAATCTTGTGCCAGATGAAGTCCTTTTAGAAATGATGAATTCAACATTAACTGAATTAAAGGATGAGGGAGTTATACTAGATGGTTTTCCAAGAACAATTCCTCAAGCTGATGGTTTATCAAAAATTTTTCAATCTTTAAATCAAGATATTGATGCTATAATTAATATAGAAGTTGATAAAGATGTTTTAATAAGAAGATTAGTTGAAAGAGCTAAAAATTCAGGTAGAGCTGATGATACGGAAGAAGTTATTAAAAATCGTCAAAATGTTTATTTAGAATTAACTGCCCCATTAATTGAATTTTACCATGGTAATATAATTAATGTTGATGGTGATGGATCGATTGATAAAGTCACAGAGAGAATTTTAAAGCGTATTCCATAATGAAAGTAATAGGAATTACTGGTGGTATTGCATCAGGTAAAAGCATACTATCCTCATATTTAAAAGATAGATATAAAGCGTATATTTTTAATGCAGATGAAGAGGCAAAAAAACTACTTAATGATGATATTGTTAAAGACAAGATAAAAGAAACGTTTCCAAACATTTCTGACTTATCTTTAAAATCAATAGCTGATGAAGCCTTCCAAAATAAAGAATCTCAAAAGAAATTAAATAATATCATTCATCCTATAATCAATCAAGTGATTTTAGAAAGAATAAAAGAGAAAAAAAATTCTTATAACCTATTTATTATTGACGCAGCTCTCATTATTGAGTCTGGGATGTTTGAGTACCATAAAAGTAACGAATCAAAACTAGTTTTGGTAGTAGCAGATGAAGAAATTAGAATTCAAAGAGCTCTTGCAAGAAATAACTTATCAAAAAAAACAATAATTGAAAGAATAAAATTACAAATGGAAGATAGTCAAAAAATTAAACATGCAGATTTTGTAATTTATAATAATTCCTCTACTTCAGAACTTTTTAATGAAATAGATAAAATTATTAAGAATATAAATGAATAAGTTTTTTACCATATTATTCTGCACTCTAGCCATTTTAAATTGTACTTCTGATATAAATTCAGAAAATATTTTAACCGATAGCGGTAATGATGGGAATAGTGGAGGAGGATTTACAGGAGGAGGAAATCAAACGATTTCTGAATTAACAGTTGAATTAATTACTACATATAATGACCAAACAGCTTCTTTTTCAACTAACTATGGAAACTATCAAAGAAGTTTTATTGTTCATGTTCCACCAAACTTTGATTACGAAACTCAATCATTACCATTAGTATTTGTATTACATGGTTACACTGGGCAGGCTCCTTCAATGAGACTGTATTCAGGTTTTGATCAAATTGCAGATCAGGAAAATTTCATAGTAGTCTATGTTCAAGGAACAACTGATGCTTTTGGAAATACCGGATGGAATGTAAATGTTGTTCCTACATTCAATTTTGTTAATGATGTAGGACTTTTTAGAGCATTGATAAAATATTTTAAGGCAAGCTATAATATTGATGGTTCAAAAATATTTTCAACAGGAATGTCTTTAGGAGGATTTATGAGTTATAGATTAGCTTGTGAACTAAACGAAATTAATAGTGTTGGGTCTGTTACTGGTTCCATGTCTGGATATTATCAATGTAATCCTCCAAAAAAAACTAGTACCATTCATTTTCATGGTACGGCAGATGATGTAGTTCCATATGATGGAGTTGAGTGGAGTTTGTCAGCAAGAGATGCTCACGCTTTTTGGAAAACTCATAATGTATGTAATTCACAAACAGAAATAAATCTTCCAGATTTTAATGGAGATGGTAGAATAACTAAGAGACTTATATCATATGATTGTGAAGAAGGCAAATCTGTTGAATTGTACTCACTGGAAGGTGAAGGGCACATATGGTGGAACAGAAGCTGGGGTCATGACATCAATACTTCCGAATTAATTTGGCAGTTTTTTAAAAATCAATAATGGTTAATAAAAATCATATCACTTTTTTATCAAAAAAAGATAAAATTTTAAAAAAAATTATAGAACAAAATAGAAAACCGCAGATTTCAAAATCTAAAGATTATGTACTTGATTTATGTAAGTATATAATTTTTCAACAGATATCAACTAAAGCTGGAATAAGTATTTTTAATAGGTTTATTAATTACTATAATTCAAACAAAAATAATATCCCAGACTGGAATCAAGATGAATGGAAGAAAATAGGAATCTCAAATAGAAAAAAAACCTATATTGAAAATGTATTTTATAATCAAAAACAAATACGATTACTGAAAAAAATCGATGATCCTTCATTTATACGTGATGAGCTAATTAAAATTAAAGGAATTGGGAATTGGACTATTGACATGTTTTTGATTTTTTCGAAAAATAATCTTGATATCTTTCCTGATGGAGACTTGGCATTAATTAATGTTATTAAGAGTAAATATCATGTTGATTCCATAGAACAAATTATCGGAATATCTAAAAAGTGGTCTCCTTATAAAACTGTAGCTACTCTGTATTTATGGGAATCCTTAGGAGATGACTTTCCTAATTAAAATCTGATAATTTATATTTTAGAAAAAAATCAACAATTTCTTTGCTAGAATTTATTTCATGATTGTTTCTGCCAAAAAATAGTCTCAGGGTAAGCCAATCTGCTATTGGTGAGCCAAGCCATAGATGCCCGCCTTTAACCACCTTAAAATGAATTACTTGTGTATTAGAATTATTTTTACTGTAAGTATGCTTTTCAACAGTTGTACCATCTTTTTTATGAATATCTTCGATATTTTCAACTACTTTTATATCCAATTGATTGTATTTAGCCCAATAATTAACTGATTCAATTGTACTCAAAAAATCTCCATCTGAATGATTATATTTTTGCAATCTATCTCTAGTACCATGAATATGAATTAAAGGAATTTCCCTATCTATGTTACACAATCTGTTTTCATTAATACTAAAATTTCCTCCAACAGATCCAAATGCAGCTATTTTATTAGATAGGCCACACATAAGCTCGTATGAGAAGGTGCCACCATTTGAAAATCCGCAAGCATATATACGATTAGAATCGATATTATATTTTAACGAAACTGAATCAATAAGTGCATTTACAAAATCAATATCATTTTCATCATTCAATATAGCTTTACCTACGTTCCATGATCTTTTAATACCTTCAGGATAAATTACTCCTATGCCATTTTGATGAGCGTAATTATCCATTTGTGAAAATCCTTGTTGATCCATTGCATGACTTAAAAAACCATGAAAATTAATAATCATAGGAAAAGGTTTTGATGTATCTTCAGGTAGTGAAACATAGTATTCCCTTATCTTTTCGTCAAAATTAATTATTTCTTTTTTAAGAGCTGCTTTGTCTTTAGCTCCACCTAAAAGAAAAAACGCAATAAAAAATATGAAGATTTTATTCATATTTAAAATAGTTCATTGGTCAGACAATGAACCGAACCTCCACTTAAGTTAAATTGAGACACATTAGCAGAATCAAAAATTATGTTATTTGATAAAGCAAAATCTGATATTTGCTTTTGATTAAAGTTTTTACTTCCAATGAAAAGCCCTGGAAGGGTAAGGCCATTCATTGCTGTTCTAAAACTTAATGATGAGTTGATATCTTGATGCTCAATCTCTATTAATTCCCATTGATTTGATTTACAAATGTTTCTTAAATCGTGTATTTCTTTATCACTAAATACTTCTCTAGCACATATTATTCCAATGCAATCATATTCATTATTGAAAATAGGAGAAATTGAAGTATCTAGATGATATCCATTAGAATTTATAATATGAAGATTAGATATCTTAAGCTTTTCAGCCATTTGCTCTGCTCCTCTAAGATTATTTCTTCCTTGACCTGCTAATAATATGTTTTCTTTAGGAAGAAAAAAAAATTCTCCGCCTTCTGCTATGCATTTTTCGTCTAAAAATGAAACCTTATATTGTAAATCATTTAAAGTGGAGATAACGAATTCTCCTTCATTCATCCTTTCCGAAAGCTTCATATTGCACATTACAATATCTTTATCAGTGTTACACAAAAAGTGATCTCGCATAAAAACAAAGTCATATTTTTTGTTTGTTTCAAGTTCAGGTTTAAAAGCAATACTTATTGTTTTGAGCGAATGTTCATGAAGCTTATCAATTAAATTTTTATTCTCCTTCTTTAACAGCTCCTGTTTGGGCATTGCACCATCACTCATCATATCGTTATCATGGTAAGCAACTATTCCATCATTCCACCAGCCATTTTTTGGGAGCGAACTAATTACAATTTTGATTTGATTTAATTCATTCATTTTAAAAACTTACAATTTTTAAATTAACTTTATAAGATTAAATTATTAGTGTGAACAAAGATATTTTAACAGTAAAAGATTTAAATAAATATTTACCTGCTTTAAAAACAGAGATTGATATTCATTTTCAAGAAAAGCTTAAAGAGGGATTATTTAAAGTAGATGCATTAGTAGGATTGAAGAAAATTCCAAGCGAGTCTATTGATTTGATTGTCACTGAGCCAGCATTAGATCCTAACAATGGTATGTCCTATTCATCCTATATTAAGTGGATTGAAGAATGGGTCTCAGAATGTAAAAGAGTTTTAACAGCTAGCGGTTCAATTTATATTATATGTCCTTGGGAATCTTCGTCTCTTTATCACTCAGTACTTGGAAAAAATTTTATCATACAATCAAGAATTACAGCTGAAAGACAAATAGAAAATACTGAATTATCACAGTGGAAAAACAAAATATCAGATATTTGGTTCGCCACTAAAACAAATGACTATATTTTTAATCAAAATTATATAGTAAATGGAAAAAATATAAATAACCCTAAACCAGAAGAAATTAAAGATAATCTATGGTTTCATCTTGATTATGAAGAAATAGTACATAGAATAGTTAAAGCAAGTAGTTTTAAGCTAAACTGGATTCTTGATCCATTTATGAACGTAGGGGCTGTCGGTGTTGTTGCGAAAAAAAGAGGTAGAAGATTTATAGGCTTTGAAAATAATCAAGACCAAATTCTTCTTGCTATGAAAACAATTAATGAAAGAGAAAAATAATGCTAAAACAAATTGAAAAAGATATGATGGAAGCACTCAAAAATAAAAATAAAGAAAAAGCAGGAGCATTGAGGCTTTTAATATCTAAGTGCAAAAATAAAGCTATTGAGGTTGGGCATGAATTATCTGACTCTGAGGTTATAAAAGTGCTTCAAACCGCAGCAAAACAACATAAAGAATCTATTAAAATGTACAAAGAAGGTAATAGAGATGATTTAGTGGAAGTTGAAATTAATGAATTACAATTTGTAGAATCATATTTACCATCAATGATGAGCGAAGAAGAGGTTAGAAGTTTAGTAGAAAATATTATTTCAGAAGTTGGGGCATCACAAATGTCAGATTTTGGCAAGGTAATGCCTCAAGTGATGAAAAAGGGGGCAGGAAAAGTGGACGGAAATGTAGCCCAATCTATTGTTAAAGAATTACTTTCTTAAATATGATTATTGACATCCTTTTTTTAATGATATTTCTCATCATGGGCGTATTTGGGATTAGAAAAGGATTTATTGAATCACTTACAGACTTTTTAAATCTTGTTGTTGGGATATCAATTGCATTGTTTTTTTATGTAGATTTATCATTCTTTATCTCAAAATATGTTTCAATTAACCAAACTATTATCATATTCTTTTCTATTGGCGTAATCTTTGTAATATCTCTTATAATATTAAGGCTGTTAACGAGTTTGCTATTATTTTTATTCGATGGAAGTATCTCATCGTACAAAACACTAAATATGATTTTAGGCTTTACGTTAGGAATATTTAAAGGAGCATTAAGCTTAGTGCTATTTACAGGTATTTTTGAAAATTACATATCGTTGAGGCTTTATGATATTTTATTTCAACAGTCGAAGATTCTTGTTTTACTGGAACCTATCAAAGACTATATTTTTAGTTAATGAGAAGAATAGCGCAAGAAACAATAAATAGAGTTTTAGAAGAAGTTGATATCTTTGAGGTAGTTTCGCAGTATGTTGATTTAAAAAAAAGAGGTAAAAACTACTTTGGGTTGAGTCCATTTAGATCTGAAACAAAGCCTTCATTTAGTGTAGCTCCAGATAAAAATATGTGGTATGACTTTGGCTCTGGACAGGGCGGAAATGCTGTACAATTTCTTATAGAATATGAAAAAATTAGCTTTTCTGAAGCAATTCGCTCACTTGCTGAAAAACATAATATTGAAATAATAGAAGTTGGAGATGAGCAGCAAAGTAACTTGTATGATCAGCTTTATGAAATCCATAATCTTGCAAATCTGTTTTTTATAAATAATTTATCTTCAAAAAAAGGAGTCAAAGCTAAATCTTATATGAAAGATAGATTTTTTGATAATACAATAATTCAAAAATTTTCCATTGGCTTTGCTAGTGATGTTTGGGATGAACTATATAATGAATTAAAGGATAAATTTGATAACGAAGTTATAGAAAAATCTGGTCTATTTTCAAAAGGGAAAAAGGGATATTTAGATAGGTTTAGAAACAGAATTATGTTTCCATTTTTTAGTCCATCTGGAAAAGTCATAGGTTTTAGTGGAAGAAGCTTATCAGAAAAAGAAGATGTTAAATATCTTAACTCACCTGAAACATTACTATTTCAAAAAAGTAAAGTTTTTTATGGTTCATATCAAACAATGCCTGTAATTCGTAAGCAAAATTATGTTCTTTTAGTGGAAGGACAGACTGATTTTTTAAGATTATATGAAAAAGGGTTTACAAATGTATTAGCAACATCTGGTACTGCATTTTCATCTAAACATGCAGCAGCTTTAAATAAATATACAAATCGCGTAATTCTAACTTATGATTCAGATAACGCTGGAATTAATGCTTCAATTAGAACTGGATATATTTTAATGCAAAATGGTTTTGAAGTAAGAGTTTTAGATTTAGGAAATGAACTTGATCCCGATGATTACTTTAAGCTCAAGGAGAATAATAATACTTCCTTTAAACAGCTTATTAAAGAAGCAGTACATCCGATAAATTATATTATTGTTAAAAAAAATATATTATCAAAAGGCGCTTCTGATCGATCAAAGTTCTTGAATGAATCCATAGAAGAAATCAAACTGGTAAAAGATGTTATCATTAGAAATGACCTAATCAAAAGACTATCTAACGAGCTTGGAGTTATTGAGAGCGAGATTTTAAATCGCTTTGATCAAATATCTACTAGAAAGGTTACAGCGAGTAAAGTGACCGATGCAGAAGAAACCTCTATAAGAAACTTTGATTCTAAGTCTGATATAGCTCAGCTAGAAATATTAAAATTGTTAATCCACAATGCAGTATTAGCTGATAAAATCAATATTTCGTTATTTGATAATAAGCTTTGTTATAATATTGTTAAGTCTATCAAAGATCATAAAGGATCATATAATAATGTTGCCCAACTCCTTGAATTTATAGGCGATAGTCCAGAAGAACGTAATTTGGTTGCAGCCTTAGCAGTCGACAGACCTGAAAAGGAAAATGAATTAATTATATTAAATGATTGTGTTAAAACCTTAGAAGATATATCTATCAAAAAAGAAATTAGTCAGATTAGAAATCAAATTCGCATTGCAGAAGATAATAATCAAAGTTTAGATACTAGCTTGATTCGTAAGCTGGAAGAACTGCAGAAGAAAGTCTCATAAAATAAAAGCCCTCTAAAAAGAGGGCTTTTATTATTTAATAATCAGATATTATTCAACTTAGTAGTTGATAGTTACCCCAAAATTAAATTGTTTTGGAGCACCCATACGAACTCTTAAGTTTGCAACGTCTCCAGAACCATCGTAAGCATCTACAAAGTCACCGATGTATAATTCATCAGTCGCATTGAATATAGAGTAATTAAATGTTACGTCTCTATCCATAATCTCTGTACCATAGCTTAACTGTAAGTTATAGATGGTCTTTCTTTCAGTTTCATATGCATCGTCAGCAAAAGTATTACCTTCACCTAATAGGAATGCTAAGTCCTGAATAGCGCCATCATAACCCCATCTTGGGTACTGTCTAGCAAATGATTCAGCTTCAACAGATGCTTTTAATCTGTTAAAGAAACCAGTTAGCATTAATACCGTTTGTGACTGTGGAGCACCTGAGATCATCACATCTTTAACATATAGGTTAAAAGTTTCTGAACTTGTGTCATCACCTTCAATTTCATTATATGTATATGATAAATCATCAGTAAATCTCCAGTCACTTTCATGACCTCTAAGATCTATTCTTAATACTGGAATTGGCTGATATGCAATAGAGTATTCAAACCCTTGGTGCAATTCGCTTAATCCAGTAATGCTGAAGAATGATTCAACACCGTTTAAGTCTTCAGAGGTACCACTTTGATTTCTGTCTTGCCATAAAGCATAGTAATAGTTCATACTACCAGCCCACTGACCGTTTAATGACGTAAATCTAGCACCTACATCAAACCATGTTGCTTTTTCATTCTCAAAGCCTTCGTTCTTGATCATGTTTACATCATCAATTAGTTTATCTAATGATGGTGTCATAGCAGAGTAACTAACGTTACCAAATAGTTGCCATGTGTCGTTTAAAGCACGACTTCCACCAAGTTTCATTTGATATCCTAACTCAGCATCAGCTTCAATTTTTAAGTTGTCAAGCGTGAAATGATCTTGCGCTGAGTAGCTAGCAGTTGTAGCACCAAACATTGCAAAAGCATTTGTTCCTGCACCGTCATCATAATTTGCTTGAACATATCCACCTAACCAGTCAACAGTATTAGTGTTGTCATAGTACAACTTGTCACCAAGCGTTCTATGTCTTTGTTCTTCTGACCAATTTGGATTAGATGAGTTATAGAAGAAGTCACCACCTAGCAAGTCATAAACTTGACGATAGTGCTCAACTTCAGCAGTTCTCATATCAAGACCATAAGTCATTGATAAAGTTTCACTCATTTCTTTTTCCAATTTGGACATAATACCAAAAGTATACTGGTTATTTCTACTACCTCTTAGGACACCTCTGGATTCATAGCCGTAGCCATCTTTATATTGACCTTCAGACATATTACGAGCGATTGTTGCATCATAATCTCTTGTACCGTTGTTCCCCCAAAGAATAGAACCAGCAGAACCTGAACCACCACCTTCACCACCTGAGTAGTAGAAAGAAGTAGCCATTGTTGTTGATTCATTAAGATTCGCATACCAGTTCAACTGAACAATTGGTTTGTGGAAATAATTATTTCTTTCATTAATCATAGTTGTTGAGCGTTGATCTCTTACTTTATAATTCCAGCCATCAAATGGTACCCAACTAGCTACAGCTCTCTTACCAGTGTAAGGAGTTTCTAGATAGTCAGCTCTAGGATTATAATCTAGACCATACTCGTCTCTTAAGTCTTCTTCAGCAACACCCATTTCACGTGCTAATTCATGACTGTAGTTTGAAATACGATTATTCCAAAAGTTTTGTCCATGAAACTGAGGAGAACCTAATGCGATAAACTCTAAACGATTATCATTGTTTACGGAGTATGATGCATTAAAGTAGTAAGACCAAGCATCTGAATAAGTACCCACAGCAAAAAGCTTATCAGCAGTTCTTCTTGAAGCTGAAGCCATCATTGCTAGTTTACCATCCATTAATAAGCCAGTATTAGCAGTAACAACAGTTTTTGAGTACTGATGTTCACCGGCTTCTTGTTTTACAACAACGCCTGGTTCAGTTGATGCAGGTGCACTCATAAAGTTCACTACACCACCTAAACTTGGTGTTGCAAGATTAACGGATCCTGCTCCTCTTTGAACCTGAACAACAGATGCAACGTCAGCAAGTACGCTCCAATTAGAGAAGAATAAATTACCATTCTCCATGTCATTCATAGGAACACCGTTAATTAAATATGATGTGTAACGATCGTCAAAACCACGAACGTATACGTTTTCATCATCCCAACCACCACCATTTTCAACGTAAACGTTTGGTAGGGTTGATAGAGCTTTTGGCAATCCACGTCCACCTAATCTGAAATCAATATCAGCTTTGGTGTACTCATTAAATGGGATTGCTGAGGTGTTGTCAACACGTTCAGCAAGTACTTCAACACCGCCTAACGCGACGGATGCTGATTCTAGTGTAAAGTTTGCAGATGCGTTAGAACCTGAAACTCTCACAGTAGCACTTGAAGATTTGTAACCAACCACACTGGCAGTTACTGTGTAGTTACCATCCGGAACATTAATAGTGTATCCACCGCTTAACGTAGCAGCAGCACCTAGTGTTGTTCCTTCAACCACAACATTTGCCCCTGGTAAAGCATTACCATCTGCGTCTGAAACAGACCCAGAGATAGTACCTTGACCAAAGAGAGCGCCTGAAATCATAATGATTCCAACTAGCGCACCAAGAATCGAACGATTCATAGTTAACTCCTTTTTCTCGGTTATCTTCATATATTAATATATTAACTCAGGATACACGCGAGTATCCTTTGGCAAAGTTCAACTATTTATATCAAAAAAACAAACGATTATTTAACATTACAAATTTCTAATCATTCTCTAATAAATATCCTTTTTAAAAATCATTTTTAATTAATTTTATCATTCAGATAATAAATTCATTAATTTATTAGACAATTATGGAATTTTTAGACCTAAAAACACAACAAAAACGTATACGTAAACCGCTCGAGAAAAGAATTAATAAAATTCTTGATCATGGTGCGTACATTATGGGACCAGAGGTATTTGAGCTTGAGGAAAAGTTAGCAGAATATTGCGGTGTTAAACATGCCATTTCATGTTCCTCTGGGACTGATGCATTGTTAATTCCTCTAATGGCTTGGGGTATAGGTCCTGGAGATGCAGTATTTACAACACCTTTTACTTATGTTGCAACAGCTGAAGTTATTTCAATTCTTGGGGCCACTCCAGTTTTTGTAGATGTATATGAATCCACTTATAATATTGATTGTGAAAAACTTGAAAGTGAAATAAAGAAAGTCATCTTTGAAGGTAAATTAAAACCTAAAGCAATAATTCCTGTTGACTTATTTGGTCTTCCAGCAAGATATAGAATTATTAACGAAATTGCAGAAAAATATAAATTAAAAGTAATTGAAGACGCAGCTCAAAGCTTCGGAGGATCTATAAGAGATGTAAAAGTTGGAGTTTTTGGAGATGTAGCTGCTACATCATTTTATCCTGCAAAACCACTTGGATGTTATGGTGATGGTGGTGCAATCTTTACAAATAGTGATGAGTTAGCTGAAAAATGTAAAGCCATTCGCATCCATGGAACTAAATTAGATAAGTATAATAGTGAATTGATTGGCTTAAACGGGAGGTTGGATAGTATTCAGGCAGCTGTTTTACTTGAAAAGCTAGAAATTTTTCAAGAAGAGCTTGAAATGAGAAATAAAGTTAATAGTTACTACAGAGAATCATTAAATAATGCTCAATATCATCCAAAAGATTATAAATCAGCTCATGCTCTATTTTCAATAACCTTAGGATCAAATGAAAAGAGAAATAATTTAATAAATAAATTGTCTTCAAAAAATATTCCGACTGTAATATATTATAAATTTCCAATTCATCTTATGAAAGCATATAAATACCTAGAGTATAAAAATGGTGATTTATCAGTTTCAGAACAGTTATCACAAACAATTGTAAGTTTACCAATGCACCCTTATCTTTCTACAAATGACATTGATTATATAATTGATGCAACAAAAAATGAGTAAAAAAATTTTAATAACTGGAGGAGCAGGGTTTATTGCCCATCACGTAGTTGGTAAAATATTATCATCAACCGATTGGGAGATAGTTACCCTTGATAGATTAGATTTTAGTGGAAATTTAAATCGTCTGAATGAGATTGTTACTTCTTTTTCAGAAGAAGATAGAAAAAGAGTGCATGTTGTCCACCATGACCTTAAAGCTGAATTGAACCCTGAAGTTTCATCAACAATAGGAAAAATAGATTATATATGTCATCTTGCTGCTGGTTCCCACGTTGACCGTTCTATTTCCTTTCCTTTAGAGTTTGTAATGGATAATGTAGTAGGAACAGCTCACATTCTCGATTATGCAAGAAAATTAGATTCTTTAGAAAGATTTGCTTATTTCAGTACAGATGAAGTGTTTGGTCCTGCACCGAAAGGTATTTATTATAAAGAAAATGATAGGTACAATTCTACAAACCCTTATTCAGCCACAAAAGCTGGAGCTGAGGAATTAGTAGTTGCTTATGAAAATACATATGGTCTTCCATCAATGATAACTCATACTATGAATGTTTTTGGTGAAAGACAGAATGCTGAAAAATATATTCCGATGGTTATCAAAAAAGTTAGAGATAGCGAAGTTGTGACTGTCCATGCTGACGCTCAGAAAAAGATTGCTGGTTCTCGACACTACATTCATGCAGAAGATGTAGCAAACGCTTTGCTATTTTTATTGGAATATGATATAAGTTCAATGAAACCAGATTCAACAGGTGCTAAATGTCAAAAATTTAATATTGTAGGAAAGAATGAAATTGACAATTTAGAGCTTGCACAGTTTATTGCAAAAGTTCAAAATAAAGAATTAAAATACGAGATGGTTGATTTTCACTCACAAAGGCCAGGTCATGATCTGCGCTATAGCCTGGATGGAACTAAGATGGCAGAAATGGGGTGGAAGCCAGAATCTGCATATAATAGATTAGAATCTACTATAAAATGGACTTTAAAAAACGATAGATGGTTGCTCTTATAGAGCTTAAATTAGAAGATTATATTATTTTAAAATACAATAAAGGTTAATATGAAAAAAATCACTTCTCTATTATTTATGAATTTCTTAATTGCTCAAGTATCAATAAGTGATATAAATAATATTAATAACGCCCAATTAGATTTAATTAAAGATCAGTTGAAGACCCCTACTGAAGTCTCTGAATTAGGAACAGATATGGACATTCAAAGTGTTGCTCCAGATATTGTCAATATTAGTAATAGTGATGAAGAATTGGTTGATAAAAATGAAACTAGCTCGAAAGATAACGAATCTATATTATCTGAAAAAGACGTACTTCTTAAAGAGCACTTTGGTTATGATTATTTTGAAAGAGAAGTTAGTTTTTTTGATAATGCACCTCCAGGAGGAGATTATATTCTAGGTTCAGGGGATGAAATCATTATTTCTTTATGGGGAGAACACAATCTTCAGAAAAATTTCATTATTAACAAAAATGGTATGATTTACTATGATTCAATCGGATATATAAGCGTTTCTGGCAAAGACTTAGCTGAAGCTGAAAAAATTATTACAGAAAGACTATCACTAATATATTCCACCTTGAGCGACGGAAGCAACTCAACTAGTTTAAGACTTGAGGTAGGAAAATTAAAATCTATTAATGTTTTATTTAGTGGGAATGTTAATGAGCCAGGTATTCATTTAATACATCCTTTCTCAGACGTTTTCTTAGGACTAGTTCAATCTGGGGGCGTTGCAATATCAGGATCATTAAGAGAGATAGAATTAATCAGAAATAACAGCGTAATATATAAGGTTGACTTATATAGTTTTTTTAAATCAGGAATTTCAGATTTCAAAAATATAAAATTGATAGATGGGGACACTATTCACGTTCCAAATGTTGAAAAGAGGGTAAAGATTGAAGGTCCATTCAAATCAAATAAAATTTACTTTGAGGTAATTAAAAATGAAACAATCAAACAACTTGTATACTACGCAGACGGTTTGAAATCCAATGCAACTTCATACTTTATGGTAAAAAATACAACTCCAATATCTGAGAGGATTTTTGATGATTATGCCCAAAATACATTCATTGTTCAGCATGATAAAATGGATAGCTATAAATTGAAAGATGGAGATGTTGTAGCCGTTAAAGATATCGGAGAAGTACAGTCTTCTGTTGAAGTATTAGGAAGAACTAAGATAAGAGGAATTTTCCCAGCAAATGGTTTGAGCTTGAAAGATGTTTTAAATCTGGCTGGAGGTTTTAATGATCCTGTCTATATTAAATCAATAAATACAGATCAAATCATCATTCTTCGAAAAACAAATAAATCATTTTACGGTGAAGAATATAAAGTCAGTTATAGCGAAAGTGATTCATTCGAACTTGAACCAGATGATAAAATTTTTGTTTATGAAAATACAAAGTTTGATGAAAATGGAACTGTAAGAATAGAAGGCGAAGTCAATTTTCAAGGAACTTATCCCCTTTCATCTAATATGTCTTTAAAAGATTTGATTAATGTTGCAGGGGGGTTAACTCCAAATGCTGACTTAACTAACGTTTCTTTGTTAATTGAAAGTACCACTGTTGATTCTTTAGGTGTAGCAACAGTAGAATCAGCACCTGTATATAATATTAATGAAGATTATAAACTTTCCAAAAACGCAGTTGTGAAAATTTTACCAAAAGTCGATTTCATAAGAGTTGATGGCAATGTATATAATCCTGGATTAATTGTTTTTGAAGAAAAAATGACCATGAAAGATGCTATTGATTTAGCAGGAGGCTATATGCCCTATAGTTTAAAAAATAGAATTTTTGTTAAAAAAGCAAATGGACAAATACAGAAACCTAATATTTTAAGGGGTGCTGGGAAAAGATTATCTTCTGGAGATACTGTCTTTGTGCCGAAAGATCCTAATCCTGATGAATTTAACGTCACAGCATTTATTTCAGATTTTGCATCGGTAATGGCAAATATCGCCGCAATTATTGTTATAGTAAATAATAATTAAAATGAAAATAATTCTTTTGCGGCACGGTGAAAGTCAGTGGAATTTGGAAAATAGATTTACTGGATGGAAAGATATTGATTTAACAGACTTGGGTAGAATTGAAGCAGAGTTTTCAGGACAAGAAATTCTAAGAAATAACATTAAAGTTAATGTTATATATTCCTCACTTCTCAAGCGTTCAATTGAAACGGCATCCATTGTTGCTAAATCTTTGGGATACCAATCTTCTAAAATCAAAAAAAACTGGAGATTAAATGAAAGACATTATGGAGAACTCCAAGGTTTAAACAAATCAGAAACAGCTGAAAAATTTGGGGAAAATCAAGTTCATATATGGAGAAGAAGTTATGATATTCCTCCTCCACCTTTGAAAAAAAATGACAAGAGACATCCAATTCATAATGATACTTTTAAAAATATTGATGAAAGTCAGCTTCCTTGTGGTGAAAGTTTAAAAGATGTAGTAAAACGATTAGAGCCCTTCTGGTTCAAATTTTTTAATCAAATATCTGAGGATAAAAATTATTTAATTGTAGCACATAGCAATTCATTAAGAGCTATTGTAAAAATCATTGAAGACTTGTCTGAAAAGATGATTGTAAAAGTTGAGATTCCGACAGGAGTACCCTTGGTATATGATTTTGATAATCAATTTAAAATTATTAAAAAAGAATTTTTAATTGAAGAAAAATTATTGAAGTTGAAGCAAGAATCAATAATAAACCAGGGAAAAGTTAGGTGAATTTTTCAAAGCTTAAAATATTAGTCATTGGGGATGTTATGATAGACTCTTTTATTTATACAGAGTCTTATAGAATGTCACCAGAAGATTCAAGCGTACCTGTTTTAACTCCAAATCAAAAATTTTTTACTCTTGGTGGTGCAGCAAATGTTGCAGCAAACCTAAAAAATCTAGGTGCTAATGTAGATTTAGTAAGCATAATTGGCAGTGATATTTTTGGACAAAGTTTTTTGAATATGTTAAAAGTCAAAGGAATTTCACCAAAAAAAATCCTTGAAAGCAACTTAGTTAAAACAACTCTTAAAGAAAGAGTTTTTCTAAATACAAAACAAATTTATAGGCTTGATTATGAGCAAAATTTGAACGATAGTTTTAGCAAATTAATTATTAAACAAATAAAGAAAATTAGTAAGGATTATGATTCTGTTATTTTGTCAGATTACAATAAAGGAGTTCTAAACAAGGATACTATATCATTTATAATAAAGTATTTTGATTGTCCAGTAATTGTTGACCCTAAGAAAAATGATTTCAGTATCTACCAAAATGCAACTGCATTAACTCCAAATTTAACAGAACTTGAGAAAGCAACAAGTTCAAGTTTAAGATCCAACAAATCAATTGAAAAAGTTTGTAATAGTCTATTACACGATTTCAATTTGAAATTTATTGTATTAACAAGAGGTGAGAAGGGAATTTCTTTAATTTCGAAAGATGGAATAAAACATATAAAAGCTTTTCCAATTGAAAAACCAGATGTCACAGGTGCAGGCGATTCAGTAATTTCCACATTAACACTTACATATGCTTTAGATAGAGATGAGGTATTTGCAACTAAAATTGCAAATCTAGCAGGTAGCATATCAGTGTCTAAAACTGGAACATCAACTGTAAGCATTAATGAGCTTCTAGAAAAAGCAAAAAGGAATAAGGTTAAAATATGAAGTATGTCGTTGTAGGTGGAGCAGGATTTATTGGTAGCAATTTAGTTGATAACTTAATATATGAGGGACATGAGGTATCAATAATTGATAACTTTTCGACAGGAAAGAAAGATAATGTTAATTCCAATGCTAATATTTTTGAATTAGATATGAGCGATATTTCGAATAAACAAAAAATTATTTCAATAATGGAAAATACAGATACTGTTTTTTTACTTGCTGCGAAAGCTCGAGTTCAACCATCAATTAAAAATCCAATTGAGTACGAAATGAATAACACTATAGGGGTATTAAATATTTTAAAATGTGCCGCTGATGCAAAAGTTAGGAGAGTTGTTTATAGTGCATCTTCTTCTGCTTATGGCGATTCAGAAGTAATGCCCTTAGTAGAATCAATGCCGGTGAATCCTCTTTCTCCTTATGGAGCACAAAAATATTATGGTGAAGTAATGTGTAATGTTTTTTCTCATATATATAATATTCAAACAGTCTGTTTAAGATATTTTAATGTTTATGGTGAAAGGCAAAATTTAGATGGAGCATATGCTTTAGTTATTGGGATTTTTGCAAGTCAACTCTTAAGTGGAAAACCTATGACAATAAGAGGCGATGGTGAACAACGAAGAGATTTTACCTATGTTGGTGATGTAGTAAATGCTAATATCTTGGCTTCAAAATCAAAAAATGTAGGCAATGGTGAGGTAATAAATATTGGTAATGGTGATAACAGATCTATAAATCAAATTGCTGATATGTTAGGTGATAATAAAATCTATGTAGATCCCGTGATAGAGCCAAATGAAACTTTAGCAGATAATTCATTAGCAAAAAAACTATTAGGTTGGGAGCCTAAACAAGTTATCGAAGATTGGATACCAGGATACAAAAAAGATATAGGACTATAGTATGTGTGGAATTACAGGTTTTATTGACTTCTCAAATAGTACTAATAATAATTCAATTATTAGATCTATGACAAACTCATTAAAACATAGAGGACCTGATGGATCTGGATTTTGGTCTAAAAAAGATTTTGGCATTTATTTTGGTCATAGGAGACTCTCAATTATAGATTTAAGCGAAAATGGTTCTCAACCATTTCAATCAAGTTCGTCTAGATTTATAATTACTTTTAATGGAGAAATATATAATTATCATAAATTAAAAAAAGATATAGATACCACATTAAAAGGAAGTTCAGATACAGAAATATTAGTTGAATATATTGAGAAGTTTGGAATTTATAAAACTTTAAAAGAAGCCAAAGGTATGTTTGCTTTTGCTTTATGGGATAAAAAAGAAAAATCATTAATTCTTTGTAGAGATAGAATGGGAGAAAAGCCTCTTTACTATGGATTACAAAACAATGTTTTTATGTTTGCTTCAGAGCTTAAGTCTCTTAAAGCTCATCCGCAATTTGATAAAACCTTAGATAAAAATGCTTTATCAAAATATTTTACATATGGATACATTCCAGCTCCAATGTCTATTTATGAAAATATTTATAAATTACCTCCTGGACATTACTTAAAAATTAATTACGACATTTTAAAAAATGATAAATCCTATAAATTTAAACCTATTAAATATTGGTCATACGCTACACAATTTAATGAAAGAAAAAATTTTAATCTTAATATTTCAGAGAATGAAGCATTAGATCAATTTGATGATTTACTTACAAAAGCAGTAAAAGAACAAATGATCTCTGATGTTCCCCTAGGCGCTTTTCTTTCTGGTGGAATAGATTCATCTCTCGTTTCATCTATAATGCAAAAAATATCTTCAAAACCAATTAAAACGTTTACAATAGGATTTGAAAATAAAAAATTTAATGAGGCTCATCATGCAAAAAAAGTAGCTAATTTTTTAGGAACTGATCATACTGAATTGTATATGTCAGAAAGTAATGCATTGAGTATCATTCCCAAAATACCAAATATATATTGTGAGCCTTTTGCAGATTCTTCTCAAATTCCAACTTTTTTGGTATCAAAGCTAGCTAAAAATGATGTTAGCGTAAGTCTTTCAGGAGATGGGGGAGATGAGCTCTTTTTCGGCTATAGTAGATATTATTTTGCAATTAAAGTTTGGGGAAAAATAAAATACCTTCCTTTCGAAATCAGAAAATTAGCTTCTTCTTTAATTGCTAAAACAAATGAACGATTTTTAGATATCACTTTATTTTGGCTATCATTTATAATTAAAGAATTTAATAGAGAAAGCAAATCACTAGGTCGACTTGTTAAAAAATCTCGATATCTGCTTGAATGTTCATCAGACGTGCAATTATATAAATATTTAATCTCAAAATGGACTGAACCCAATAATTTTGTATTAGGCAATAATAAAATAGATAAATCTTTCGGTGAGAAAAATTATTTAAATTCTCCAGAGGAGAGTTATAAGTCGCACATGATGTCTTTTGATGCATTAAGTTATTTACCTGATGATATTTTAGTAAAAGTCGATCGGGCAGCCATGTCAAACAGTTTAGAAACTAGAGTGCCTTTACTTGATAAAGATGTTGTTGAGTTTTCATTATCTCTTCCTGAATTGATAAAATGTACGAGTGTACCAAAAAGTTTTTTAAAAAAATCTTTAAATCGATATTTACCAAATGAATTAATTGAAAGACCCAAAATGGGTTTTGGAGTACCTATATCTAGTTGGATATCAGGTGAATTAAAGGATTGGTGTTGTGATTTATTGGAACCAACAAAGTTAAAAAATCAAGGACTCATTGATTATTTGGATGTTGAAGAAAAATTGAATGAACATTTAACAGAAAAAAATGATTGGCATGCACACCTTTGGCAAGTAATAGTTTTTCAACAGTGGCTTGAAAATGAATAATTGATTATCTTATATGTTATGAAAAATATTTCATTAGCTATAGAATTACATAAAAAAATACTGGAATCCTTTGGTCCAGAGCTTTTAAATGATATTGATTTGGCCTCAAAAATACTTTTAAAAAATCAACAAAATAATTCTAAAATATTTTGGATTGGAAATGGCGGAAGTGCATCTCAAGCTAACCATCTATCTGCAGAACTTACAGGTGGAATGTATGCAAAGAAAATTAATCCATTTGCATCCATTTGTTTAAATACAGATACATCATTTATTACTGCTTGGAGCAATGACGATGATTACAAAAATATTTTTAGAAGACAATTAATGGCTCTTGGAAATGAAAATGATACCTTAGTCTCTTTATCAACCAGTGGAAATTCAGAAAATATTGTACGAGCAGCTGAATACGCTTCAAAAAAAAATATTTCTGTTATCTCTTTAACTGGAGAAAGTACAGGAGATGTCGATAAATATGCAGATATTAGTATAAAAGTACCTTCAAATGATACACAAAGAATTCAAGAAATGCATATTTTGATTGGACATATTCTTTGTGATCATATTGAAAAAAATTTTGTTAATCCAGTTGCCAATTAACTGCGAAGGATAAAATATCTTTTACATTAGCACTTGATAAACCTAGTTTAATTTCAAATTCATCTTTTATTTTTTTCTTAAAAATAAAATCATATATAATTGAATCACTTTTATCAATCCTTCTCGAGGTTAAGACTTGCAATTTAAAATTGTTTTTAAATTCCTTTTCAATGCCTACGTGAATTACATCTAAAGGAATAATTGTCAAATTATTTATATGAGGATTACCAATTATAAAATTCTTATAACTCCAGCCCTTTGCGTAGGTTGAATGATTATAGTAACCCTCTCTCAGGTAATCGGAATTTAGATCCTGATTTGTTGTTGTAAGTAGTTCAATAAGTATATTGAAATTATTAAGATTATTACTGATTTCGAAACCCCATAAACCATCTGTCCCGTTGTGAAACCTAAGCCCGCTTGTATCCTCAAAGATATGTTGATAATATATTTTGTAACTATTTATTCTATTATTATTAATATAAACAAAATCCCATATGCCAAGGTGATTTCCAAGAGCATTAGCATGTTTTGAACCATCAATTTTTGGTCCATCTGAAGAAATAAATACTTTTAAAAAGTCTTTTAAAGTTGATCCAGTTGATTCTCCATCAATTACAGTTTCTCCACCCCAAATTGCTTCATGAACAAAACCAATTTGAAAGAAACTATTTTCATTCATAGGTACTTTAAAATAAATAAATTTTTCGTGAAGAAAAGGATTCTTTGAGTAATAATCGTTTTTGTCCAACATTGCATGAGATAAACCAAAATCAAATTCATATTTTTTTCTTTTATAAAGAACAATATTTTTTAATACACCTATTTTTGGCATTGGCTGAGCATTATTACTTATAAGCATATGACCAGAACTGAGGTAATCATTAAGGTAGTTACTAAAATCGCGGTAATACTTACCAATTTTATAATCAATAAATTTTGTATCAATTTTTATGAAACTTTCAAGAATGTTGAGATTTTGGTTAATTATCAATGTATCAAAATTTAAAAAAAAAGACTTTTTTGAAGTCTGAAAGGTAATCCTGGACGAAAAATTTTCGTTTGGCAAACCAAAATTATTATAATTAGTGAACCAAGCACTTTTATCATTTTTAACATAACGAAATTCAGTCGCTAATTTTAAATCCTGTCCTTTTAAAGGTCCGTTTATAAGAAATATTATACTAAATAAAAAAACTAAATTATTTACTTTTAATTTTTTCAGGTTGAACATAAAATTTCCAATCCATCACTTCAATTTGAGAATGTTTACTTATTTCGAATGATTTATATGTCTTTGCAGGAGAGACCCTTACTTCTTTTCCATTAATAAGTAAATCAACTGGCATAATAAAATTATCATTTACGTTATTCCATCGGTAAAAAAATTTAGAATCTGTTTGATAGTATTCTAATTGAGGTTGATTTGGTGTATAAAAATATTGTTCTGCAAAATACCAATAGTCCTCACCCATTATATCATTAACTTTTCTAAAAAAATCTTTGGTGTCAGCAAAGCCTTTAGCATTTTCAGTCATAAATTCTTTTAAAATTAAAAACCATTTTTCATCATCGTCTATAACGCTTCTAAGGGTGTGCATTACCCAAGCTCCTTTCATGTATGTATCACCGTGAAGAGCCCAATGATTCTCATTTTCATTTCCAACGATAGGAATTTCATTAACAATGCGACCTTTAATACTATTTAAATAATGAACCCCAATTTCATAGCTTTTAAATTTATCTTCAAAATATATTGCTTCAGAATAGACCTGTAGTCCTTCGTGAATCCAAATATGCGTGGGATCAGATGCTGTAACACTGTTTCCAAACCACTCATGTCCAGTTTCATGAATTATAAGGGGATCCATTACTCCGTACATTGGCCAACTTTTACTTCTAACACCATTGTAGATGCTAAAGCCATTTCCGTATGTTACAGCAGACTGATGTTCCATACCTAAATATGGAACCTCAATCAATTTATACCCATCATCATACCATTGATAATCTCCAAAGTATTTTTCGTAAAATCTTATTACTTCTTTAGACATTGGGAAATAGTTTTTTGCCAATTCTGTGTTATAGTCTAAAACATAATGGTTCATTAAATGAACTTTATTATCTTTTATAAATGTATCTTGCACAGCAACGTAATTGCCAATTTGAACAGAAATATTGTAATTATTAATTGGGTTTGTAACGAACCATTCATAAGTAGTTCTATTATTTTTATTTTTAACACTTATTAATTTACCATTACCAACAGCAACCATATCGGAAGGAACAGTATATGTCATCCTAACACTGTCACCTTCAGCAGTTATATGATCTTTATTTGGCCACCAAATCCTAGCACCTTCTCCTTCGCATGAAACTGCAACCCAATCACGACCGTCTTTATCTTTTGCCCATGTAAAACCTCCTGCCCAGGGTGGATTATCAGCATTTTGTGGAGAACCTTTATAGAAAATAGAAAACTCAAATATATTGTCTTTTGGAATTTCATAAGGAAATTCAACCAAAACTGCATCAAGTTCTCTTTCAAAATAAAGGTCTTTATTTTCGTGGGTAATTTTGATAATACTTAAGTTTTCAGCTAAGTCCACTTGAAGGCGATTTAAATCTTTTAAGCTCTTAGCTTTAATTTTAACAAAACCATTTATAAACTTATTATCCAAATCAAAATCAATATTAATGTCGTAAAAAGATACTTTATAAGATGAGCGATTTTGATTTAAGTTTCCAATTAAGTAATTATTACGAGTAAGTTCTGGTAGGTTATACTGTGAACCATGAGGTCTATTATCTTGACTAAATATTAAACTTGAAATAATTAGACTAAAAATTATTTTTTTCATAATAAGTCCTTGTTGTAAAAATATTTTTTGCGAAAATCACAAAGTAGAGAATAATGCAAAAAAGAAACCAAAGTACAATTGCAAATGCTTCTTTAATCATAAATAAAATATATATTGAAAAAAAGTATATTAACCATTTTATCCATTTTGGTTGGTTCCATAACTTTAATAATATATTCATAACTTAAAATCTTGTAAATATTTGTAATATCTCATTGAGTCATTATAAATAGAATCATATTGATTCTCAATAGTTATATCTTTTTCTTCAAATTCTTGAAATCCTGTAGTACCAATAACGTTATCATACCAATGTTTCCACCATATCCCATCATTTGGATGTTTACCTTTTTCCCATTGAAGCATTGACGTATCAAAATCTATATTTAATTTTTTACACCAATCATTTAAAGCTTTATTTGGATTTTTAAGTAGGTCTGACGATTCAATAATTATATATGACTCGTTTGTTTTTTTTAATAGTTTAATAATTTCACACTGTTGATAATATCCAAGGTCTAAAACACTTTTTATTTGATTCTTATCTTTGTAAGATGCAATAACTTCCTTTGGATGCCTAATTAAAATGCAGTTTTTGCATTTTTTGATCCAATCAATATTATTTAATTCAAAGATATGATGAGCCATATGTTTTTGATAAAAAATTTTCTTATTTTTTGGTATTCTTCCTGTAAGAAGATTTACAATTTCATTATAATCAATAGAATATTGATTTAAAATCTCATTATACATTGGGTGTTTATATTGTGTTTCATTCAAATAGTAGGCATAAAATGGCTCATCAATTACGTAAGTATCTTTTCTTGAAGACCATGATCTCATAATAGCAGTAGAGATATTTCTGGGACCTGACCAACAAGCAATTCTCATTTTATCCTAAATACATTTGAATTTCTTTGTTATAATAATTTCTTATTTTGTTAACTAAAGAATCACTATTTGTTGATTTTAACTTTCTATTTTCTAATATTGAAACTGGTATGATTCCCGCAAATGTACCTGTCAAAAATGCTTCATCGCAATTATAAATATCTTCAAATGTAAAATCAGTTTCTGAGCATTTGATATTATTTTTATTGCATACTAGAATGGCTTTACTTCTTGTGATTCCTTTTAAACAATATTTTCCTGAAGAGGTTAACACCTCACCATTTTTTATAAAAAATAAGTTTGTAGAATTACATGTACTAATATTACCGTTTAAATCATTCATAATTCCTTCATCGTACCCAAGCTTATTCGCTTCAATACTTGCTAATATACAGTTGAGTTTGCTCAAAGTATTAAAGTGAGGACTTAAAATACTTTCATTTGGCCTTATATTTGGAACTCTACCAATAGATAAGCCATTTGAATAAGTTTTTGGGTCCGTTTTTTTATATTCCGGAATAATCACAATATTTATTGGACCCTCATTAGCATTAGGATTTTGATAGGGGGTAATTTTATTACCTCTGGATATAACTAACCTAATATGTATATCATCATCCATTTTATTTTTATCTAAAACTTTATATATTTCGTCAACAATGTATTGTTTAGAAAAAGGAATATTTAAAGAAATTCCCTTTGCACTAGAAAATAATCTATCTAAATGTTCTTCAATAAATACTAATTTAGATTGATGCAGTCTCATTCCTTCCCAGACGCCATCTCCTAATAAAAAACCGCTGTCAAAAACAGATATTTTTGCTTCACTTCTATGAAATAGTTCACCATTAACACTAATAAAAATATTTTTATTTCTAGAATTTGATATATAAGAATGACTGCTCATTTGTGGGCCCACAGGGACTTGAACCCCGAACCTGCGGATTATGAGTCCGTTGCTCTAACCAATTGAGCTATGGGCCCTTAATAAATAGTATAATTTATGCTTTATTTACATTAAAATTCTAACTACTTTTATCAAACCATAAATTTAAGTTTAATAAAAAATATGGTTAATGACTCAAAAGGAAAAATTTTGCTAAAACCTATATTTGCAGATAATGAAATAAAAATAGATGGAATTAAATCTTTTTTTAATATTTACTTTAAAACTATTTTAAGAATTAATCTTTTTTTTGCTTTGATTTTTTTCATTTATTTTTTGTTGAAGCCTACAGTCTATCAATCCAAAGTTTCATTTTATACAAATTATAATGAAGCGCCTCAAACTTCTTTTTTAAGTATGTTACCAGCTGGAATGCTTGGAGGAGGATTAGGTTATACTAGTCTATCATTTTCCATTCAAAACTACCTTTCTTCTGAAATTTTTCTTCAAGATATCGTAAACAAAAAATATATAATTGACAATAAAGAATTAACCCTTGTAGAGAAATGGGGCTCTGATTATAATAATTTTTTAACATTAAATCCTATAACCATTCTAAAGCGAGCTAACTTTAATTTAGGTTTTAATAGGGGATTATCTAGTAATGAAAAAAAAGAAATCTATTCAGCATCTATATTAAAAAATTCCCTTAATTTTTCAGAAGACAGAAGATCTTTAATGAATACAATTTCGATCAATATCGAGCATGATTCTCAATTAGGAAAACAAATCATAGAAAATGTTTATAATTCAATTATTACTTATTCAAGTAACGTTGTAAACATTAAGGCTAATGAAAAAAGACAATTTATTTCTCAAAGATTGACTGAAGTGACTAAAAGTTTAAAAGAATCCGAAGATGCTATGCTTAGGTTTTCACAAGAAAATAAGCAAATACAAAATTCACCAACGCTAACTTTACAAAAGCAACGACTTCAAAAAGATATTACTCTTTACAATCAATTATATTTTACTCTTTCTGACCAGCTGGAATTAGCAAAAATAAATGAAAAAGATAATACGACTTCATTCTTTCTTCTAGATGCTCCTTTAACATTTAGAACAACACAAGATGGTAGCTTTGCAGCTAATCTTATTAATAGTTTGCTTGTCGTTAATCTTATTGTTCTATCAATTTTGTTTATCAATAATAGAAATAGCTTAGTAAGAATATGATTATTTGGTTAACAGGTCAGCCTGGAAGTGGTAAAACAACATTAGCAAAAAAAATTATTGAAAATCTAAAAGAAGTTAATAACATCATTCATCTTGACGGAGACGATTTAAGAGCAATAAATAAAAACCAGGATTACTCAAAACAGGGCAGAATAAATAATATATCAACTGCAATATCAATTATTAGATTTTTAAGTAATAAAAATTATACGTGCATTGTTTCTATCGTTGCTCCTTATGCTTTTTTGAGAGATGAATTAAAACAAGAATTTAAATTTATTGAAGTTTATCTCCACACGTCAAAAATTCGTGGGCGAGAAAAGTTTTTTGCAAAAGATTATGAAATACCAGCAAAACCCAGTTTATCATTAAATACTGGCGAAAAAAATGTAAAGGAATGTACTAATGAAATACTCGATGTTTATAGGAAGATGGCAACCATGGCATGAAGGCCACCGTTGGTTAATAGATCAAAGGCTTGATTTAGGAAAAAGGGTATTAATATGTGTAAGGGAAGTGGGAATAAACGATAAAAATCCTTATGATCCCAAAGAGGTCAAAAAAAATATTGAAAAAGAATTAAAGGATTTAATTCAACAAAAAAAGGTTGTTGTGAAAATTATTCCAGATATTGAATCTATTAATTATGGAAGAGGAGTTGGATACGATGTTATCGAGCATAAACCACCATCAAAAATAGGAAAAATTTCAGCAACAAAAATAAGAGAAGAGATTCTTAAGAAGGGAGATATTTAATTATGAAAACTAATAAATTAAATCCAAAAATTGGTGTCATTGGTAAAGGATTTGTTGGTTCAGCTGTTGCACATGGCTTTTCTGATGCATGTGGGTACAATGCTCAAATAAAAATTTATGATAAGGATCCTTCAAGATCTCTGAATTCTTTCGATGAAACAGTAAATGAATCTGACTTCATTTTTATATCTGTTCCTACACCTGCAAGAAGTTCAGGAAATATTGATTTAAGCATTGTTGAATCATTAGTAAAGGAAATAGAATCAGTAAACAAAAATGAAAAAAATATAATATTATTAAGATCTACTGTCACCCCTGGTACAACTGAAAAATTTGTTAATAATTTTCCTTCTTTGAGATTTGTTTTCAACCCTGAGTTTTTAACTGAGAGATCTGCCACATTTGATTTTTTAAATCAGAGTCGAATTATTTTAGGTGGTCATAATGAAAATACATCTAAAGTAGCTAATTTATATAAGGACAGATTCGGGGGGCATTTACCTGTAATCCAAACTTCATTTCAAACAGCTGAGTTGATCAAATATATGAATAATTTGTTTTTTGCGACCAAGGTTTCTTTTTTGAACGAAATGTTTGAAGTTGCAAAAAAAGTAGATGCAAACTGGGACGAGGCTATTGAAGGTTTTGTATTAGATGGAAGAGTCGGCCATTCTCATCTTAATGTTCCTGGCCCAGATGGTAAATTTGGTTTTGGCGGTAGCTGCTTTCCTAAAGATATTCAAGCTTTTATTTCTTTCGGAGAAGAAATTGGAGTTGATATGCAAGTCCTAAAAGGTGCATGGCAGACAAATCTTAATGTTCGACCCGAAAGAGATTGGGAAAAATTGGAAGGTAGAGCCGTTTCTTCTTCTAAAAAATAAAATTTCAATCAAATAAATGAGTGACAATAACCATATTAAAAAATTTTTTTTTCACTCTTCTTTAGCAATTTTGTTGTCATATGTTTTCATTTACTTAATTCCATGGCACGATATTAAATATTTTCATGATTTTGAAGTTTACAAATCAAGAGTCGCTCAAATATTCACGTTTGGATCTAATCAAAGTGAATCTTTTGGAATTTTTCTGCTTTTTAGCGAATTACTATGGACTAATATTTTAAGAATTCTTCCTCTTTATTTTTATGATATTGAATCTGGATTAACGTTTATTTCTTTTATTTGTTTAGCAATATACACTTTTTTTACAATAAAAAATGTTAATCCTCTTTTATCCTTTATATTATTGTTTAACCCAATCTTTATTGATTTGATTATCTCTCAAGTCAGAATAGGAGTATCTTTTTGTTTATTACTAATTGCTCATTTATTACGAAGAAAATTATTACTACAAATATCTTTAATAGTTTGCGCAACTCTAATACATACAGCAACATTATTGTTAGTTACAATTTTTTTAATTTTATCAATTTTTAAAAAATTCTTAAATAATGACCAAAAATATTTACAGTTCTCTTTAATTCTTCCAGTATTTATAATGTTTTTTTTAAATGTTGCTTTTTTACCAATTCTTGATTTCTTTGGAGGAGCTAAAGATAGGACAATATATATTACAAATCCCATTTATAGTTCAATATTTTTTAGTTTACCATGGCTTTTTTTCAGTACCATGATAGTTATTTTACCAAAGAATGATTTGATTAAAAAAAATATCGATTACCTTGCATACGCTGCATCAATGGGTTCTTTATTCTTTTTTTCTAGTGTATTCCAATTTTACGGATCTAGATTTGTAGCAGTATCTTTTCCTTTATTTATAATATCTATAAATCATTTAGCAACTCAATTTCGCTATATAATGTTTATTATATTATTCTTATACCAAATAATATATTTCTCTTATTGGTTATGAAAATAATAGACAAAATATTTTCTTCAGAATACATTAAAAATATTTCAACATTAGTTTTGGGTTCATTTTTTGCTCAATTAATAGCTTTTCTAACCATTCCAATACTTTCAAGATTGTACTTACCTGAAGATTTTGGTACATACTCTACATTCATAACATTAGCAGGTATTTTTGGATTAGTATCAAATTTTCTTTATGACCGTTCTATTATTCTTCCTAAATCAAATACTAATGCTTTAAATCTATTTGTTGGCTCTATTTTTCTAGCTTCAATTTTTAGCGCATTCTTATTAGCATTGCTTTTAATATTGGATGGTTTTTTTAATATTAATTTTATCAGCTCTGGCATGTTGTTTTTAATTTCACTCAGGGTCGTTCAATTAGGTTTTTTTCAACCAATTGAACAAGTAGCTATTAGGAAAGAAAATTTTTTTTCAACTGCTACGATTAAATCTTTTAACTCACTATTAACTTCCATAGTACAAGTTTTCAGTAAAGTAACATTTAGTCTAGCTGGAGGACTAGTTTATGGTAAAGTTTTTTCAGATATTTTAAGCACATTATTTCTTTTCATATTTAATCGTTCTTTTTTTCAATCTTTCAGAAAAAGAATAAGCTTTCATCTTGTATTACAAAACTTTAAAAAACATATATTATTTCCTAAGTTTCAATTACCCTCAATCTTAGCTAACACATTATCACAGGGAATGCCAATCATATTTTTAGGCTACTTTTATTCATTAGAAATTGCTGGATTTTATGGAATGAGCATTCGACTCTTAAAACAGCCAACAGAGTTAATCGCATCTTCAACTCAAAATGTTTTTTATCAAAAGGCATCATCTTTACATCAAGAAAAAAAGAGTATTTTAGATCTTTATACCTCTACCACTTTTGGGTTGATAAAAATATATCTTCTGCCACTATTTTTAATATTATTATTTGCACCAACTATTTTTAGTTTTTTTCTCGGTGCGCAATGGGTGCAGTCTGGAACATTAGCTCAGATTTTAGTGCTTTGGTGTTTTTTCTCTTTTATAAAACCACCATCTATGATGTTATTTAATATTCTTAAACTGCAAAAAATTCAATTAAAAATTGAAATTTTACAGTTTATTTTTAGAGCTTTTGCTTTAATGTTTGGCTATTATGTATACGAATCGTTCATTAGCAGTATTTTATTTTTTACCATTGTAAGTTGCATTTTTGACTTATTCACAATATTATATTTATACCAATCCCTATTAAGTTTCGAAAGAAAAAAACTTAATAAAAAAATTAGAGTTGCATTTGTAATTAGTGGATTGGGGCAGGGTGGTGCAGAAAGAGTTTTAACTAAAGTTTCAAATGATTTGGTTCAAGAAGGTTTAGATGTTAGCATTATTTCAGGTTATCAGGGTGATTCAGCCTATTATATTAATAGTAAAGTAAAAGTTCATTATCTAGGTTATTACCGACTAAATTCTTATAATATTTTTCGAATTTTTTTCCCAACATTAAAAAGAATGAAATTAATCAAAGATAAATTAAATGAATTAAATCCAGATGTGATCATTTCTTTTGGCGATTCAACAAACGTTCAAACAATAATAGCAAATAAATTTTTAAGAATAAAAAGTGCAAGGCATATAATTTCAATTAGAACAAATCCCACAAAGATTAATTTTCAATTAAAAGTCGCAGCAATCCTTTTTTATAGATTTAGCAATTTATTAGTTGTTCAAACTGCATTTGTTAAAAATTGGGCAAGAAAAAGATTTAAAAGGTTGAATATAAAAACCATATATAATCCTATTGACATTTCACCTTTGAACGAAAAAAAAGATATTATTAATTTTTTGAACGTAGGGACTATAAAGTTCGAAAAAAACCATTTATTACTATTAAAGTCATTCAATAAGATTCATCATTCATTAAACAACCAATCAAAGCTAATTATAGTTGGTGGAATAGAGTCCAATGAATTGTACAAAAAGCTACTACATTTTATTGAAAAAAATAATTTAGAAGATAAAGTTGTCTTTAAAGGTGCTAAAAAAAATGTAAACAATTATTATTGTAATAATAATATATTTGTTCTTTCATCAATTTATGAGGGAATGTCTAACGCTTTACTTGAAGCAATGAGTCTTGAGTCAGCGTGCATTTCTACAGATTATGAAGGCATCAATGAAATTATTATTAATAATGAAACAGGATTGATAGTTCAATCAAATAATATTGACCGACTTGCAAGCTCTATGTTAAAACTATATAAAAGTAGAAAAACAAGGCTTAAGTTAGGTAAAAATGCTCGTTTAAAAATAATTAGTGATTTTGAAAAAAATAAAATTTTAAAGCAGTGGTTAAACGTAATAATTGATACTAAATAATATCGTTTTGGTATATTTTTAATAATAATCTAACATCATATTTTTTTTCTACCAACTCCCTTCCATTTTTGCCCATATCTATAATTTCTCTCTTCGAAAGAGAAGCAAATTTTTTCAATGCATTATAAATAGATTCTACACTTTTTGGTTCAAACAAAAATCCATTGTTATTAATAATCAGGTCTTTACATCCAGGTACATTTGAAGCTAGAACAGGTAGTTTCATGCTCATTGCTTCAAGTAAAACATTTGATAAGCCCTCTCTATATGAAGGTAAAATTAAGCAATCTGAATTTTCTAGATAGTCAATAATATTTTTTTTAACACCTAAATATTTTATTGACTGATCTAAGTCGACGTCGTCGATAAATTTTTTAATATTTACACTTGATGGATTTTCTGGATCGTAACTCCCAATTATTGTTAATTTGGAAGGATTGTTTTTTTGAAATTTATTGAAGGCGCTAATAAGTTCTAAAATTCCTTTTTCTTTTAGAATTCTTCCAATAAAAATAAAATTTGTTTTTTTGTTTGGGGAAAATTCTGTTTTTCTTTTGAAAAAATTGGTATCAACTCCAGATCCTGGAATTAAAGTTTGTTGATTTTTTTTAGAAATTTTTTCTTTTTCAAAAAAAATCATATCTTCTTTATTTTGAAAATAGATTTTGTAAACGTTTTTATTAGAAAATCTATATAAAATAATTATTAATCTTTTTAGAAGTTTTGATTTTAAAAATCCAGTGCCTAATCCTGAAATATTATTTATTGTTTTAATTTTTAGTAATCCTGAAACCATACTACCATAAATATTTGGTTTTATAGTTGAATTATAAAGTATGTCAGGCTTTATTTTTTTAAAAATTTTGTAATAACAAACTAACAAGCCTATATCTTTTAGAAAGTTCTTACTATGAGGATTAATATTTATTGTGATAACTTTAATGCCAAGTTCAGTAATTTTTGTTTTGAATTCATCATCTTTTGCAACAGCATAAACTTCAAACCCTTGTTTTTGAAAATTTTTTAAGATTTTAATTCTTAATTTATATAGGTGTTCAAATGAGTTAGCTGAAAATAGTATAATCATAGAATAAATATATTTATTTATTAATAATATTGTCACAAATTAAACTAATGTATAATATTTCTAAATCTTTTTTTGATATCACTCTATCTTTAATTCTTTTAGTTATTTTTTCACCAATTATAATTTTTATATCATTTATAATTTTAGCCATAGATGGATGGCCAATCTTTTTTTTTCAAAAGAGAGGAGGATTTAATCAAAAGGCATTTTATATAATTAAATTTAGAACAATGATAGCCGGAGATATGAACAAGTTATCACTAAATGATGATAAGAAAAGGACAACTAGATTTGGATTATTTTTGCGCAAATACAGCTTAGACGAATTGCCGTCACTAATAAACGTATTAAAAAGAGACATGAGCTTTGTTGGCCCCAGACCTTTGTTATATGAATACAAGTCTTTATATAATAAGGAGCAAAAGTTAAGGTTTACAGTCAAGCCAGGAATTACCGGTTGGTCTCAAATAAATGGGAGAAATAATTTAACCTGGGAAGAAAAATTCAATTTAGACTTATGGTATATCAAAAATGCAAATACTGTACTTGATATAAAGATTATATTAAAAACTATAATAAAGGTTTTTCAAAATAAAGATGTAAATTTTGACGGATTTGATAAAGACTTTAAATTTCGAGGATAAGTGAAGGTAATAAAACCGGATAAAAAAAGATTTTCTGATTGGGCTCTTCCTAAGATACAACATGGAAAGCCTACCAAGTACGGATGGATGGTTCATCATCCTAAAAATTTAAAATTAGGAAAATTTACTGATATTGGCGCATTTTCATATTTAAATGCTTTATATGAAATAGAAATTGAAGAATATGCACAGTTTGGTTCTCATTGTTCAGTTTATTCTTATTCTTCTATTGACCAAAAAAAAGGCAAGGTTTATATAGGTCGTAATGTTCGAATTGGTTCACATACCACAATAATGCCAGGTATAAAAATTGGTGAAAATTCAATTGTAGGTGCTAATAGTTTTGTCACTTGCGATATACCAAAGAATTCTTTTTTTGCTGGGTCTCCTGCTAAACTAATCAAGGAATTATATGAATAGTTGGCCATATTTCGAAAGCGACGATATTAAAAAAGCTGAAGAGATTTTGCGCTCTGGGAAAATCAACTATTGGACCGGGAATGAAGGTAGAGAATTTGAAAAAGAATTTTCTGAGTATGTTGGTGTTAATCATTCTGTTGCGGTAGATAATGGAACAAATGCATTAATCCTTGCAGCGCATGCACTTGGAATTTCTAAAGGCGATGAAGTTATAATGAGCCCAAGAACTTTTGTTGCGAGCGCTTTTAGTATAATGCATCTTGGAGCAAAACCAGTTTTTATCGATATTGATAGAAACACTCAAAACATGGACCCAAAATTAATTGAAGCTGCAATTACACCTAAAACAAAAGCAATTATGGCAATTCATTTAGCTGGTTGGCCATGCGAAATGGATAAAATTCAAGAAATTTGTAGTTTACATAATTTATTTTTAATTGAGGATTGTGCTCAAGCTCATGGTGCTAAATATAAAGGTCAGTCTGTTGGATCATTTGGAGATGTAAATGCATGGTCTTTTTGTCAGGATAAAATAATGACAACTGCAGGCGAGGGAGGGATGGTTACTACAAATAATAAAAACTATTGGTCAGCTGTATGGTCCTTCAAGGATCATGGTAAAAATTATGATACAGTTTATAATAAAGATCATCCTCCTGGTTTTAGATGGTTACATGAAGATCATGGTACAAATGCTAGGATGACAGAAATTCAGTCAGGAATTGGACGTCTTCAACTTAAAAAATTAAATTCATGGATTGATAGAAGGACTCACTTATCTAATATTTTTAATGACGCTTTTAAACATTTAAATGGATTAAGAATTACTTTACCGCCATCGCATATAAAGCACGCATATTATAAATATTATGTTTTTACTGAACCTGAAAAGTTGAAATCAGATAAAGATAGAGATTTCATTATGAATTCACTAAATGATGAGGGAATTGCTTGTTATAGTGGAAGTTGTAGTGAGATTTATAAAGAAAAAGCATTTGACAAAGTATTTTCTGATCAGAAACCTTTATTAAAAGTTGCTAAAGAGCTTGGTGAAACATCCCTAATGTTTCTTGTTCATCCAACTATCAATGAAGATGACATTTATGAAATTTGCGATAAAACAGAAAAAATTATTAAACAATGTCAAAGATGAGAATTGAAAATATGAATGAAAAAATAAAGCCAATTATTAAATTTTTAATTGATATTGCAATTTCTTTATTTTCGCTAATAATTTCTTACGCTTTCTTATATAGTTTTAAATTCATTGGAAACAATTCTATTGATATTATCTCTATGTTTAGCCTTTTTGTTTTGGGTTATATCATTTCCTCATATATAACAAAGAATTATGCTTCAATTTGGGCATATGCAAGTTTAAGTGAAGTTTTCAGGTTAGCATCAAATGTTTTTATATCTTTTCTAATTTTAACCATTTTTTCTTTTGTCTTTAGCTTAGAGATTAATTACAAAGCATTAATCCTTTTTTATCTTCTATTCAGTTTTTTTGCAGCAAGTGTAAGGCTTTTAAGAAGATTTATTAAAGAAAGAGAAGATATTTTATTAGGAACCAAGAAGACTATTATTGTGGGTATCAATAAAAAAACTAATGAGTTTTTAAAAAATCCTCATAATAGAAATTCATATAACATTATTGGAATTTTGGATGACAAGTATGATAAAGGAAAAAAGATTTTTAATTACAACGTAATTGGTACTACAGCTGATCTAAAAAAAATTATCAAAGAAAAAGATATTGAGATTGTAATATATTCTGGAGTTTTTGATGACAATCTTTTCTTGAAAAAGAGTTTTTTGAGAGAAGTTATTAATTTAAGTGTCTCATTTTTGACTATTGAACATTCTTTAAAACAAGATATCCCCTTGTCTCTTTCAAGTATGGATCAAGTAAGGGAAATTGAAGATACGCTATTACATAAAGTAGATTCTGAAAAGTCAAAAAATATATTAGTTACTGGCGGAGCTGGATATATTGGTATTCATTTAGTTCAAATGCTTTTAGATGATGACTATAATGTAACAATTTTAGATAATTTTACATTTGGTAAAAGTTCTATTAACCAAATAATAAATCATCCGAAATTAACTATAATCGAAGGTGATGTTGCAAATATTAAAGATTTAGTAAAAGCAGTTAAAAATAATAGATATGTGGTTGCACTTGCAGCTATTGTTGGAGACCCAGCTAGCAGTATAGATGCTGAGGAAACACTTAATCTAAATTATGAAAGTTCAAAAATTTTAACAGAAATATGTAATTTTTATGAGGTTGAAAAATTAATTTTTGCATCAAGTTGTAGTGTTTATGGAGCAAGCACGTCAGGATATTTAAAAGAAGACTCTCCATTAAATCCTGTGTCTTTATATGCGAGGACTAGAATATATTCAGAAAACTATATTTTAGATAATAGTAAAATTACTAGTCCTACAATATTAAGGCTTTCAACAGTATTTGGTTTTTCACCGAGAATGAGATATGATTTAGTTGTAAATACCCTCTTAATTAGAGCTTTAAAAGATAAGAAATTTAGTGTTTTTGGAGGCGATCAATGGAGGCCATTTGTTCACTGTTATGATGTAGCAAGAGCATTTAAACTGGCTATTGAATCAGAAAGAAAAGTTACTCACAAGCAAATATTTAATGTTGGTTCAGATGATATGAATTTTACTATTGATCAAATTGGAGATAAAATATCAGCAAAATTTCCTGATTCTGAATATAATACAGTTGATGAGGATGTTGATAAAAGAAATTATAAAGTTTCATTTAATAAAATTACAACACAACTAGGATTTGAAAAAAAATATGATATTGAAATGGGTCTCAACGAAATGATTGAAAAAATTAATGAAGATGATTCATTATTAGATTATGATGACAAAATATATTCAAACTTTTCACAACTTAAAGATTCATTTTCGGAATCATAGTTTCAAAAACCAATTCTCCAATAGCTAATGAAGCAGTAAGACCTGGAGAGTCAATACCTATCAAATTAATTAAATTTGGAAAACCATTCTTGCTTTCATTCTTTATATAAAACTCCGAATAATTATCACTTGTAAAAAAAAGTTTTGGTCTTATACCTGAATAATCAGGAGTTAAATCATTAAACTGTAGATTTTTTATATAGTTTTTTGCGCTGTCAAAAAATTTTGTGTGAGCATGTTCATTAACATTATAATTAAAATTATTTTCTTCAATCTTCTCGTAGTCAGGACCAATTTTTGTCCTACCTGTTGCATCAAAACTTATATGAATTCCTAATGAGTCATCTGGTTGCGGAAGAGAGTAAACTAATCTATTAAATTTATTTCTCCATTTTGATGATAAAGCGAAGTAGGAGCCTTTAAAAAATTTTAAGGTTGGTAGTTCAAGACTTTCATCCATTATTTTTTTTGCAATGTTGTAGCTATTTAGTCCTGCGCAATTAATAATACTTGAAGCATTAATTGTCTCAATTTCTTTATTTTTTCTTTGAATTCTTAATTGATACCTATCATGCATTTTTTTTATTTCATTAGCCTTGCTCTCGAAAATAAATGTGCAATTATTTGATGCAATTCTAAATAAATGATTCATATAGTCATGTGAATCAATTACCCCAGCAGAATCAATATAAATGGACTTATCTGAAATTATGTGATTTTCCATTTTAGATGATTGATCAGATGTTAAAATATCATATTCAATTTTTTTTCTTGATAGTGTTTCAGTAAATGTGTTGAAATTGTCAATTTCTTCCTCTTTTGATACAATAATTTTACCGCAATTTTTATACCAAATTTTATTTGCATCACAAAATTTATAAATCAACTCATTACCTCTTCGGCATAATTGATATTTTAAGCTATTAGTAGGATTAAAGATTCCAGAATGTATAACTTCACTGTTTCTGCTTGAAGTAACTCTTCCAAAATTATCTTCAGAATCAAGAACAAGTACACTCAATTGGGTTTTCGATAAAAAATGGGCAATTGATAATCCTACAACACCAGCACCAATTATTGCTACATCAAATTCTGGTTGTTTAGACATTAATACCTATAATCATCTTTTTTGAATGGTCCATTTATACTAACACCAATATATTCAGCTTGAGATTTTGTTAATTTTGTTAAATCCGCATCAAGATGCTTTAAGTGCAACTTTGCAACTTCTTCATCGAGATTTCTTGGTAAGTCATACAACCCGGTTTTTGGTTTCTCTTTAGCTAAAAATACCTGGGCCAATACTTGGTTAGAAAATGAAGTCGACATTACAAAACTTGCATGTCCAGTTGCACACCCAAGATTTACCAAACGACCTTCGGCAAGAATGAAAATTTGCTTCCCATTTTTAAAAGTGTATCTATCAAGCTGGGGCTTAATTTGTTCTTTTTTTGCATTGGAATTATTTAAAGCATCAACTTGAATTTCATTATCAAAATGACCAATATTACAAACAATTGCTTGATCTTTCATTTTTTTCATATGTTTAAGGGTTATAATATCTTTATTTCCAGTTGTTGTTACAAAAATATTACCTCTATGTAATACATCTTCTAATTTTCTTACTTCAAAACCTTCCATTGCTGCTTGAAGTGCACATATTGGATCAATTTCTGTGACAATCACTTTACACCCATAAGACTTCATAGATTGAGCAGATCCTTTACCTACATCACCATATCCGCACACAACTACAGTTTTTCCAGCGAGCATAACCTCAGTGGAACGCTTAATACCATCTGCTAGAGATTCTCTACAACCATACAAATTATCAAATTTAGATTTAGTTGCTGAATCATTTACATTAAAAGCAGGGAAGAGTAAAACTGCATCATCAATCATTTGTTGTAAACGCGCTACACCTGTTGTTGTTTCTTCTGAAACTCCTATGATATCAGGCACAATACTATGCCAATGATTTGGATTTTTTTTATGTACTTTTCTTAAAAGTTTTTCAATAACAATTTCTTCTTCAATTGTAGAAGTTATTTTTGGAAGTTTTTTGTGTTTTTTATAATAATTTTCTAATTCATATCCTTTATGAATGAGCAGTGTAGCGTCGCCACCATCATCAACAATAAGATTTGGGCCTAAATTATTTTTAAATGTTAAAGCTTGTAGTGTACAATCCCAATATTCTTCAAGGGTTTCACCTTTCCATGCAAAAACTGGAGTTTTAGTTTTTGCAATTGCTGCTGCAGCTTCATCTTGTGTTGAAAAAATATTACAACTTGCCCATCTAATATCTGCACCAAGATCTTTTAAGGTTTCTATTAATACTGCTGTTTCTATAGTCATATGTAATGATCCTGTAAGCCTAAAACCATTGAGAGGTTTAGATTTAGAATATTTTTTCCTTAATTCCATTAGGCCTGGCATTTCCTTTTCAGAAATCTCAATCTTATCTCTACCTAATTTTGCTAATGTAATGTCTTTAATTTTATATGGTAAAGACTCAACAATTTTTTTGGATTGATTTATCACTTTATTTTTTGTTCTAGTTAATTTGTTCGTTTCAGTTGTTTGTAATCTCATTTTTCCTCTTAAAAGTTTAATTGATTTGCCATATCAGTATTTTCCCAAGCAAGATGGTTTTTACCAAAATGACCATAATTTGTAGTTTCAGTTAGGTCTAATTTAAATAGATTAAATTTTCTAATGATACCTAAAGGTGTCAAATCAATATTTTGATAAATCCAATCTGATATATCATTCCTAACTTTACCGTCACAATAGACATAAAGTGATACAGGCTCTTTAACACCTATAGCGTAACTAAGTTGAATAGTAGCATTTTGTGAAACTCCTGAAGCTACAATATTTTTAGCTAGATATCGTGCCATGTATGCGCCACTTCTATCGACTTTTGTGCAGTCTTTTCCACTAAAGGCTCCTCCACCGTGAGGTGCATAGCCACCGTATGTATCTACAATGATTTTTCTTCCTGTAACTCCAGTATCACCATCTGGTCCACCTGTTACAAAATTACCAGTTGGGTTTACTTTAAAGATAGTATTATTATCACACATATCACCCAATTCTGGCTTGATAATTTGCTCTATTCTCTTTTGAACTTCAGCAGGATTATCTTTTAAATCTTCACTATGTTGGGTGCTGCAAATAACGTTTGATATTCTCATAGGTTTGTTCACATTGCTGTATTCGATTGTTACTTGCGCTTTTCCATCTGGACCCATCCAGTTTTCTCCATTACGTCTTGCAATTGAGAGTGCTTTCGTAATTTTATGGCTATAGTAAATTGCACTTGGCATAAATGAATCATTTTCATTACAAGCATATCCAAACATCATTCCTTGATCACCAGCTCCGAAGTTATCAGTTCCTTTTGCGATGTCAATACTTTGATTATGAATTAAGTTTTTAAAAGATAATGTATTCCAATGAAAGTTTTCTTGTTCATAACCGATATCTTTGACCGTTTGTCTAACTAATTGTTCAATTGAGTCAGTGTTATCAATTAAGCTCGTTTTAACTTCTCCAGCAATGGTTACCATATTCGATGAAACCATTGTCTCGATAGCAGCTCTATAACTCTCATTTTGATCGATTAAATAATTTGCCACATTATCTGAAATTAGATCGGCGACTTTATCAGGATGCCCCTCTGTGACGGATTCAGATGTAAATAAATAGTTCTTCATCGGTTTTTTTTATCCAATCATGTTTTGTGTAATCAACGGTAATTTCATCACCTGAATTTATGTTTGATAAAGTAATAATTTTAATAAAATCTCCATCATACACTGCTTTACAGTTTGGCTTTTTTGAATGATTAAAAAATCCCCCTAGAGGAGTTCTGATATATCCGTGAGAAAATCTATCATCTTTTACGTGTGATATTCCAAGTTCAGTGTCTGATGATATTTCAGTTATTGCAAAAAGACCCAATCCATGAATAGGAGAACTTTTAATTGTTAGACTAGATGGTAGAGGCTCAAACGTCTTTAATTTTTCAAAATTTGACACGTGAAATAATATAATTATTTAAACTGATAATAAATGTTTTTTTTATTGTGTAATTAGAATATATTCGTCTCGAAATGAAGGCAAATCTAGGAAATCCTATTTAATGAGTTTAATTAATCAAATAATCTTATTGCAAGAAGTTGATAATAAATTATTTGAGATTGAAAAATTACTTGGGGATTTACCCTCAAAGGTTGAAGAGCTCACTCAAAATGAAGATGGTGTTAAAACATCACTTCAGAATAAAGAAAATGAATTAAGAGAAACATCTGTTTTAATTAGCACCAATGAAACTTTAGTAGAAACAACTTCTGCAAAAATTAATTCTTTAAAAGATAAACTTATTGATGGCTCAATAAGTACCAACAAAGAATATGATGCTATGATGGAAACTATAGATTTTGAGAAGAATCTTTTGTCCGAAAAAGAAAATGAGCTTATTGAGCTTATGAGTAAAAAAGAAGAGCTATCAAAAGAAATTGAAGAAGATAAATCTTCCCTTGATGGCATTATTTCAGAGCTCAATACTAAAAAAGATTCTTTAAATGCTAAAATGCAAGAGGTGTCAGAAGAACAAAATGCATTAAAGTCTGAAAGAGATTCGGTTGCTCAAAATATTGATTCTGATACAATGTCAAAATATGCTGAGATCTATGAAGCTAGAAAGGGTTTAGTGGTAGCTGAAATTTTAGATAATAGCTGTGAGGGGTGCGGTGCAATGGTTCCTCCACAAAGCATCAACGAGGCATTGTCTCAAAATATCGTTTTTTGTGGCAACTGTAGTAGATTTCTTTTCAAATCAGAAAATTAATTTTTTTCTTCTAAATTCAATATCTATCCCTTATTATATCCACAAGAGCTGATTGGATGATTACTCGATTTTTCGAGAGGAAAGTCCGGGCACCAAAGAGCATAGTGCCACCTAACAGGTGGGATTCGTGAGAATATGGACAGTGCAGCAGAAAGTAGACCGCCAGTAAATGGTAAGGGTGAAACGGTGGTGTAAGAGACCACCAGTAATAGTGGTAACATTGTTAGCTGGTAAACCCCACTAGGTGCAAGATCACGTAGACCCGAGATACTGCTCGTATCATTTGAGGGAAGGGTAGATTGCTAGAGTTTTATAGAAATATAAGATAGAGAGGAATGATCATCGCATCATAGATGTACAGAACCCGGCTTATAAATCAGCTCAAAAAAATTATTATGAAAATGTCAAAAATAGCAGGTATTGGATTTAATGTTCCTGACAATATTGTGAAAAATCATGATATTGAAGAAATGATGGATACAACCGATGAATGGATTCAAACCAGGTCTGGTATTAAAGAACGAAGATGGGTGCTTCCTGGAACTGCTAATTCTGATTTAGCTCTTCCAGCATGTGTTAAGGCAATAGAAAATGCTGGAATAACACCCAATGATATTGACGCTATCATCGTTGGAACAGTCAGTTCTGATTATAATTTTCCAGGCATGGCTCCTATTATTCAACGTAAGCTTGGAATTACATCAAACATTCCAGCATATGATATAAGTGCAGCTTGTTCAGCCTTTATTTATTTACTTGAAATGGGAGATCAATATATTAAATCAGGAAAATATAGTAATGTGTTATTAGTTGGATCAGATTTAATGTCAACTATCATAGAAAGAACTCCAGAAGGAAGAGCAACAGGTGTATTATTTGGTGACGGATCAGGTGCTGTAGTGCTGCAAGAATCAGATGATGATAGCCAAATCTTATCAACACACTTATTTGCTGATGGAGATGGTGTAGAGCATCTACGAGCAAAAGCTCCAGGATCAGTTTTTAATCCATTAAGAATCGATGCTAAAATTGTCGAAGATCGGCATCATATTCCACATCAAAATGGAAGGGAAGTATTTAAAAATGCAGTTAAAAGAATGCCAGAAGCAATTAATATTGCCTTAGAACATAATAATTTATCCATTGATCAAGTTTCTTTAGTAGTAGCACATCAAGCGAATAGAAGAATTCTAGAAGCATGTGCTGAAAGAATGAAATTACCTATGGAAAAAATGTATATTAATATTCATAAATATGGTAATACAACAGCAGCTACTATTCCAATTGCTCTATGCGAAGCAATAGAAGAAGGTAAGTTGGTTAAAGGTGACAATATTGTTTTAACTGCTTTTGGTGCTGGGTACACTTGGGCATCGGCAGCTATTAAATGGTAAAATGAATAATTTTCAAAAAATAAAAAGTTTTTTTAGTAATAATAAATTTCCAATACTGATTTTTTTTGGTCTTTCTTTTGCAATCTCATTAACATTCCCAACAGGTTTTTCCATTAGATATTCTTATCAATTAAATGATATTGCTAATGAGCCAATAATTGCACCATTTGATTTTGGGATTTTAAAGACAGATCAAAAATTAACTAAAGATTTGGACGAAGCTCGAAATTCAGTTCCATTTTCATTTTCAAGAGATCAAGATTTTGTAGATAATCAAATTGCAATAATTGACACTTTCTTTATTTACTTAAATGATATTTACTCAGCACACGATCTATTTATTTCATCTCAAGACTCTCTTTATAAATATCGATATGAACCAGAATTTGAGAGCTATCAATCTAGCTTTATTGCTGACAGCACCACATACGTTACATTGTATAGCGAGTTTCTTGATCAATACCAATTTCAGATTGATAAAACTCAATGGGATCAGTTGTTGGGTATTAATGAGGGTCTTACTGAGCCACTTAATTTAGAATTATTCAAAAATCAGATTAAGCAAATATGTTTAAATAGATGGGCAGAAGGGATCATTGATGAGCCATTAGAGAATATTTTTAGTGATGAAATAAGTATTATTCAAGGAGGAGAGCTGGTAATTGCCCCAACAAGAAATTATAACGATATTGAAGCAGCTTGGAAGAAAAATAGAGAAGAAGTAAATCTGTTATATGATAGTGAGCTTGATATTAAATCTACTCTGAGCTATGAATTAATAAATGAATTTACTAAACCAAATATTCTTTTTGATAAAGATTTAACTGAATCAAGACAAAAAGAAAGATTAGATAAAGTATCAAGATTCCAAGGAACTGTACTCGCTAATGAGTTAATTGTAGATACAAATAATAGAATTACTGAATCTGTGCTACTTAAGTTAAAATCATTGCAATTAGAATCTGAAAGAAGACTTGGATATGAAAGGGCAGCAGATAAATTTAGAGAGTATTTAGGAGCTTTTTTTGTAGTATCAATATTATTGTTTTTACTTTTTTCTTTCTTTTACATTTATAGAAACGAGTATTTTAATGAATCTAAATTATTGTTATTGATTGGATTATTGATGTACCTTATCGTGTTCTTTTCTTGGATTATAGTTAGTTATCAACTACCTACTTACATCATTCCAATTGCAATGTTTTCAATTTTATTAACAGTATTGCTAGATACCACGGTTTCTCTTATCTCATCAACAATATTAATACTTTTAGTCTCGTTGCTCATTGGAAATGATTTAGACTTTGCAATAGTACAGTTTTTTATATCATTTATTGCAATTTTAAGTGTAAGAAAATTACGAAAAAGAAGACAAATCATTATAACTATGTTAACCCTGGTATTCTGTAGTTTGTTTGTATTTTTCTCTGTAATGCTTTTTAAAGGAATTGATTTCCTAGATTATAACTATTCAACAGTTGGTTATTTAGCTCTTTCAAGTTTTTTATGTCCAATTTTAGCATTTGGACTTGTACCATTATTTGAATCATTTTTTGGAATAACTACAGATTTGAGCTTAATTGAATTGCTTGATTATGATCAGCCTTTATTAAAGAAATTGATGGAAGATGCTCCAGGAACTCACACTCACAGTGTGAAAGTAGGAACTCTAGCGGAATCTTGTGCAAATGCTATTGGAGCAAGAGCACTGTTATGCAGAGTTGGATCATATTATCATGATATAGGAAAAATTAAAAAGCCAGAATATTATGCAGAAAATCAAACTGGGGAAAATAAGCACGATTCTATCACCCCACACATGAGTGCAAAAATTTTAAAACAACATGTTACTGATGGCCTTTCTTTAGCTGATGAATATGGATTACCAAATATTGTTAAAGATTTTATTGAAACCCACCATGCCAAAAATAGAATGGAGTTTTTCTACAAAAAAGCATTAGAAAATGATAGCAAAGTTGATGAGAATGAATTTAGATATCCTGGGCCAAAACCTTCATCAAAAGAAACAGGAATTGTTATGTTAGCTGAAGCAATTGAAGCACAAGCGAACTCACTAAAAAATCCAACGTTAGAAAAATTTGAAGCTATGATTGATAAAGCAATTCGAAGTAGATTAGAAGACGGGCAATTAGACGAATGTCCGCTAACAATGGAAGATCTTCAAAAAATTAAAGGTAGAAGAGATGGTAAACATGGTTTGTTACCAGTACTATCGGGATTGTACCATTCTAGACCTGAATATCCATCAAAAGATAATGAATGAAATAAATATTTTTAATGAACGTAAAGATATTGATTTACATAAAGATCATATCATTCAATTAATAAATTTATCACTTGAGACAGCTAAATATAATCAGGTTAAAATCAACTTGATTTTCTGTGATAATGATAAGTTGAACTCTTTTAAAAAAGAATATTTTAATGATGATGTGTTAACAGATGTAGTTACTTTTCCCATTAAGAATGATGATGGTTTAGAAGCTGAAATATACATCAGTGTTGAAATGGCCAGGATAAATTCCAAGGAATTTAATGTTTCGCTTGATAATGAGCTTAGTAGGCTTATAATTCATGGGGTATTGCATTTAACTGGGTTTAACGATGATACAGAAGATTCCAAAAAAATTATGTTTTTAAAACAAGAAGAGATTATTTCCAATTTTTCAGGAAGCGTTTGTAGTGAGTGAAGCAGTAAAAGAATTAATTGATATAGTAATTAAGCTAAGATCTAATAATGGTTGTGATTGGGACAGAAAGCAAACTTCAGAATCATTGACGCCACATTTAATTGAAGAAGCAAATGAGGTGGTAGATGCAGTATTAGAAAAAAATTCTGAAAATTTGAAAGAGGAGTTAGGAGATTTGCTTCTTCATGTAGTTTTTCAAGCAGTCATAGCTTCTGAGAAAAAAACATTCGCGTTTGAGGATGTTGTCCAACAAATAAATGAAAAATTAATTAAAAGACATCCTCAAATTTTTGACAAAAACTATGATGGTGAAGATTTATCCAATGCAAAAAATTGGGAGCTTATTAAAAAGAGCGAAAAAAATAGAGAATCCATTCTTGATGGTATGCCTAAATCACTTTCAGCTCTAATTGTAGCCCAAAGATATCAAGATAAAACAGGCGCTGTAGGTTTTGAATGGGAAAACTTTTCTCAAGCAATGGATAAAGTTGACGAAGAATTAGGAGAGCTAAAGCAGGCTATAAACAATAATGATTTAAATAATATTGAAGAGGAAATTGGAGATTTATTAATTACTATAGTTAATCTTGCAAGATTTTTCGATATTTCAGCTGATTTAGCACTAAGAAAGACCAATCAGAAATTTTATAGACGATTTAATTTTATTGAAAAAATTGTACAAAAAAATAATCAAAAAATTGAAGATATATCATTAAGGCAACTATTAAATTATTGGGAAAAAGCTAAGCATGAAGAAAAATAAAATCGTTGGAATAACTTTTGGTTCTTTTGATCTTTGTCATTACGGCCATGCTTTGATGTTTGAAGAATGTAAGGAATATTGCGACTACTTAATTGTTGGAGTTCAATCTGATCCTAGCATAGATCGTCCTGAAAAAAATAAACCTGTTCAATCACATGAAGAAAGAATAGGTATAGTAAGTTCTCTAAAGTTTGTTGATGAGGTGGTAACATATGATACCGAAGCTGACTTAATTGAGGTTTTAAAAAATATGCAGCCAGATGTAAGAATTCTTGGTGCAGATCATGAAGGAAAGCCTTTTACAGGACATGAGCTCCCTATTAAATGTATTTTTAATACGAGAGACCATGGTTATTCTACTTCAGAGCTTAGAAGGAGAGTTTTTGAAGCAGAGAAAAGTAAAACTTAGTTTCCAATTAAGTAATTAAATATAATACTAGACCCAAATCTTAAGTTGTTATCCTCATTAAGCTCACTTTCAAAAATACTTTCTTCTTTCAAAGCTAAAACTCTAAGCTTTTCACTAATGTATATTTGTTTCGTTTTAAACTGTAATTGTTCAAAATTGACTCTATATGGATTATTTATGAAAACTTCTGAAATGGAATTATTTCTTTCAGGGTATTCGGCTAGTAGCTTCTTAAGAAAGATTGATAATGTATAATCAGACTTATAATTATCAATTAATAATAAACTTCCATTCAAAATTTGTCTATTTAAATCTTGAATATGAGTTTCTGATAATTTTAAATAAGAATTGCCGCATAGAAATATTATGGCATATTTAGAAAATACTAAATTAGCTTCATCACTTATTTCAAATGCTAAATCAATATTTGAAGTAGTTTTAAGGTATTCTGATAACTTATTTGCTTCATCAATATTACAATTTCCATATAATAATATTTTATCTGATTGAGCAAATAGCTGATTGACGAGCATTAGCATTATTAATAATGCAGTTATATTTAGTTTTTTAATCATTATTAACAATTTAGGTTTTAATTTTATTTAAATGAAAAAACTTAAATTTTATCTCATAATACTTTTGATAACTTCATTAGCATTTAATCAAGATCAAAGCTTTGATAAATCAATTAAAGATGCTGAAGAACAGATTAATAGACTTAAAGCCTCTATCAATTCAGGAAATAAAGAAGTTGAAAAATTGAAAACTCAATCAAAAAAAACAAAAGATATAATTGATCTAACAAGAAGAAATATTAAAAATTCTAATGCATTAATTAATGCATATGACAAAAAAATAAGCCTTTATAATAAGCAATTAGTGAATCTTGAAAATGCAATCATTAGAAATAATCAATCCATTAATGAAATAAAAAAATCTTATGAAATAAGATCAATAAGTCTTTATAAAAATAGAAATAACGATCTTTCAAATTACATCTTTAATTCCAAAAGTTTTTCGCAGATGATTTACCGTCTAAAATACTTTAATATAATTTCAGAGATAAATCAAAAGTCCGTTGATAAAATAAAAACTACACAAAAGTTTAATAAGCAAAAAACTTCTGAAATTTCTGGATTGCTGTATAAGGTTGAAGAAAGTAAAAATTACAAAAAAACAGAAATATCTAGTTTAAATCAGAAGAAAAGATATCAAGAAAAGTTACTGAAACAACTCAAAAAGGAAGAGAATGAAGTAAAAGCTGAGATCGCAATACAATTACAACAAATTGATGCTTTGGAAAAACTTCGTAAGCAAATTATTTCGGATAAAAAAAAGTATAATGAGCAGCAGTTAGCTAGTTTAAAAAGAATTGATAAGGATATAAGGAATTATAAAGGAAAGTTAGATTGGCCTGTTCAGGGGAAAGTCGTTAAAACATTTGGACCACAATGGAATCCTCGTTTGAATACTACTTTAGATAATCCGGGTATTGATATTAGCGCAAGAGCAACACTTCCAGTTAAAAGTGTCTTTGATGGCTATGTATCAACCATTACATTTATAGCTGGATACGGAACCACTGTGATAATCGATCACAACAATAGTTACTACACTGTTTTTACTCATTTAGAAAATTTGTTAATATCAGAAAATATGAATGTTAAAAAGGGCCAAAATATTGGCTATGTATCAAATGATAATATTATTCATTTTGAAATTTGGGGTAATAATCAAAAATTAAATCCAGAAAAATGGTTAGTTAATGGAAATTAGTCAAATACAAAGTGGATCATGGCAAAAGTTTGAAAATGCCATAAAAGAAGAAAAAATTTCAAATGCTTACATCATTTATGGACCATCTGGCTCAGGTAAAGAAGCATTAGCATTGCAATTCGTAGCTCAGATTTTATCATCAAAAATAACTGATTTGGTTTCTAATGAAAATATTACTTTCATTGCTCCGGCATCAAAAGATTTTTACCAGAATTTATTTAAAAGCAAAACATTTGAGACTGATGAGTATAGTCAATGGAAAGAATTTTTAAGTAATAAAATGTACAATCCTTTTTTGAAAAAGGCTTTATCTGATAGTAATAATATTCCTGTTGTAACAATTAATAATTTAAAAGAGAAAATCTACTTTAAGACCAGTGGTAGAAAGATTGTAGTAATTTTTAACTCTGAAGCATTATCTCATGGAAGTGGTGAATCAGCAAATATGCTTTTAAAAGTGTTAGAAGAACCACCTAGCAATACTACATTTATTTTAGTAACCGATTATATTGACAAGGTAATGCCAACAATCAAATCACGATGTCAGTCTGTATATGTTCCTAGATTAACAAACGACTCAATTGCACAATTTTTTGCAAAAAACAACCAATTATCTTCTAATTTCATTTCTTTTATTACAGATAATAATTTGAATGCACTCAATTCACTTAATTCTTTTGACAAAGAGGAAATTCTAGATTGCATAAAAGATTATTTTAATGCAATTAGATATAAGAATGCAGAATCTATTTCAGGTTTTATAGATAGAATCGAAAGCCTTTATAAATCCTCAAGAAATGAATTTGATTTTCACCTATCGGTAATTAGGAAGTTCATTAAGCTTATTTCAATGATTAATCAGTCCGTTGGTTATGATATTGAATTCGAGGAATTAGAAGAATTAGCGTTAATTATTAATAAAAAATATAAAAAAATGGATCATATCAAATTAATTGAAAACATTGAAAAGCTAATAAGTGTGCTTGATGGTAATGCAAATCCCAGGTTATCATTAATGAACATGATTATTAATTCAAATAAGGCGTTAAATTAGCACATGAAAAAGTATTATATAACTACACCAATATATTATGTGAATGATAAGCCTCATATTGGCCATGCATATACAACAATACTTGCAGATACCATTTCAAGATTTAGGGCTTTAATAGGAGAAAAACCCACTTTTTTAACTGGATTAGATGAGCATGGGTTAAAAGTCCAGCAAGCAGCAGAAAAAAATGGAAAGGCGCCTCAGGAGCACTGCGATTCAATGGCTCCTGCATTTATAGATTTGTGGGAAAAATTAAATATCAACTATTCTGATTTCATTAGGACTACGGAACATAGACATACAAAGATTGTTCAACAAATTTTAACAAAAGTTCATGAATCAGGTGACATATATATGGACGAATACGAAGGATGGTATTCAATCTCTGAAGAAAGGTTTATTACAGAAAAGGAGCTTGATTCTGGTCAATTTGGTCAGGTAAAACAAATAAAGGAAAAAAATTATTTTTTCAGAATGAGTAAATACCAAGGGACCTTAATAGATAAGATTGAAAAAGAGGAATTGTTAATTCAGCCAAAAAGCAGAAAGAATGAGGTGCTTGGTTTTCTTAAAAATGAATTATCTGATCTTTGCATTTCTAGACCAAAATCTCGTCTTGAGTGGGGAATAGAACTACCTTTTGATGATAATTATGTCACATATGTATGGTTTGATGCACTCATCAATTATATATCAGCTATTGGAGCATATAGCAATGATGAGCAGTTTTCTTCTTTATGGCCTGCAGATGTTCATTTAATTGGTAAGGATATTTTAACTACTCATTCGGTTTATTGGCCTACAATGTTGCTATCATTAGGGTTGTCATTACCGCAAAGAATTTTTGCACATGGATGGTGGCTGACAGATGATCAGAAAATGAGTAAATCATTAGGAAATGTTGTAAGTCCCTTAATGTTAATAGATGACTTCGGAGTTGATTCTGTAAGATATTATCTAATGTCTGAAATGGTTTTAGGTATGGATGCAACATTTTCATCAGAATCTTTTGAAAAAAAATATAATAGTGACTTAGCTAATGATTTTGGCAATTTAGTGAGCAGAGTTTCAACTTTAATAAAGAATAATTTTGATGAAAAAATTCCAGAATGCAGTTTAGTAGAATCTGATCTTTCTACCAATTTTCAGAAAATAGTTTTAAAAGAACAATTAGATAATTTACAGATTGATAAAGTAATTAATGATATAATGACTTTCATTCGTAGTATTAATGTTTTTATGGAACAAAACGAACCATGGAAATTAGTAAAAAGTGACAAAGTACAGGCTGGAAATATATTATATCATTGCGCAGAATCCTTGAGGTTAGCTGCTGTAATGTTATCTCCTGTAATGCCTTCAAAAACCAAAGATATTTTAGATATTCTAGGTACTAATGATGTAAAATTAGTTTGGGGTAAATTAGAATCAGGATCAAAGATTTCTATTTCAAAGCCTATTTTTCCGAGAATCAGTTAATGCTATTAATTGATACACATGCACATCTTTATTATGATAATATGTACGAGAATTTATCTGAAGTTCTGAAGTTAGCAGAATCTAATAATGTAAAAAAAACTATTTGTATAGGTACAGATCTTGAGACTTCATTAAAATCAGTAGAAATTGCAGAGCAGTATGAAAATGTTTTTGCTACAGTAGGTATTCATCCTCATGATTCAAAAGATGTCCCAAAAAATTATTTGCTAGAACTTGAAAAATTATCTGAAAGTAATAAAGTGGTAGCAATTGGTGAAATTGGAATTGATAATTATAGAAATCATTCTCCACAAGATATACAGAAAAAAGTAATGATAGAACAAATGGAGCTTGCATATAAATTAAATCTTCCAATTGTCTTTCATAATAGAGATGCAGATAATGAAATATTTGATATGTTGCAAAAAAATCCATTTCATAAAGCATTATCTCATTGTTTTTCAAGCAATTTAGATTTTGCAAAAAAACTGATATCTCTTGGAATCAAAATTTCTTTTTCGGGAAATGTAACTTTTAAAAATGCTACCAACACAGAAGTGGTAGAAAATATTTCAATTAATGACTTTATGCTTGAAACTGATTGTCCATTTTTAGCACCTCATCCATTTAGAGGTAGTAAAAATGAACCAAAGTACGTATTGATAATAGCCAAAAAAATTGCTGAATTAAGAGGTCAAACTTTAGAGCAGATTGCATTATCTACTTCAAAAAATGCGGAACAATTTTTTAATATATAAATGGTTTTTGCAAAAAAGAAATGGGGACAAAATTTTCTAGTTGATAATAATCTATTAGAAAAAATAATCAAAACCATTGATATCAAAAAACATGATGAAATATTAGAAATAGGACCAGGACATGGTGCGCTATCTGAAAAAATTATTCAAAAAACTAAAACTCTAAAAATGGTTGAGATAGATCCTGAACTGATTCAAGTAATTAGTCAAAATCCATTACTTTCACAATTTGAAATTTTTAATCAAGATATTTTAAAAACAAATCTTCAGGAATTAGGTTTAAATAATCCAAAGGTTATTGGAAATATTCCATATAATATTACTTCTCCAATTATCTTTTGGCTTATTGATCATTTGCCTTACTGGAGTGAATCATATCTGATGGTTCAAAAAGAGGTTGCTCAAAGATTAATAGCCGATATCGGAACAAAAGATTATAGTCGAATAACAGTAATGACTGGTTTGTATTTTAATATAAAAATATGTTTTTATATTTCTCCAAATGTATTCAATCCAAAGCCAAAAGTTGAATCAGCCTTTATATCAATTAAAAAGAATGATAAATATGATTTAAGTAAAATTGATTCAAAGAAATATAGTCAGGTAGTTCGTATGGCTTTTAATCAAAGAAGAAAAATGTTAAGAAATTCCCTTTCTGCATTAGACATTAATAGAGATAAGTGTGAGGTTGATTTTCAAAGAAGACCAGAACAGCTTACAATAGATGAATTTTTGGACATTTCTAATAATATTATATCCTAATTGGCATTTTTGAATTTTATCACTAAGTTTCCACACGATGATTGAAGTAAACATAAAAGACAATGAATCTTTAGAGAGAGCGCTTAGACGTTTCAAAAAGAAATGGGAACGTTCTGGTGTGCTTAAAGACGTCAAAAGAAAAGCTTTTTATGAAAAGCCTAGCGTTACAAAGAGAATTGCCAAAAAACAAACCATTAGAAGAGCAGTAAGACTAGCAAAGTTTAATAACTAATAGTCTATATCTCCTCTTTCAATTCTAATAAAAAAGTTCTAATCTACAACTATGTTAATTAGAAGTGCATCCGGTCTTAGAGGAATAGCTGAAGATCATTTTACCCCCGAATTAATTGATAATTACATTTCTGCATTTATTTCTACTCAAAATATAAAATCATGTGTTATTGGAAGAGATGGCAGACCTTCTGGAAAGCAAATTTCTCAATGGGTAATTGATTCGTTTCATAAAAATGGAATAAATGTTGAAAACTGTGGTCTTGCAACAACTCCTACAATGCAAGTCATGACCGAAAAAGAACATTATGATGGTGGTATTGTAATTACAGCTAGTCACAATCCATCTGAATACAACGGATTAAAGTTCCTGCAAACAGATGGAACATTCTTAAGTCCTGAGCAATGTGAAGAATTATTTAAAGCAGTCGATAAGAATGTTTCAATAGACCCACCTGATTCACTTGGAGTAGTTTCAGACTATTTCACAGCAAATGAAGAGCATATAGATAAGGTTTTAAGTGCAAAATGCATCGACACAGATAATATTCGAAAAAATAACTTTAAAGTTGTAATTGATGCTGTAAATGGAGCAGGGTCATTTATTCTACCAATGCTTTGTGAGCGATTAGATTGTGAAGTTATAACAATGAATTGTAGTGGAGATGGTAATTTTTCAAGAATACCAGAGCCACTAGCTGAAAATTTAAATGTTTTAGAGCAAAAAGTTTTAGAGGTTGGTGCTGATATTGGATTTGCTACAGATCCCGATGGAGATAGATTATCAATAGTTTCTAATAGAGGAAAAGCGATTGGAGAGGAATATACATTAGTTTTAGCAGTAAAAAATTATTTGAATTTTCAAGAAAGTATGGTTGTAACTAATCTATCAACCTCAATGATGCTTGATAATATTACAAATAAAACTATAAGAACAAGGATTGGGGAAGCGCACGTTGTTCAAAAAATGAATGAGTTGAATATTTCCATAGGTGGCGAAGGAAATGGAGGAGTGATTCTGAAAGAAGTGCACTTAGGAAGAGATTCTTTGGTGGCAGTTTCTATGATTTTAAGCTTATTATCTAATTCCGGAAAATCAATCAACGATGAAATTGGCAGCATATCAAAATATTTAATGGTAAAAGATAAGATTCTTCTAAATAGTAAAATTGATTTTGATAGTCTTGAAAGTATATTTGATTGTGACGAAATTAATAGGCTTGATGGTATAAAATTTAGTTGGTCAGATAAATGGATTCACATAAGAAAATCTAATACAGAGCCAATAATAAGAATTTTTGCTGAAGCACCAACAAAAGACGAAGTTGATGAGTTGGTCAATACATTAAAAAATTATGTAAAATGAAGTTATTAGAAAAAAAATATAGCCCTTCAGATATTGAGAGTAAGTGGTATAAACATTGGATTGAAAAAAAATATTTTTCAAGTAAAGAATCTAAAAACCATTATACAATTGTAATTCCCCCACCTAATGTTACTGGCAAGCTTCATATGGGGCATGTTCTTAATAATACTATTCAAGATATATTGATTAGAAAAGCTAGAATGGAGGGTAAAAATGCATGCTGGATTCCCGGTACAGATCATGCATCAATTGCTACTGAATCAAAAGTAACTAAGATGCTTGAAGAGCAAGGAATTAATAAAAAAGATTTAACTAGAGAAGAGTTTTTAAAGTATGCATGGGAATGGAAAGAAGAGTATGGTGGTACTATCATTAATCAACTTCAAAAACTTGGATGTTCATGTGATTGGGATAAAACTAGTTTTACTATGGATGAAGATTATTCTAAAGCTGTTTTAGAGTCTTTTGTTCAACTATATAATAAAGGATTGATTTATAAAGGTAGTAAGCTAGTAAACTGGTGTCCAAAGTCACAGACCGCTTTAAGCGATGAAGAAGTTATGTTTAAAGAGGTCAATGGAACTCTTTGGTACATTAAATATGCTATTAATGATTCTGATACATTTATAGAAATTGCGACAACCAGACCAGAAACTATGTTAGGTGATTCAGCAATAGCAGTAAATCCTAATGATAAAAGATATAAAGAATTGATAGGCAAGACAGCATTATTACCGCTAGTTGGTAGAAGTATTCCTATTATAGCAGATGACATGGTAGATCCTGAATTTGGAACGGGCTGTGTTAAAATTACACCTGCGCACGATTTGAATGATTATGAAGTAGGAATAAACCATAATCTCGAAATGATTAATATTATGAATGCAGACAGTTCTATTAGCGATATAGCTCCAGAAAAGTATAGAGGGATGTCAAGGGAGGCTGCTAGAAAGCAAATTGTTCTTGATTTAAAAGACATAAATCATCTAATAAAAGAAGAGGATTACTTTCATAAGGTTGGATATTCAGAACGAGGAAATGTGCCAATTGAATATTATTTGTCAGAGCAATGGTTTTTAAAAATGGAAGATTTAGCTAAGCCAGCTAGCAACGTAGTTAAAAATAATGAAATTAATTTTTATCCAAATCATTGGGTTAAAACCTACAATCATTGGATGGATAATATTAAAGATTGGTGCATAAGCAGACAACTTTATTGGGGCCATCAAATACCTGTGTGGTATAAAAAAGGTGCTGATAGAGCTAATCAAGATAATTGGTTCGTTTCAACCACACCGCCAACAGATTTAGAAAATTGGGAACAAGATAATGATGTTTTAGATACGTGGTTTAGTTCATGGTTGTGGCCTTTTGCAGTTCATGGATGGCCAGATATAAAAACCACAAAATATTTTCCAACCAACGCACTAGTAACTGGCCCAGATATCATTTTCTTTTGGGTAGCAAGAATGATTATGTCCGGATATGAATTTATGGGTGATTTGCCATTTAAAGATGTTTATTTCACGAGCATTTTAAGAGACGAAAAAGGCAGAAAATTAAGTAAGTCCTTAGGAAATTCTCCTGATCCAATAACATTATTTGAAAAATATGGTACTGATGCAACTAGATTTTCCATAATGCTGATGTCACCACAGGGTTCTGATGTATATTTTTCAGAGCATGGAATTGAAGTCGGAAGAAACTTTATGACCAAGATTTGGAATGCAAGTAGATTTATTATGCTCAATCACAAAGATTCATTTGCAGATGAGATTGATATTGAAGCATTAGATAATTTTGATAAATGGATTCTTGATTCACTAGATGAAACAGTCGATGAAGTCAATAAATACCTTGATAAATATCAGTTTAATGAAGCAATAAAAAAAATCTATGATTTTACATGGAATGAGTTTTGTAATTGGTATATAGAAATTGTAAAACACAGATTTAGAGAAGGTGATATTACTTCAAAGAGTAATTCGTTTAATATTTCTAAAAAAATAATTAAGAAAGTTCTATTATTATTACACCCAATTTCACCATTTGTATCGGAAGAGATTTGGAATCACCTGAAAGATACTAATGAAGAAGATATTATTATATCATCTTGGCCTAAAGCTAAAAATAGCAACATTAGTCACGACAAAGATGAAATTTTAGATTTTAAAGAAATAGTTACTTCGATTAGAACTATTCGCTCAGAATTAAATGTTCCACCATCTAAAAAAATTGACGTTATAGCTCATGTAAAAAATGAATCAATTGAGAGCAAGTTAAATCCTTTAATTGATCTAATTAAATCTTTATCAAATTCTAAAAATTTGCATTTGAGTTCAAAAAAAGAAAAGCCAGAAAACTCTGCAGTAGCAGTATGCAAGTCAGTGGAGCTATATATTCCATTAGGGGATTTAGTAAATAAGGAGGAAGAACTCCAAAAGCTTGACAAAAGATTAAGCGAACTAGACAAACTCATTTCATCAATTGAGAGTAATTTGTCTAATGAAAAGTTTATAAGTAAAGCTCCTGAAAATATAGTTAATGGTGAAAAAAATAAACTAAACGATTTTCTTGTTGAAAGAACAAAAATTCTTTCTAATATTGAGGTATTAAAATGAAAAAATTAATTTTTATACTTTTATCATTTAGTTTGGTGTTTCCCCAACAAGAATCTTTAAATAGATCTCTAACGATTTATAAAGATAATTTTGCTGTTATAAAGGAGCCAATTATATGGAATTTGAAATCCGGTAGCAACATCACTTCCTTCTCAAATATTTCAAAAAACTTATTATTTGATTCACCTGTTTTAAATATTGAAGGAGTAGAAGTTTTATCTCAGACCTTAAATAAAAATTTTTCATCCACTGATAGTTTTTTAAAAAATAGTGTAGGTTCACCAGTTGAAATTATACCGCTAAGTGGAAGTAGAACTGAAGGTTTATTGATGGATATTAATAGTTCAAGCATATCTGTTAAAACCAGTAAAGGCCTTGTTGTATTTCAAAGATCACAATTACTTTCATTTACATTAAAATCAAATAGTGTTCAGGATAAATTTTCTCCTGAAATAGTATGGGAATTAATTTCAATTGAAGAAAAACCTGTTAGTGCTGAGTTAACATATATTTCTTCAGGATTTTCTTGGAAGCCAATTTACACATTAACTATTAACGGTGATGATTCTACTGCTTCATTAATGGTTAATGCAGAGGTAACAAATAATTCAAATGTTAGTCTCTTTGCCGCCAATTTAAAAGTCGTTGAAGGTAATGTTCCTTTAAATTCCTCTTCTAAAAAATCATCATATCAAATGATGGACTCTAGAAGTGCTATGGACACTAGAAATTCATTGGGAGATTTTTATATCTTTGATATTGGTTCAAATCTAAAGCTCGATTCTATGCAATCAATTCAATTACCCCTAATGGAGCCTAGACAGATTACATACGACAAAAAGTATATATTTGAAAATTCCGAAAGAGATCAGGGAGATGAACCTTTAAATATTGAAGTTTCATTTGAGAATTCGGCTTCAAATAATTTAGAACTTCCATTACCGTCAGGAGTATTATTCCTCTATGAAAAAGATGATGCAAATTCAATGAATTTTATTGGAAGAAATTCACTTACTCAGCTATATAAAGGTGGTGTAGCAATTTTAGATGGAGGAAAGGCATTTGACATTATTGGTAAAAGAAGAATTTTAAATTTTGATAGACAGTCCAACAGTGAAGAATCTACTATATCTCTACAAATACTTAATACCAGTAATAAATCTATTAAAGTTAAAGCAGTAGAAAAGATCTTTGGAGACTGGGTGATTAAAGAATCTTCTTCAATGTATATAAAAGAAGATGCATCAACAATATATTTCCCATTAGAGATTGAACCTGGACAAACTGAGCTAATTACTTATACTTACAAAAAAGAATGGAAGTAATGTCTTTTGAGGGAAGCTTTACAAAATTCTAATTCGTTAGATACCCCAATTCAATTTATCAAGGGCGTAGGTCCAAAAAGAGCTAAAGTGCTCGAATCATTAAATATTTTTACCATTAAAGATTTATTATACTATTTTCCTCGAAAATATTTAGATAGAACATCTCTTTCAACAATTGGATCTATTAGTGAAGGAGATGAAGCAAACTTGGTTGGTAGAGTCAAATCTGTAAATCTCAGAAGAATGAAAAAAGGAAACTTTGTTACTGCTAATGTAGCAGATCATACTGGTTCCATTAGATTAATGTGGTTTAATGCTGCGGATTATATTCATCAATCTCTTAAGGTTGGTGATTTGTTAACAATGCATGGTAAGGTAGCAACGTATAAAGGTAGTCCACAGATAGTACATCCTGAATATGATAAATTAAATGCAAATGAAATTTCATTAACTACAGGATTTATCATTCCAGTTTACCCCTTAACAGATGATTTAAAAAAATCAGGACTCGATAACAGAAATTTGAGAAAAATAATTTATTTAGCTTTAGAATCAGTAGACAGTATTGATGATCATTTTGATAAAGATTTAAGAAAAAAATTCAATATTGAAGATTTAGATATTTCTTTAAGAAATATTCACTACCCAAAAAATTTTGAATCACTAGAAAAGTCAACCCACCGTCTGAAATATGATGAACATTTCTTTCTACAGTTATTATTAGCTATGAGAAAAAGTAAAATCAAAGAAAATAAATATGATTCTATAAAATTCAAGACAAAGTCATATAATAAGATATTAAAAAATCTTGATTTTGAGCTCACAGGCAGTCAGCAACTATCATTAAGAGAGATCGTTGATGATTTTATTTCAGAAAATCCAATGAATCGTATGATTCAAGGAGATGTGGGATGTGGTAAAACTATTGTATCCATTCTTGCATCATCAATTGTGGTAGATAATGATTATCAAGTTGGAATAATGGCCCCAACTGATCTTTTGTCAAAGCAATTGTATAAAAATTTTAAATCTCATTTTGAAGCTGTAGGCATAAAATGTTCCTTGTTAGTTGGAAGCTTGAAGCCGAAAGAAAAAGACAAGGTTTTAAAGGACATTAAATTAGGGAAATCTAATATAATAATTGGAACACATGCTTTATTTCAAAAGGATGTTCAGTTCCATAATTTAGGATTTGTAGTTATTGATGAACAACATCGATTTGGGGTAAACCAAAGGCAAAAGCTTCTATCAAAATCAACCAATCCTAATCTAATGGCAATGACAGCAACGCCAATACCAAGAACTCTAGCTATAACCTATAATGGGGACATGGATTTATCTATTATTGATGAATTACCAAAAAATAGACCTGACATTCATACTTCGTTTATAGAAAAAGATAATTTATCAACCGCTTTTAATTTTATAAGGGAAAAAGTAGAAAGCGGAGGACAAACAATTATTGTTTATCCATTAATCAATGAAAGTGAAAAACAAGACTTATCTGCTGCAGTTGAATCTTATGAATATTTAAGCAATAGTATTTTTCCTGATTTAAATGTTGGATTAATGCATGGACAATTAGAAGACAAAAATAAAAACAATGAAATGCAAAAATTTATGGAAGGAGACATAGATATCTTAGTTTCTACAACTGTTATTGAGGTTGGAATTGATAATCCAAATGTTAACGTAATGCTTATCAATAATTCTGAAAGATTTGGATTAAGTCAGCTTCATCAATTAAGAGGAAGAGTTGGAAGGGGATCTTTGGAAAGCTATTGTCTTTTATGTAGTGATAGCGAATCTACTAAAACTAAAGAAAGATTAAGTATCATTGTAAATTCAAGGAATGGTTTTGAAATTGCTGATGAAGATTTAAAATTAAGAGGACCTGGAGAATTTTTTGGAGAAAAGCAAAGTGGATTTGTAAAATTTAAAATAGCAGATTTAATTTCCGACGGACCTATTATTAGAGATGCAAGAATGAATGCTTTTGAAATTATAAAGAATGATGCAAATTTGACCCAGAAAAACCATATAAATATCAAACAAAAGTTTGATGATGAATATTTACAATTATTTTTAAAAACAACAGTAAACTGAGGACGAAATGAAAGAAAAACCAACAGAAAAACAATTATTTGATGCCTTAATTTCTCAAACAGCTTATGGAATTTGGGTATCACTTGGAAAATTGCAGAACCCAGTGAGCGGAGAAACATCTATCGATCTGACTCAAGCATCAATTCAAATAGACATGTTAGATATGATTAACAATAAAATGCATGCTAGTCTTACAGATGATGAAAAAGAGTATATTGATAAAGTTTTAGCTGAAGCAAAAATGAATTATCTTGAAGTTGAGAAAAGTGAGAACGAACAAGATAGTTTAAAAGAAGAAAATAAAGAAGAATCAGAAGCATAGAATTGAGTTTTTTCACTACTTATAGCAAAAAATTAGAATATTTAATTGCTGGAGTTATTTTTCTGATAACATTTGCAGTATATTTCTCAACAATGGCTCCAACAGTATCTTTCTGGGATACTGGAGAGTTTATAGCAACTTCTCATATTTTAGGAGTACCTCATCCTCCAGGTAGTCCACTATTTTTATTGGTTGGTAAATTTTTTAGCCTAATACCCATCAGTAGTGATATTGCATTCAGAGTAAATATTTTTTCACCCATAATAAGCGCATTAACCATTAGTCTCCTATTTCTTATCTGTAATCAATTCATTGACAGAATAGACCCAAATGATAATAAGTTTTTTAAGATGTGGTCCTCCTTAACTGCTTCTTTGACTTTTGCCTTTACTCATAGTCATTGGTTTAATGCTGTTGAAACTGAAGTGTATGCTTTTAGCGGATTTATGACTGCTCTAGTTGTATTTCTTATAATGCGCTGGTCTCAAAAAATTCATGATTCCAATCATGTCATATACTTAATATTTATTAGCTATATCATTGGATTAGCAACAGGTTTACATCTACTTAATCTGTTAACTATCCCATTTGTTGGACTAATAATACATTTTTCAATCGGAAAATTGAGCACCAAAAATTTAATTCTTACCTTTATATTTTCTTTAATTATTTTTTTTGGAATTCAGAGTATTATTATAAAAGGCCTCCCGCAATTAACTGCATCTTTAGGATTAGTTGGACTAAGTTTTTTAATTATTTTGTGGGTTATAACCACGATTTACTCAATTAAATCAAACAAAACTTTTTTATCAATTTTCTTATCATCTGTTTTACTGATTGTAATTGGCTATTCCACATATTTTGCAATTTTTATTCGATCTGGCCAAAATCCTAATATTGATGAAAATAATCCTGAAACTATTTCTGAAGCTATTTCTTATCTAAACCGAGACCAATATGGTCAAATGACTATTTTGCCAAGAAAATTTGATAATCTTCCTTCAAAAGTTTCTATTGTGGGATCTCCAGCTGATGACAACTCACAGTTTTCATTTGATCAGGAATTGGATTACATGTTTCATGATATTCCATCTCAAGCAAGCTTTTTATGGAATTACCAAATTAAAAAAATGTATTTAAGATATTTCTTATGGCAATTTGCAGGTAAAGGTGACAGCGGAGACCCATTCGTTGCAAGTGTTGGAGCATTATCCGATGAAGATGGAGTGGATTGGAGACAATTCGGATTACCAATTGCACTTATAATGGGCTTAATTGGAATAGGATATCACTTCAGAAAGAATAAACAAGATGCATTTTCTTTATTGATATTATTTTTAATGACCGGTATTGCAATTATTTTTTATCTCAATCAAGATGCTCCACAACCAAGAGAACGTGATTATGCTTATGTTGCAAGTTTTATGACTTTTTCCATTTGGATTGGTTTAGGTATCTATTCATTCATCAATTTCATTACAGATTCTTTGCTAGAAAAGTCAATTAAGTTAAAATCATCTTACTTTATGATAGGGTTATTTATTTTATTTATGCCAACTAGAATGTTAATTGCCAATTATCATGAACATGATAGAACAGGAAACTACATTGCTTGGGATATGGCATATAATATGCTTCAAACATGTGAACCAAACTCAATTCTTTTTACAAACGGAGATAATGACACATTTCCTTTATGGTATTTACAAGAAGTTGAACAAATAAGAACTGATGTAGTAGTTGCCAATTTGAGTCTTTTAAATACCACCTGGTATGTTGAGCAATTAAGAGAACGATATAAGGATAATCCATTTATTAAAATGAGTGATAAGGAAATTCAAAGTCTAGATTTTAAAAGATGGGAATCAAAGAAAATCTCTATAAATGCTCCAAAAGATAGCAACAATGAGATGGGTAAAATTGAGTGGGAATTAAACCCTACTTATTTAGGCGTTGCATTAAGAACACAAGATCTTATGGTTTTAAGAATAATTAATGATAATAATTGGAATAGACCTATTTATTTTGGTGTGACTGTTTCCCCGACAAGCATGCTAAATCTTGATAACTATTTACAAATGGAAGGTTTAGCATACAGATTAGTAAATAATTCAAATCAGATAATTAATCAAAATAAAATGTCAGATAATTTATTATCGTATATTGGGGATAATTCTTGGTTTACTGATTACGATTCAAATAAAAACAATTTAATTGATAGGGATATTTCAAAAGAATATCAGAGAGGATATATCTTTAGAAATCTCGCAAATGAGAAAGTATATGTTGATCCTCAATTAGGGCGATTGGTACAAAATTATCGTACTGGATTTGTTAGACTTTCTATATCTCATTATCTAAATAAAGATTTTCAAAAAGCTGAAGCGGCTCTTTTAAAAATGGAAGAAATTATGCCAAGTAGTATTATTCCTATACCTTCAAAACAACTTCAGTACCAAATTGCACAAGTTTATAGCGGTGTAGGTAATCAAGCTAAAATGAAATATCATATGAAAGAACTTGTTGAAAGAAAAGATTTATTACTTGAAGACTATATTTTGTATGGGAAGACTTTCATTCAACTTTTAGAAGATTATGATGAATCAAAATTAATTTTTGAAACTATATATCAGAATTATAAGTTTATTGAACAATCAATTTTAAGAAGAGGATTCACAGCAACAAAAATATCAGAAAAAGAATGGCAAGATTGGCAACAGTCACTTCCAGAAATTATTTACCTACTTTTTCTTAGTTACAAAAATCTTGAAATGTATGATCAAGCCAAAATATTATTAAATGATTGGATTAATAAGAATCCTGCTGATGATAATGCAAAAGAATTACTTGAAGAAATATTGCAGCTAGAGTCTTCCTAATGAAGTTATCAATTATCATTCCTCACCATAATAGTAAAAAGCTTCTTTTTGATTGCTTAGCATCATTATTTGATAATATATCTATTGATAGTTTTGAGGTTATTGTTGTAGATAATCATTCAAATGACGGATCAGCGGATGAAGCTAAGATTCAATTTCCATCCATTCATTTATTAAAATCAAAAAAAAATCTAGGATATAGTGGAGGTTGCAACCTTGGAGCAAAAAAAGCTACAGGTAAATACATTATTTTTCTCAATAATGATACATTACACACAAAAAACTGGATAGAAGAGTTAATCAATTTTTTAGATAAAAATCCTCACGCTGGCGCAGCTCAGCCTAAAATTCTAAATGCAATAGATAAAGATACATTTGATTATGCTGGTGGAGCTGGCGGCTATATTGATAAATATTGTTTTCCTTTTGTTAGAGGAAGGTTATTTAACACGCTTGAAAAAGACTTAAATCAACACAACAGTGCAAAGAAAATTTTTTGGGCTTCTGGTGCAGCTTTTATAATAAGAAAAGAATTATTACATGAATTAAATTTTTTTGACAACATTTTCTTTGCTTACATGGAGGAGATAGATTTATGCTGGAGACTTCAAGCGCTAGGTTGGGGGATATGGAATGTACCAACTTCTGTTGTTTTTCATTACGGAAAGCAAACTATAAAACAAAATTCATTTAAATCACATTACTTAAATCATAGAAACTCATGGATTTTATTTATTAAAAATTCTCCATCTTTTGAAAAAGGAATATTAATTATAAAAAGATTCATTTTAGATCAAATGGCAGCTATCTATTCCATTTTAACTCTAGATTTTAAAAGATTTTTAGCAATTTTTTATTCTCATTTTTGGTTGATCTATAATTTGAGAGTTATAATAAATGTGAGAAAAAACAATGATTTAAGACATAAAAATCTTGATTTAATATATAATGGAAGTGTAGCTATTGATTATTTTTTAAAGCGTAAAAAATATTTTAATCAAATATTTGAATAAAATTCTTTATACATATTCGATCTTTGAGAGTCTAAATCTTGAAGTTCTAATAACATCTCTTTTTGACCTAATTTTTCCATTATATTTCCAATTTTAGGTCCATGGTATTTCATAAACATGTTAGTATAGTTTTCTTGCGAATAATTATTAAATATTTCATCAAGATTTTTAATCAATTCATCTAATGCTAATATACATTCATCAATATTACCATTTTCAAAAAGTTCATATGACAAGTAAGTTGAAAAACGAAGTTTTCTCAAACCTACATTATCTGTTAATAGATTAATTAGGAGCAATCTTTGCTCCCACCCTCTAGAAAAGTTTGATGCACTTGCACGTACAGCTATACTTCTAGCTTTTTCATAATGCTGCGATCCACCTAGAGAGCTCCATGTATCTAATTCTGCACCAAGTATTATATTTCCATAAAAACCAAGAAGACTTGATAAGGGATCATAATATACACTATCATAGTAAAGCGAAGAATTTTGACTAAGCGAAAATTGAGAACCTTTATCAAAAAAATGTAAATCCATATTATTACTAAATAAAGACTGTATTAGAAAAGATTCTGAGCTACCAGTATTTGCATTACCTTCAAAAATAACTTGAATATTTAACTTGAGTTCTAGATCTCTATATTCGTCATTCCAAACAGTATCAATATAAAACTTCTGCATAGAATTTTTAAGATTAAATAGTGAGGATTTTTCGTCATCTCTCAAAAGTCGATCATCAAAAGTTATATTGGCTTCTTTAAACTGAGCATTTAGTTCGGTAAAGAATAATACAACAATAATGCATTTAACAATTTTTATTGGTAAGGAAATTTTAATTAGTTTTCTTAGCATAATAGACCTATATATTTTTTAATTTACAAAATGACATTAATTAAAGACATAATTAACCAAAATAAGAGATTGGCCAAGATTTCTAAAGTTATATCTGAGTTGAGCGATGAAACTCAGACAAATGCTTTTTTAGTGGGTGGCTGTGTTCGAGATTTAATGCTTAATCCTTTAGCAGAATCAATAGATGTCGATATTATGGTTGAAGGAGACGGGATTGATTTTGCTGAAATGTTAGCTAGAAAAATTAACGTTCCAAAAATCGTTCCTTTTAAAAAATTTGCAACTGCCAAAATTCCATTTAAAGAATATGAAATTGAGGTAGCTTCAGCAAGACTAGAGAAGTATGATGAATCTTCCAGGAGCCCTTCTGAAGTTGTATTATCTAATATTGAAGATGATTTATTAAGAAGAGATTTTACGATAAATGCAATGGCTGTATCATTGAATAAAGAAAATTTTGGTGAATTTTTTGATCCATTCAATGGTATGGAGGACCTAAGCAATAAAATTTTGAGAACACCTCTTGATTCTGATACAACATTTTCAGATGATCCACTGAGAATGATGAGAGCAGCATATTTTGCATCAAAACTATCATTAGATATAGATCCAAGTTGCTTAGAGTCGATTAAAAATAATGCAGAGAGAATTACAATAGTTTCTCAAGAAAGAAAAACAAATGAATTATTAAAAATTCTAGGTACCAAAAAACCATCTATTGGATTAAATATTTTACAAGAAGCAGGTCTTCTGGAATTTGTATTTCCCGAAATTGCAGTAATGTATGGACTTGATCAATCAAATGAATATCATCACAAAGATATTTTCTATCATACTTTGGAAGTTGTTGATAATGCAGCACAATTATCTGATAAGCTTGATTTAAGATTAGCTGCGTTGGTACATGATATCGCTAAGCCTAAAACACGAAGATTAAGTAAGTCCAAAGGGTATACATTTTATGGACATGATGATGTGGGAGCAAGAATGTTAAAAGGCATATCTTCTAATATGAAATTTTCAAATTCAACAAGGGATTACATTGCAAAACTAACGGCATTGCATTTGAGGCCAATAAGTTTAGCAAAAAAAGATGTCACTGATTCTGCTATTAGAAGATTAATTGTTGATGCTGGTGAAGAAATTGATGATTTAATGAAATTATGTAGAGCTGATATTACTACAAAAAATCCCAAAAATATCACAAAGTATTTAGGCAATTTTGATAGAGTTGAAAAAAGAATGAATGAAGTGATTGAAATAGATAAGCTCAAAGCATTTCAATCTCCAGTAAGAGGAGATAAGATCATGAAAATGTTTGATTTGGGTCCTGGTAAGGAAGTTGGAAAAATCAAGACTATGGTAGAAGAAGCAATCATTAATGGTGAAATTAGCAACGATTATTCTTCCGCAATGTCATTTTTGGATCAAATTAAACAACAAAAAAAATAACTTTGCTTTACAAAATGTAAACTTTACTTTACATGTCCTTTATTGATAATATTTATTGTGATAAAAAATTGAAACTTTTTGACGTATATTTCGTCCATATAATACCAAGGAAAAAAAATGAAGACTAAAATATTATTTATACTTCTTTTAAGTATTATAAGCGCTCAAACCTTAAGCGTTGATGAGGCAGTTAGAATTGCATTAGAAAACAAGTCTGCGATAACTAATGCAGAAAAAGATGTTAGAATTGCTCAGTTGAATAGAAATTCATCGGCTGCATTACTATTGCCATCGATAAGTGCTAGTAATTCTTATAGAGAAACAACTTATGGAAACTCTATTATTTCAAGATCAGAATCATATTCTGGAGGTGTCAACTTATCTCAAAGTTTATTCAATTTTGGAGGAAAAGTTAATTCTGTTCGTCAAAGCGATAATTCTTATCAAATCACTAAAATTCAGAAAAGAGAAACAACATCTAGAATAATTTTAAATGTATATACATTTTATTATCAACATTTAAAAGACTCTGAGTTGTATGAAATTGCTAAAGAAGATTTAAACCTATCAAAAAGACAACTTGATTTGGTTAAACAACGATTTGATCTTGGGGCTGTGAGCAAAACAGACTATTTGAAAGCTACTGTGAGATATGGTTCTGCTAAATCGACTTTACTTACAAGAGAGCTTAGTTTTAATAACTCTTTTAAAAATCTAATAAATAGCATGGGTCTTATTGGTACAGATACTAAGATACGTCTTCCTAAAAAAGTAGAAATTAACTTAATAATACCTTCATTTGATGAAGCGTATCAGTTAATGCTTTCGAATAGCCCAAGTTTAAATATTTTAGATAGAAGAGTTACCTCTGCAAAGATTGGTGTTAAACAGTCATGGGCATCAAGTTTACCTAGTTTAAGCATGAGCCTTGGTTATAATGCTACATCAAGCGATCAAATTACTAAGCAATTTTTTGAGGATAATTACATTAAAAGTGCAAATTTAACTTTAAGCATACCTCTTTTTAATGGTTTCAGAAAAAGGAACGACATTAAAATTTCAAAATTACAGTTATCTCAAAGTGAAGCTTCACTCGGCACTGCCAAAAAAGATGCTGAGGTTGAACTTTATTCTTCATTAAACCGATTAAATAATTACGAAGAGTTAATTCCTATTCAACAGGAAATTTTATTATCAGCAGAGGAAGATTTAAAATTAGCCGAACAAAAATATGAGCTAGGATCTGCTGATATTCTTGAGTTACTTGATGCTCAATTAGCAGTTATTCAAGCAAGCTCTTCATTAGTTACAACTAAGTATGATGCTGCGATTCAAATGGCAACACTAGATAATATTATTGGAACTTTAGACAAAAAATATAAATAAGGAGTATTTGTGAAAAATTTAATTGATAAAATTATGCAACATAAAATGAAAATTTTAGGACTTGTAATTGTTGTTCTAGGGTTATCATTCTTTAATGGAAATAATGATGATGGAACTTTAGAAGTTTCAGTTCAAAAAGTTTCGACCAAAGATCTGTCTAGCAAAGTGGTAGCAGATGGAGTTTTAACTCCTGAAACAGAAGTTAAGCTTAGCGCAAACAGTACCACTTACATTACTAAAATTGCTGTTAAGGAAGGAGACTTTGTTAAAAAAGGTGACTTCTTGATGTCATTAGATGATCGTCAACAAAAAGCTGCTACTGAAGCTTCAAGAGCAAGTCTTGAGGCAGCAAAAGTACAACTTGAACAAAGAAAAGCTCAGCAAGAAAGACAATCAAAACTTTATGCTCAAGGACTTATATCAGATCAAGAAATGGAAACTACTAATTCCTCATATGCATCAGCACTTAGTGCTTACAATGGTGCTCAATCTAGATTAATTCAAGATGAAGATGCATTGTCCAAGCTAAGATTAATTGCTCCACAAGATGGAACTATTACTTTTATTGATGGTGAAGTAGGAGATTTAGCTCAAGGTGGTATGTTTAGTCCAACTGTCTTGATGAAATTATCAGATTTATCTAAAATGGAAGTCTATGTTAATGTAAATGAAAATGATATAGCTGACATATCATTGAATGATACAGCCTTAATTCAAGTAGATGCATACCAAAACAAAAAATTTAAAGGCCTTGTAAAAGAAGTTGCATATGCTGCCACTACATCCAGCGGAGGTTCATCTCAACAAGTAACAAATTTTCAAGTTAAAGTGCAAATGCTAGAAGTAGTTGATGGAATGAGACCAGGTATGAGTGCCACTGTTGATATTATAACAGAGGAAAGACTAGGAGCTATTACTATTCCAATTCAGGCATTGACTACTCCAAGACCAGGCAAAAGCGCTGAAAAGAAATCAGGATTTTCTGCAGAGGTTAGTGTTAATGGAGAGTCACAGTGGTCCAATAGAAAGCAATTTGGAGGCAAGCAAAAAAAATCAACAGTCGTTTTTGTCTTGAAAGATGATAATACTGTTGAGCAACGTATTGTTGAAGCAGGTATTGTTGGAGATAGAGATTATGAAATTATTTCAGGATTAGAAGTAGATGAGACAATTGTTACTGGTAGTTTTATTGCTATTAGTAGAGAATTATATGATGGAGCTGTTGTTAAAGTAAAAGAAAATTCTAGACCAAGTCGTAAACGTGGCTAAGTCCAAAAAAGAAATTATATCTATTCAGTCCGTATCTAAGATCTACAACTTAGGTGAAACGGTTGTTAAGGCTTTAGATAATGTATCATTAAGCATTTATGATAACGATTACATTTCTATCATGGGACCTTCAGGTTCTGGAAAATCAACATTAATGAATATTATTGGATGCTTAGATGTCCCTACTAAAGGAAAGTATAAATTTAAAGATGAGTTAATTTCCGAGATGGATGATAACCAACTTGCCAATATTAGAAATGAAAAAATTGGTTTTGTTTTTCAAACTTTTAATCTTCTTCCAAAACTTAATGCTATGCAAAATGTTGAGGTTCCTTTGATTTACTCTTCACTTGGAAGAAAAGAAAGGATAGAACGTGCAGAAGAAGCATTACATATTGTAGGTTTGCAGGATAGAATGACTCACAAGCCTAATGAATTATCGGGAGGACAAAGACAAAGAGTTGCTATTGCAAGAGCATTGGTAAATAAGCCCTCAATCATTTTGGCTGATGAACCTACTGGTAATTTAGATTCAAAAAGTGGTAACGAAATCTTGAAATTTTTCGCAAAACTGCATAAGGATGGAAATACAATTATTGTGGTGACCCATGAAGAGTCTGTAGCAAAGCTTTCTAAAAGACGTATTGATATTTTTGATGGAAAAATTGCTAGAGATGAATAATTTTTTTAAAAATATTATCATTGGTTTATTTTCTGTAAGATCAAATTTAACTAGAGTTATTTTAACTGCCTCTGGATTAACAATTGGCATTTTCACTGTAAGTATAGTTTCTGCAGCAGTTTCAAGCATTGATAAAGAATTCGCTAAATCAATGGATTATTATGGTAATGATAAAGTATATGTTGGAACGTGGCCGTGGTCTTTTGATTTTGATTGGTGGAAATATAGAAATCGTCCAAAAATTGAAGAATCTTCATTAGAGTATATTACTCAATACAGTGAATATATTACAGATGTAAGTATCAAAAAAAATACTTGGACTAGAGCAACTTATGGAAATAAAGCCTCATGGTTACAATTGAACGGAGTATACCCAAGTTATCAAGATATGTTAAGTGGCACAAAAATTGAGAACGGAAGGTTTTTCTCTCAAAATGAATGGGATCTTCAAAGAAGAGTTATCATTGTTGGGGGTACTGTAAGAGACGGGTTTTTTCAAGGAAAAGATCCTATTGGTAAAAAAATAAGATTAAATAATGTTACTTTTGAAATTATTGGTGAATTGAAAAAACAAGGTATAGGAATGGTTCCAGGTGGAACATTGGATAACTTAGTGATTATGCCTTCAACAACATTTGAAAGAATACTTACAAGATGGGGTTTTGATGAACTGGTTTTACAAACCAATCCCAAAGATATTCCGTTAGCAAAAGAAGAAGTTGGAATGATTATGCGTGTTGCTAGAAAAATTCCTCCAGGTGATGATGATAATTTTGCTGTTAATTCAGCTGATGCATATATGGAACAATTTAATACAATGAAAAATGCAATAGCGGGAATGGGATTTTTAGTAACAGGAATTTCTTTGGTAGTCTCTGCAATTGGTATTATGAACGTAATGTTTGTTTCAGTCAGAGAAAGAACTAGAGAAATTGGCCTTAGAAAAGCAATGGGAGCAACCAATTTCAATATATTAACTCAATTTTTAAGCGAGGCAGTGGCTATAGCAATTATTGGAGGATCGGTTGGAATTGCACTCATTCGATTAACCGTTTTTGGACTCGCTTCTTTTCCTATACCAAACTTTAATGGCGCAACATTACCAATAAGTTTTGACTTATTGCTAGTATTTTACACCTTTACTGTTTGCGTTTTCATTGGTGTTTTAGCAGGCTTGATTCCAGCCAGAACAGCAGCAAATCTAAATCCTATTGATGCCTTAAGAGATGAATAGAATAATAAATTATTTAGTCGATGCTATCGGTGGAGTACTTTTTTATTTTGGTCAAACGAAATTAAGAACTGCGTTAACTCTAATGGGTATTACTGTTGGAGTTTCTTCTATCATTGCAATTATGACAGTTTTAGAAACTTTTGAACAGTCAACTGAATCATTAGTTGCAGATATGAAAACCAACATATTTTACATTACTAAAGATAATCCTGTCCAAATACAATTTGGTAATGATGCAGGATGGGGTAAAAGAAAAATACCAAGAATTACATGGGATGAATATGAGCAATTAAAACGAAATCTTACTCTAGTGACTAACATGGCTGCTACAACCACGGAAGAACCAAGCGATAGAACAATCTCTGTTGGAAAAGAAGAATTGAAAAGTAGACTTGCAAGTTTTTGGGGTTCTGATGGCGATGTATTATCCGTTTCAAAATATGACATCCTTGATGGAAGAAATATTCAAGATATTGATGTAGAAAATGCTAATAGGGTTGCTATCGTAGGATATTATATTAAAGAGCAACTTTTTCCATATTCAAATCCAGTGGGACAAAATATAGAAATTGACAATATCCCTTTTGAAATAATCGCTTTAACAGAACCTAAAGGTGAATTGTTAGGTCAAAATATGGATAGTATGATTGGTATTCCTATCAGCACGTATTTAAAATACTATGGAGGAAAAGGATGGAGAGGAAGACCTGATCTTCAACTTATTTTAGAAGCAGAATCCATGGATGCTTTGGAAGATGCAACTGACGAAGCTATTGGAGTATTTAGAGCTATAAGAAAAATTCCACCAGGTGAACCAAATAACTTTTACATTGCAACCAATGATCAATTAATGGACACTTTTGGCAGCTTTACATCATCTATAAAAATTTTTGTTGGTCTTGTAGCAGGTATTTCGTTGATTGTTGCTGGAATTGGAATTGCTAATATTATGCTAGTTTCTTTAACAGAAAGAATTAAAGAGATTGGTATAAGAAAAGCTCTTGGTGCGAGAAGGTTAGATATTTTTTTACAATTCTTAATTGAAGCAATTTTAATTTCTATCCTAGGTGGTATTGTTGGGATTATTTTAGGCTTATCTTTCGGTAATGTAGTAGCTACTTTTCTTGAACAAAATCCTGTAATTCCATATGAATGGGTGTTCTATAGTCTTCAAATTTGTGCTTCTATGGGTATAATATTTGGCCTCTACCCAGCAATTAAAGCATCAAAGTTGAATCCAATTGATTCAATGAGATACGATTAAGTCTTATGGCCTTTTTCTTGATGAAGTCTTTCTAATCATCTAAATTGTCAAAAATAATTTATGTCTAAAAAAAATAAAATCTCAGAACAAGAAGTAAAGAAGATTTCTGAATTATCAAGATTATCTTTAACAAGTGAAGAACTAAAAAAACGCACTGAAGATATGAATAATATTCTTAATTATATGGATATACTAAATGAGATAGATACTGAAAATGTTGAAGAGTTGTATAATGTTAATGATATGAATAGCTCTTTAAGAGAAGATAATTATGAATCTTCTTTGGATAAAAAAGATGTATTAGCAAATAGTCCAAGTTCAAATTCTGATTATGTTGAAGTTCCTTTAACTGTAAAAAAGGAAAGCCAGTGATTCTTGGCGTTATTCCTGCAAGACTAAATTCCACTCGATTCCCTAGTAAAGTCATCTTCAATTTAAAAGGTAAACCAATTATCGAGCATGTTTATGATAAAGCTGTTCAGTCAAACCTATTAAATAAAGTAATTGTTGCTGTTGATTCTGAAGAAACTAAAAATGCTATTAATTGCCGAGATGTAATAATGACATCAAAGAAGCATCAATCTGGCACTGATCGTGTAGCTGAGGTTGCTAATAAATTTGATTGTGATGTTATTGTTAATATTCAAGGCGATGAACCTGGAATAGATCCCTTGTTGATTGATCAACTTATTACATTATTTGAAGATCCTAGCGTAGAAATGGCTTCAATTGCATCAACTGACTTACAGGAAGATGATTTAAATAATGATAATGTAGTGAAAGTTAATTTGGATAAAGAAAATAATGCTATATCGTTCATTAGAAATAATTTGAATCCTGAATTAACTTATTATAGACACATTGGTATGTATGCATATAGAAAAAATACTTTAAATTTATTTACTTCACTTGCTCAATCTGATAATGAAAAAAATCATAGATTAGAACAATTAAGAGCATTAGATAATAATATTGCAATTAAACTATTAATTAGTGATTTTAGCCATAGAAGTATCGACGTTAAAAAAGACTTAAAAAATTATGAAAACTAAATTCATATTTGTTCTTGGGGGTGTAATGTCCGGTTTAGGAAAAGGGATTTCTGCCTCTTCTATAGGTTATCTTTTAAAAAGTGCAGGACTAAAAGTTAATATTTTAAAACTTGATCCCTATCTCAATGTAGACCCTGGTACTATGAATCCATATCAACATGGAGAAGTATTTGTTTTGGACGATGGCTCGGAGACAGATTTAGATTTAGGTCATTATGAAAGATTCATTGATGAGAATATGTCTAGTAAGAATAATGCAACTGCTGGACAAATCTATAGTACAGTATTAGATAAGGAGCGTTCAGGAAGTTATTTAGGAGAAACCGTGCAAGTAATTCCTCATATAACTGATGAAATCAAAAATAGGATGAACGCATTATCTGATTCAAAAAAATATGATATTGTAATTTGTGAAGTAGGTGGAACAGTTGGTGATATAGAAAGTTTACCATTTCTAGAGGCTATTCGTCAACTTTCTCTAGAAGTTGGTTATCATAATTCCTTAATCATTCATTTAACATTATTGCCATTTATTGATGCTAGCGGTGAACTTAAAACAAAGCCTACTCAACATTCTGTAATGAAGTTAAGAGAGATTGGTCTTTCGCCAGACTTTATCTTTTGTAGAACTCAAAATGAGATAAGCCAAGAAATAAGAGAGAAATTAGCTTTATTTTGCAATGTAAAGCCTGAACACGTTATTGAAAATAAAGACGTATCTAGTATTTATGAGGTCCCATTACTTCTTGAAAATCAAAATATTACTAAAATGATTTGTGACCGCTTGGGATTAAAAAATAAGCCATCGATCAAAAAGCTTCAAAGTTTTATTAAGACTTATAAAAATCCAGATAGTGAAATTAACATTGCTATGTGCGGTAAATATACCGAATTACATGATGCTTATAAAAGTATTACTGAATCATTCATTCATGCTGGCGTAGAAAACAATACAAAGGTCAAAGTTGTGTGGGTTAATACTGAAAAAATCAAAAATGATAAGGATGCAGCAAAATCTTTTAAAGATATTGACGGTATTTTATTGCCCGGAGGATTTGGATCAAGGGGCGCAGAAGGAAAAATTTTAACTTCAAAATTTGCAAGAGAAAATAATATTCCTTTTCTTGGTATATGTTTAGGATTACAATGTGCAGTTATTGATTATGCGCGAAATGTTTGTAACATAAATGATGCTAACAGTTCTGAGTTTAAACCCAAATCCAAAAATAAGGTTATTGATCTTATGGAATCTCAAAGGGCAATTAAGTTGAAGGGAGGAACAATGAGATTAGGTTCTTATGATTGTGAGATTTCAACTGGTACTAAAGCATATTCTATTTATCGTAAAAAGACTATCAGTGAAAGACATAGACATAGATTTGAAGTGAATAATAAATATGTCTCCAAAATGGAGAAAAATGGGTTAATTTTCTCTGGTATGAATAAAAAATTAGGAGTGGTAGAAATAATTGAATTAAAAAATCATCCATGGTTTGTTGGATGTCAATTTCACCCTGAATTAAAAAGTAGAGTTGATAAAGCACATCCTCTTTTTAGAGAGTTTGTTAAAGCTTCGCTAAAGAATAGCAAGAATTAATTATGAATAAAGTAAAGCTAGATAACATTATTTTTGGAGATAGCGCTATACCTTTCATTGGAGGTCCATGTGTTATTGAAAGCAGAGATCATTGTTTCGGTATTGCTGAAAAAATAACTGAAATTACATCTAAGCTAAATATCCCATTTGTTTTTAAGAGCTCTTTTGATAAGGCTAACAGGACATCTATTTCATCATTTAGAGGAGATGGTTTAGACGCTGGATTAAAGATTTTAGAAGAAATAAAAAATAACTTTAACATTCCGGTCACTACAGATATTCATCTACCTGAACATGCCAATGCAGTTAGCGATGTTGTAGATATTATTCAAATTCCAGCATTTCTTTGTAGGCAAACTGATTTATTAGTTGCAGCAGCGCAAACTGGTAAAGTAGTGAATGTTAAAAAAGGACAATTTCTATCTCCTTATAAAGTAGAAAATATCATTAATAAACTAGAAGAAAGTGGTAATAAAAATATCTTACTAACAGAGAGAGGTAATACTTTCGGTTTTGATAGTTTAGTTACAGATTTAAAATCAATTCCTATAATGCAGTCATTTGGTTATCCTGTAATTTTTGATGCCACGCATAGTGCACAAATACCTGGAAATCATGAATCAAAAACAGGTGGAAATAGACAATTTATTCCTTCCCAAACATATGCTGCTGTGTCATCAGGTGCAAATGGAATATTTATGGAAGTGCATGATGATGTAGATAATGCATTGAGCGATGCTAGCACACAATGGCCTATTGATAAACTAGAAAAAGTATTAACATCTATTATTGCTTTTAGAGAAACATATTTAAATCATGGATAAAAAATTACAAGATTCACTTTCTAAAATAAAATTATTTATTTGTGATATTGACGGTGTACTCACAGATGGATCATTTATTAAAAGTACATCTGGAGATGAGTTGAGATCTTTTAATGCGCTTGATGGTGTTGGTTTTGTAACGCTTAGATTATTGAATCTTAATATTAAAACTGCATGGATTACTGGAAGAGAATCTCTTACAACTACTCAAAGAGCAGAAGAGCTTCAAATTGATGACGTATATAATGGAGTAATTCGTAAAATTGATGCATACAATGAATTAAAAAAGAAATATGGGGTATTAGATAATGAAGTTTGTTTCATTGGAGATGACATTATAGACATACCTATTTTAGAAAAAGTTGGATTTGCTGTTACAGTACCAAATGCTCCAAAGTATATATCTAATTATTCGCACTATACCACTTTACTTGAAGGGGGTAAAGGCGCAGTAAGAGAGGTAATTGACCTGCTTATTCAATCTAGAGGTGATTTTACTGAACAATTAGATAAATTACTTAGTGAGCTAAAATGACATTAGATTTAAACAAAAAATTAACAATTTTTTTAATGCTTTTTTTCGTTTCATGTTCAAAAAATGAATTTACCAATAATGTTGAAAAAGACGTACATGATCAATTATCAACAAATGTAGAAATTACGCTAACAAAAAAAGGTAATATTACTGCAAAAATCAAATCGGAAATCTTAAAAAAGAATAATCAATCATTACAATTAGAGCTATATGATAACGTTAATGTTGATTTATTTGATGAAGATTTTCAGCATAAATCTTTAATAAAATCACAATCTGCGATGGTAAATGAAAAAGAAAATAGAATTAAAGCTTATGGAAGTGTTATTGTCATTTCCGATGATGGAAAAATACTTATGACAGACTCTTTAACATGGGATAATAATTCTGATAAAATTTATACTGATGCAAATCTTAAATTTGTTACTTCAGATACGGACACACTTTATGGAACTGGATTTAAATCTAATATAGACCTAACTGATTGGAATATTTTGCAACCAAGAGGAAGAATTAATAATGACTAAAGTATTAAGAGCACAAAATCTTGTTAAAAAATATGGAGATTTTTATGCCGTTAATGACATTGATTTAAATTTAAATAAAGGTGAAGTTGTAGGTCTTTTAGGACCGAACGGGGCAGGAAAGACCACAACATTTTATATGATTACTGGTATGATAAGGCCTTCTTCAGGTAAAATAATTTTTGGAGATGAAGATATAACAAAGTTTCCAATGTACAAAAGAGCTAGAATGGGGATTGGATATTTAGCTCAAGAACCATCAATTTTTGGGAAATTAAGTGTCGAAGATAATTTGAAAATTGTGCTTGAAACAATTATTCCTAACAAAGAAGAACAAAATCAACTAATTGATAAACTACTAAACCAATTTAATATTTCTCACATAAGAAATAATATTGGAGCTGGATTATCAGGTGGAGAAAGACGAAGAGTTGAAATATGTCGCACTTTAGCTTTAAAACCTGACTTTGTATTGTTAGATGAACCATTTGCAGGTGTTGATCCGATTGCGGTTGAAGATATTCAGCAGATGATTATTTCTCTAAAACAGCAAAATATTGGAGTGCTAATTACTGATCATAATGTTAGAGAGACACTTTCAATTACAGATAGGTCATACCTTCTATACGGAGGAAAGATATTAAAATCTGGAGATGCCCAAACCTTAGCAAATGATGAGGAAGTCAGAAGAATATACTTGGGTAAAAATTTTAAATTGGATCAATGAACAAACTTTCTACCAAGCTTAGACAAAAACAATCTATAGTTCCTCAGCAAATTATAAAATCTAGACTATTAGAGTTGTCTATTGATGAGCTTGAAAAAGATTTGGAAAATGAAATACAAGTAAATCCTGTAATTGAAGAAAAAAGCATTGAAGAATCAAGATTAAATAATCAGGTTGATTCATTTCAAGATCAAAGTAGCTATGAATTATTCTTATCAAATATTCCAGAAAGCAAGGACATCACAGACGATTTAATAACTCAAATTGATACATCAAATCTTGATGAGAAATCAAAATTAATTGGAAAAGAAATAGTATTTAATTTAGATAAAAATGGATTTTTAGATACTGAGTTAGAGTTAATAGCAGATAATCATAATGTTGATGTTGAAGAAGTAGAACAAATCAGAAAAGAAGTAATGGAGCTTAATCCAGTGGGTGTGGGAAGCAAAGATTTGAAAGAGTATTTAACTTTTCAAATTGGAAATTCTAATACACTATCAAACAAAATAGTTGAAAATTATTTTGATGATTTTTTAAATCAGGATAAAGATAAGATAAAACAACATATAAATTGTAAGGACAAAGAAATTGATGAAGCCTTTTCATTCATTTCAGATCAAAATTTCTCTCCAATTCTTGATAATGATTTAGGCATCGAAAATGTTTTACCAGACGCTATAGTGAAGGAGAAAGAAGATAAGTGGTTGATTCTTATAAATGATAGACTATTAAATAAGTATCAAATTTCGCAAGATTATCTAGATGCAGCAATGAATTCAAATTCTTCAAAAGAAGAAAAAACTTTCTTAAAAAACCATATTAGTGATGCACAAAATATCTTAGATACATTGAATTATAGATCTAATACACTAAAGGATGTTATTGAGCAGATTTTATTAGTACAAGGAAATTTTTTAAGCAATAAAAGTGAATTTTTAAATCCGTTAAAATTAGAAGACATTGCAAATAAAATTGATAAAGATATTTCAAGTATTAGTAGAGTGGTCAAAAATAAATATATTGATGCACCAATTGGATTAATTAGTTTAAAAAGTTTATTTTCAAACACATTAACTAAAAAATCTGGTAAAACTGCATCTACGAATGAGCTTAAAAAAGTGATGCTTGAAATAATAGATGCCGAGGATAAAAAATCTCCATTATCTGATTCAGATATTGTAGAGAAATTAAATGAAAAAGATTTTCTAATAGCAAGAAGAACGGTTGCTAAGTATAGAAAGCTATTAGATATTAAAAATGTAAATCAAAGGATAGAAAAATGAGCATAAAACATTGTATAAAAGTAGATGACTTTAGTAAAAATGAGATTTTAGATTTATTTGAATTGGCTTCTGAATTAAAATCTAAATACAGAAATAAAGAAAGTTATCAACCCTTCAAAGACAACTCCATGGCTATGATATTTGCAAAACCTTCTGCACGAACCAGAGTTTCATTTGAAACAGGTTTTGCTTGGATGGGAGGGCATGCAATTTATTTAGCTCCCCAAGATATCGGCTTAGGAACTCGTGAGAGTGCAGGTGATTTAGCTCAACTTTTCAGTAGATATAATGATATGATTATGGCAAGAGTATATAGTCATAATGATATGTTGGAATTTGAAAAACATGCTACTGTTCCAGTTGTGAATGGTTTAACTGATTATAACCATCCATGCCAAATTCTTACTGATATGTTTACAATTTGGGAGCAAAAAAAGGATAATTTAAGTGATTTAAAGATTGTATATGTTGGAGATGGAAATAATATTGTTAACTCATGGATAAGATTAGCTTCAGTATTACCTTTTGAATTCACTTGCGTCTGTCCTGAAGGGTATGAACCTGATCCAGAAACAATTTCATATGCCAATTCTAAAAATATTTCTTCAATAAATATTCTTCATGACCCAATTCAGGGAGTAAAAGATGCTGATGTTATTTATACAGATGTTTGGGCATCAATGGGTCAAAAAGAAGAAGTTGATGAAAGGGTAAAAATATTTTCTCCTTTGCAGGTAAATCATGATTTGATTCAACATGCAAAAAATGATTATATGTTTATGCATTGCTTGCCAGCTGAAAGAGGTAGAGAAGTTACCGATCAAGTAATTGATTCTCAAAATTCCATAGTATTTGAGCAAGCTGAGAATAGACTACATACCCAAAATGCTATTATGGTAACTCTAGCAAATAAAGTTTAGTTATAAACTTTTTATACTAATTGAATTACCATCATATTTGGCATAATTAAATTGTTGATCACAACAATCATCAAGTATAATTAATTGTTTTTGATTTTCATTAAAATTAAATGAATGATGGTAGTGACCCATGATTACAATGTCACAATCTTTATTCCACTTTGATCTAGCGTATTCAATCAACTCCAAATGAATTTTATCTAACTTTTTATTATCAATTTTATGTGAATCTTTTCTTTCATATGAAATTTTTTCTGCAACTTTTAACGCAATACTTTTTGGTAATAAAGAGTATAAAAAACGAAAAATTTTACTTCTTAAAATAATCTTCAATAATCGATATCCTTTATCCCAAGATAGGATACCGTCTCCATGAGTAACATAAATTCTTTTATTACCTGCAAATAAAATTTGATCATTTAAAAAAGATTTTGTTATTAGTGATTCAAATTCTTTTCCTATCCAAAAATCATGATTGCCTGCTATAAAATATATTTCAATTCCTTTGCTTTTTATTTTTTCTAGTAATAAAAAAATCTTTTCAAAATAATTTGGATTATTTTTATTGTATTCGAAGTAATAATCAAAAAAATCCCCCATAATAAAGATACTTCCTTTAGACTTTTCAATTACATGAATAAACTCTTCCATCTTCTTGATTTTATTTTCATTAGATAATGAAGGAGTTGGAGAAAAGTGATTATCTCCAAAAAAATAGATTGGCAATTGCATTAAAAAACTTAATCTTTTATAAAAATTGCATCAATGAATTAATAATTTAAAATTTTTGTCTTAAATTATACTATCTTTGATAATAAAAATATTTTGAATAAATAAATTATTTGAAACTTTGTCAATTTTTTAACTTATAAAATCATATGCGCATTATACTTACTATATTATTATTAACTAATCTTTTATATCCACAAAGTTTTGGGCAAAATAAGGTTCAATATGAATCCTTTAATTGGGAATACATTGTAAGTCCAAATACCAATATTTATTACTACGGAGATAATAAAGACCTAGCTATTTTTACATCTAAAGTAGCAGAAAGATCCATCGAGCAAATTGGAAAACATTTAAGATGGAGAAGTAATAAACCAATTAAAATTATTGTTTATACATCCCATAACGATTTCCAGCAAACAAACGTTGTAAATGTATATATGTCAGAGGGTGTTGGGGGAGTAACGGAATTATATAAAAATAGAATTGTTATTCCTTTTGAAGGTTCTTACGAACAGTTTGAACATGTAATTCATCATGAGCTCGTTCATGCAGCGATAAATGAGCTGGTGTATGGAGGAAATGCACAAGGTTTGATAAGTGGAAGAATCCGTGTACAAGTTCCGCTATGGGCTAATGAAGGTTTAGCTGAATTTTTATCTGTTGACTGGGATACTAATTCAGATATGGTACTAAGAGATCTAGCAATTGAAGACAGACTGCCTTCAATACCTGAACTTAATTATTCTATTTTAGCATATAAAGGAGGACAGTCTGTTTGGCAATACATTACTCAAAAATATGGTAGAGAGAAAGTTGGTGAAATTTTTCAGCAAATGAAAAGAGCGCAGAATGATGAGCGTGGTTTTGAAAGCGCTCTAGGAGTTGATTATGAAAAACTTACTGAAGATTGGCATGATTTTGTTAAAAGGGAATATTGGCCTGATCTAGTAAATAGGGAAAATTTTGATGACTTTTCAACAAAAATAACTGATAGAACTGAAACAAGAAATTTTTATAATGTTAGCCCTTCATTTTCGCCAGATGGTAATACTATTGCTTACTTTTCTGACCAAGATGGCTATATGGATTTAATTTTATATGAGGTTGATTCTGAAAAGCAAAAAAGGCGCCTAATTAGAGGAAATACTACTCCAGATTTTGAGGAATTAAAATGGTTGCAACCTGGAATTTCTTGGTCACCAGATGGGAAATCTATATCATTTGCTTCTAAGAGCGGAGAGCAAGATTCAATTATCATTGTAGATATTAAATCTGGAAAATATAAAAAGATTCCTATAGATCTTGATGGAGTTTTTACTACTTCATGGCACCCAACTGAAAATAGGATTGCATTTATGGGTCACAAGGATGATTCAAGTGACATTTATGTTATTGATTTAACAACAAAAGAGGTTACAAATATTACCAACGATATCTTTTCAGAATCTTCACCAAGCTGGTCTTCAAATGGTGAAATAATTTATTTTACTTCAGATAGAGGTCAAAATACTAGCGCTAACAATATGTATGATGTTGATTTTTCTCAAACCGATATATTTCAATATAGTTATCAAACCAATACAGTTTCTCAAATAACTAATACTGAATATAATGAAAATTATCCAGTTGCCAGTTCAGATGGAAATTTATTTTATACTGCAGACTATAATGGTATTACAAATATTTTTAAACATAATCTTAGTAATAATGAAGCTTTTCCAATTACTAATGTTGTAACTGGTGTTCAGCAGATAGATTTAGATAGTAGTGATAATTTGGTTTTTTCAGGATTTAAGAAACGAGGTTGGGATTTATATATAATGAAAAATCCTAATTCTTTTTCAGAAAAGGAAATTAAGCCTACAAAATTTTATGCAAATAAAAACCGTAATACTGATTTTGAAGATTTAAGAACTTTTACTAGCAAAAAAGTCACATTAAGTCCAGAAGATTATTCCAAATATATTTTTGCCAGAAATTATCAGTACAGAAATGATAAGAAAGATAATAATGAAGAAGTAGAAGTTGATTCTTTGCGTTTTAAGGATGATTATTTAGCAAGAAAATATCAAACTGATTTTTCTGTAGATTATATAGCCACCACAGCAACCATTGATAATCTTTTTGGAACTCGTGGTGTCGCAAACTTATCGTGGAGCGACGTAATGGGTGATCATAGAATCAACGTTGGTACCAATTTAGTTCTAGATTTAAATAATAGCGATTTAGTAGTTCAGTATGCATATCTAAAAAATAGAACAAATTATTATACTACATTATTCCAACAAGCTAATACATTTTCTTTGGGATATAATATGAATTATGACTTCATTGGCCAACTTAGAGATTACGGTATTGGATTTTACGGACAATACCCTTTTTCTAAATTTATGAGATTAGATTTTGGAGCAACACTCAGAAATGTAGATTATGAAATTAAGCAATTTGATATTTTTACTTTTCAAACGTCAACAAATTATAAAGAAAATTTAAAAGCAGTGGTTCCTATTACAAGTTTTGTATTTGATAATTCTACTAATGGTTATACTGGTCCAGTAGATGGATTTAAGCAATATCTTACATTTCAATTTAGCCCTGACATAGGTTCAAATTCTATGCCATTTCAAACTCTAAAATTTGATATGCGAAAATATTATAAGATTAACAGAAATTATAGTTTAGCGGCAAGGTTGATGTTGGGTAAAAGCGTTGGAGATAGACCTCAAAAGTTTTTCTTAGGTGGAAATTCACAAATGATGATTTTTTCAGACACGCAAACAGAAGGAAGAGATGATTCGGGATTTTATGCTCAACGAGTTCTTGATTATGACAATACAAGCATTCTAGAGGATGTTTATTTTAGTGAATATGTCTTTCCATTAAGAGGTGCAAGATATAGAGAAAGAGTGGGAGAAAATGTAGCTGTAGCTAACTTTGAATTTAGATTCCCATTTGTTAACTATGTTGATGTAAGTTTTCCTGCTAGAATTAGATTTGGTAATATTTTTGGTCATCTTTTTGTAGATGTTGGAGCAGCCTGGGATTCATCTGATGAATTCAATAATAGTGAGTTAGTTAGAAATAAATATGGGCTAACAGATCCTGAAGCTTCTCCAATATTAACTACTTTTGGTATCGGAACAAAAATTTTTACTCCATTTGCTTTAATTAGAATTGATACAGCATGGGATAAATACCCAAGTGGAGGTTATTCAAAACCACAATATATAATATCTTTCGGTTACGACTGGTAAATTTTTTGAAATTCTCAGTTTTATCTGAAGATAATAATTCTCTAGCTCGAACAGGCTTGATCGAAACAGATCATTCTATAATAGAAACTCCAGTTTTTATGCCAGTAGGAACCCATGGTGTTGTAAAAACACTATCTCCAGATGACTTAAATGATATGAGTGTTCAAATAATGCTTTCAAATACCTATCATTTATATTTAAGACCAGGAACCGATATTATACATGAAAATGAAGGGTTGCATAAATTTTTAAATTGGGATAAAAGCATTCTAACTGATAGTGGCGGATATCAAGTATTCTCTTTAAGCAACATGAATGAAATAACTAGCGATGGTGTAAATTTTAGATCGCATTTAGATGGAAGTGAACATTTTTTTACTCCCCAAAAATCGATGGAAGTTCAAAGACAGTTAGGTTCTGACATAATTATGGCTTTTGATTATTGCCCTCCCGCAGATTGCTCTGAAAAAGAGCTTAGAAGAGCATCAACTTTAACTGAAAAATGGACCGAGCAAGCTTTTAAATATCTAAACGATAAAACGAGCATTTATGATCACAATCAAACGCTTTTCCCAATAATTCAAGGGGGTATTAATCCAGAAGAAAGATTAAAATGTTTGAATCAAATGCTTCCATATGCTTCATGCGGAATAGCAATTGGAGGACTTTCAGTTGGCGAAAAAAAAGAACCAATGCTTGATATTGTTGAGTTATTAGGAAAAAATATGCCCGTAGATCAACCAAGATATTTGATGGGAGTTGGTAAGCCTACAGATTTGGTTAAAGCAATTTTACGAGGGGTAGATATGTTTGATTGTGTGCTGCCCGCCAGGAATGCAAGAAATGGTCAGATATTCACACATGATGGTGTTATAAACATTATGAATAGTGCTTATTCAAATGATACATCACCAATAGATAAACATAGTTCAATAGAGTATGCAAAAACTTTTTCAAAGTCATATCTAAGACACCTTTTTAAAGTGAACGAGATGTTTGGACTGAGGATTGCAACCTTAACCAACATAGCATATTATTTGGATTTGATAAATGAAATAAAAAATGAAATTAATAATAATACTTTTGTAAAATGGTCTGATAAGTATTTAAAAATATATGAGAATTAAATTATGTTAAAAATTGGTCAAAAAGCTCCAGAGTTTTCATTGCCAAATCAGGATGATACCGTTATATCTTTAAAAGATTTTAAAGGTCAAAAGTTGCTTATATGGTTTTTCCCCAAGGCAAGTACAAGTGGTTGTACTAAAGAAGGAATAGGGTTCAATGAGCTCATCAAAAATTTTAACAATCAAAATATTTCTATCTTAGGTGTTAGTAAAGATTCAGTTAAAGCTCAAAAAAACTTTTGCACAAAAAATGAATTTAAATTTGATATTTTATCAGATACGGAATTAAGTGTTCTAAAAAAATATAAAGCATGGGGGCTTAAAAAAATGTATGGAAGAGAATATGAGGGTATTCTTAGGATATCTTATTTAATAGATGAAAATGGAATGATTGAACAAGCTTATAGTAAAGTAAAAACTGCAACACATGCATCTGATGTACTTGAATCAATTAAATAAGATACTCTTAGCTCTATGCTTGCTAGTTCTATTTTCATGTGCATCTGTTAAAGCGCCTCAAGGAGGACCTTTAGATTCTAATCCACCAAAATTAAAGTCAACTTCTCCAGCAATTTTAACAAATCTAAATCAGGGGCAACAAATTACCTTATCTTTTAATGAGTTTATTAAAGAAGAGTCTCTTAAAAACGCAATCGAACTTTTTCCAACCGTAAATCAAAAAATTGATTTTGAATATTATGGGAAAGAGGTAATAGTTACGTTACCATCCAATCTTGATAAGGACAAAACATATGTTATATCATTGAATTCTAATTTATCTGATGAGCAAAATGTTAAGTTAAATGAAAACATTGTTATTCCAATAAGTCTTTCAAATTCAATCAATCAAGCAGCAATTAAAGGAAAAATATTTGGATCATATAACAAACCCTCAATCTTATTATGGAAAGGCATGATTGATAAGAATGAATTGCTTTCAAAGAAACCTGATTATATAATTTCATCTTCCGATAAATTTAGTTTTGGTTATTTAGCATATGATAAATACACTGTCTTGGCTGTCGACTTGTATAATCCAAAACTATCATTAGAAAAAAATAAAATATCTTTTTTTTCAGAAAGCTTTATTGATTTGAAAAAAGATAATACTCCAGAGTTAAATTTCTTTTTTAATGCTGAAGAAGTTGAAGTTGAATCAGACTCTTTGAATGTAGCAGAGGATATCGAGCAATTTGCAAATATTGTAGGTAATATTAATGGCAATTATATTCTCCCGGTTGTCATTGAATTAAGGAATGAAGATAATAGTTTTAAAACAGAATTATTTTTTGATGGAAAATTTAAAATTGATAATGTTATCAGTGGAACGTATCAATTATTTGCCTATCAAGATCGAAATAATAATAACATTCTTGATACTGGAAATTTACAAGATGATAGTAACTCAGAAAAATTCTATGTTTATCCAGACTCATTAATATTAAGGACGAATTGGGAATTAGAAATAGAAGACTGGGAAATAAATCAATGAAGAAAGAAATAGTAGTAGCTGTTAGTGGATATTTTGATCCAATTCATGTTGGACATTTAGAGTATTTACAGCTTGCTAGTCAATTGGGAGATAAATTAATTGTTATTATAAATAATAATCATCAAGCAGAAATCAAAAAGGGAGAGTTTTTTATGCATGAGAATGACAGAATGGAAATTGTCGCTGCCCTCAAATGCGTTGATGAAGTTTTTTTAAGTATTGATTCAGACAAGAGTGTTTGTAAAAGCTTAGAAGCAATAAAACCTGATATTTTTGCAAATGGGGGAGATAGATCTTTGGAGGAAATTCCTGAAACTGTCGTTATGAAAAAATATAATATTAAAATGGTCGATGGTTTGGGTGATAAGATAAGAAGCAGCAGTGATTTAACTGGAATTGGTAAATGAAAAAAAAGCTTGATAAAAAGAAAACACAATTATTAGAAGATTTTCTAGAACTTGGAGAAAAATGTAACATAAAAATCATTCATGATAAAGGTGATTTTAATGGCGATAATTGTTTATTATTTTCCAATGATACTATTGTAATCAATAAACACAAACCTCTTGAACAGAGATTGTATGTTTTAGCAAAGTGTTTTAGTCAAATTAATCTTGATAATGTTTATATTAAACCAATGCTAAGGGATTTAATTAATCAAGCAAAAATAAATAATACATGAGCAATCAAAAACATTTATGGGCTCCATGGAAAATGGATTACCTCAAAAATAAGAAGCAAGATTCTCAAAAGATTTTTTCTGATTTTATAAATGAAGATAATGATAAAGATCATTTAATCCTTCATCGTGCAAAACATTGTTATGTAATAATGAATTATTATCCTTATAATAATGGACATTTGATGGTTATTCCTTATAAAGAAGTTGATAGATTTGAAGAACTCGAAGATGAAGTTTTATCTGAGATTATGTCTACTTCTAAAAAAGTGATGAAACTATTAAGAAGTAGTTTTAATTGTGATGGATTTAATTTTGGGGCTAACATAGGTGAAGGCTCGGGTGCTTCCATTCAATCTCATTTGCATTTTCATATAGTTCCTCGCTGGAAAAGCGACACATCTTTTATGCCTGTTATTGGAAATACAAAAGTGATGGCTCAAACGTTAGATGATACATATGAGCAATTATTAAAATTATTTAAGGAAGAACTATAATGGATTTATTTTCACATTCCTGGCTTCCTTTTATGTACCAATATGGTTTTGGTATATTGATTTTTGGCGGAGGTCTTTTTGCAATATTCAAAGCTTATGGTGGCAAAGAGTTCTGGAATCAATATAAGATATGGATTCAGATTTTGATTTGGGGATTTATTTATGTCTCTTCTATACACTTATTAATGACTGTTTCAGCACTGAATGATTATCCTCAGTTATATCTTGTAATTTTATCTTTATATATATTTAATGTCTTTTTATTAACCAGGAAAATTACATGAATACCATTGCTACATCAGAATTATTCTGGGTCATCTTAGCTAGCTATGTTTTCTTTGTATTAGGTGCGGGGTTATTTTTTGCAAGAAATAATCAATCAACCGAAGATTTCTTTTTTGGTGGACGAAGATTTTCATGGTGGTTAATTGGAATGTCAATGTTGGCAACTGGTGTGGGATCACATAGTTTTGCCAAATATGCATCTAAAGGTTTTGAATATGGGTTTTCATCTACCATGACCTATATGAATGATTGGTTTTTTATGCCACTATTGCTGTTTGGTTGGATTCCAATTATATATTACATGCAGGTCAATTCTATTCCAGAATATTTTGAACGTAGGTTTAACTCCACTGTAAGAAATTTATCTACGATAACCATGCTTTTGTACCTGGTAGGGTATATAGGTATTGGATTATTGGCTTTAGGGTCATTATTACAGCCAATTTTAGGATGGGAAATTAACACTATTATTATAGTAGTAGCTATTATATCGGGTACCTATGTGTCCTTAGGTGGTCAAACTGCTATTATTTTTACAGATTTTTTACAGGGTGTCATTCTGCTATTTGCAGGGTTACTTATTTTTGGTTTGGGTATTGCTTATTTAGGAGGATTTGATTTTTTCTGGAGCAATTTGTCAGATACAAATAAATTACCATTGGCAGATTTTAACTCCCCACCCGACTTTAATTTTGTTGGAATTTTCTGGCAAGACGGAGTAGTTGGTTCAGTTGGATTTGCTTTTATGAATCAGGCAGTAATTATGAGATTTTTAGCATCTCGATCTGTTATTCATGCTAGAAGAGCAACTATGATGAATGTATTGGTTTTCTTGCCAATAGGTACTGTTGCTGTTTCAAATTCTGGTTGGTTGGCTAGAGCTATGGAAAATATGACCCCTGGTGTTATCACTGATTTATTACCAAATGGAAGTGCAAATGGTGTTTTTACTGTTGTTGCTTCCCTGGTAGCTAATTCAGAAGCAATTTTTGCATTTTTAGTAGCAGCAGTAGTAGCTGCTTTAATGTCCAGCTTGGATTCGCAAATTAATGCTTCAGCAGCAGTGGCGGTTAATGATGTGTATACACCATTAAGTAAAAATCCTTCTGAGAAAACACGCTTAAGAGTTTCCATGTTTACTTCCTTGCTTGTTACTTTTGTTGGGATACAGGCAGCATTTTTATTTGCACAATATGGGACTATTTACGAGGCTCACGGTGCATTTCATAGTGTCGTGACTCCACCAATGGTTACGGTTATTTTCCTTGGTATTTTCTGGCAGCGCTTTTCATCAAGAGCAGCTGTTTTAACGTTTGTACTAGGTGCAGCATTTATTTTCCTTGGAATCGAGTATCCTCAAATTTTTGTTCAACCATTCTCACATGGGATAGAATATGTTGAAGCAAAACCGTGGTCATATATTAGAGCATTATATAATGTAGTGGCATGTACTTCAATTGGAATCATAGTAACCTTGCTTACTTCAAAACCAAATCAATCACACTATGAACAAATTAAAGGATTAACTCTTTGGACTATCAAAGATGGTCCCACATTCTTCAAAGGTTCAAAGGTAAATGAAAATGCAGGCAGTAAAATTACCTTTGATGGTGATATGATTAAAGTTCTGGATGACACAGATAATAAAATATATTTACCAGCAGATTTGATGAAAGATCTTGGTGCAAAAGAAGGAGATTTTGCATACATATCTGATACAAGATGGTACTTGGGTGGAATCAAGTCAACTCACGCCTACATTGGAAAAATGTCATCAAGCGATAAAATTGAAATCTCTAAAAATGTCCAGAATCATGGTCAATTTGACCCAACAAAAAAATTATTTATTGAACTAGAGCTATAACTTTTACTTTATAATAAAAAATAAAAGTAATAATACTTGTTTTTTCAATAATAATATTAAAAATTTCTACCATCTTCCGGAGTAGCTCAGTTGGTAGAGCGAGTGACTGTTAATCACCAGGTCGGGGGTTCGAGTCCCTCCTCCGGAGCATCTATGTCAGATACAAAAAATATAAAATTAGTAATTATTGAAGATGATAAAGATATTCGCGAGCTACTTGCTTATAATATTTCAAGCTTAGGATATCAAGTACAATCATTTTCAAATGGCGAATCTGGTCTAAAACACCTTAGAAATAATAAGTCCAATTTGCTTCTTTTAGATTTAATGCTTCCAGGTATTAGTGGATACGATATTTGTAGAATTATCAAAAGTGACCCCAAATTAAAAGATCTTCTGATAATAATGCTTACAGCTAAAGGAAGCGAAGTTGATATTGTAAAAGGTTTGGAATTGGGAGCAGATGATTACATAGTTAAACCATTTTCTGGCTCAATTCTTTCTGCTAGAATTGCTGCTGTTCTGAGAAGAGTTAAAAAAACAGATTCAAAAATTTTGAAATTTGATAGCTTAAAAATAGATATTGGCAAACATCAAGTCAGTGTAAATAATGCTATAATAGATTTAACATTTAGTGAGTTTGAAATTTTAAGTATGCTTGCTCAAAATCCTGGTTTGGTGTATACTAGATCTCAAATAATTGACTCTATTAGAGGAGATAATTATCCTGCTACAGATAGAACAATTGATTTTCAAATTGTAGGATTGAGAAAAAAATTATCTACTGAAAAAAAATATATTAAAACTATTAGGGGTATAGGATATAAGTTTAATGATGAAGATGAGTAATACTCCGATTAATGATTTAAAGTCAGTTCTTGATACTATACAATCGGGTGTTATTTCTATAAATAATGATAAATTTTTAATTTTTTATAATGATAAAGCAAAAAGAATATTTTCTTTATCTGAAGAATTCATTGGGAAACCGATATCAGGTATTGTTAGAAACCCCAAAATATTAAACTTCATTGAGCAATCAATGAAAGCTATTGAAAATCAAAACGAAATTACAACTTTTGAAGAAGACTTTTTTATTGATGCTTCTCAATCATTTGATGCAAAAGTAACTTTTTTGAAAGTGGAAACATCCGTTAAGTCGAAATATTTAATTGTTTTTAATGATATATCATCTATCATACAAGCACAGAATTCTCAAAGAGAGTTTGTTGAAAATGTATCTCATGAACTTAGAACGCCAATCACTTCTATTTTAGCTGCTACTGAAACAATTCCTACAGAAATTCCTTTTAGAGACATCATTATTAGACAATCTTTGAGAATGAATGAAATAATTGATGATTTGCTGCAGATATCTATGTTAGAAAACAATGCTGTTTTTAATCTTCAAAAAGAAGAGATTAGTTTAAGTGATTTAATTTTATCTTCTGTCGAAACTGTGAAACACCTTGCAGATAAAAAAAATATAGATATTGAACAGCCGAAAGATTTTAATTGTTGCAATTTAAAGGTTGATATAAGCCTTATTCAAAATGCATTATCCAATATTTTAAAAAATGCAATTATGTATTCAAATTCAAATAGCAAGATTAATATTCTGCTATCCAGCCAGCAAGATTCATGCATTATTAAAATAATTGATAATGGAAAAGGAATAAAAAAAGAAAATATTAAGGATATATTTATTAGATTTTTTAGAGAAGAATCCTCAAGAAGTAGAGAGTATGGAGGATCAGGTTTAGGATTATCAATTGTAAAAAAAATTTTGGATCTGCACAATGGAGATATTATAATAGATAGTGAGATAGGCAAAGGAACTTCTGTAAAAATATTTCTACCTATTCAAACATGATCCTAACATAAGCTTTTTACATTTTTCTTAACTTTTAAAGGAGATGTAGAGTTGAGAATATTTAAAGTAGTATTTTTATCATTAAGTTTCATTTTTTGTCAAGATTTATCTGTTCTAACTGGTACTGTCACTGATAAGGATTCTGGAGAAGCCCTAGTCGGCGTAAATATTATTATTGAAGACTCAAATAATGGAGCAGCTTCTGATTTAAATGGTTCCTTCACGATTTTTACTCAACCAGGCGAAGTTGTACTAAATGTTTCGTACATAGGTTATAAATCCGAAAGATTTTCAATTAATCTTTTAGAGGGGCAAAATAATTTTGATATAGCTTTATCAATAGATGCCGTACAGTTATCTGGTGTTGAGGTGACTGGTCAAGCAGTCGATGGTAGCGATATAAGTATAATTATTGACAGAAAAGAATCATCTAATGTTGAAGATGCAATAAGTTTAGAAAGAATGTCAAAAGCGGGGGATTCTAATGCAGCAGATGCGTTTAGAAGAGTGACTGGTGTTTCTGTAGTTGATAACATTGTTGCTGTAAGAGGGTTAGGTGATAGGTATACAAATACTCAATTAAATAATTCTGACTTAGCTACCCCAGAACCCGAAAAAAGAGCTGTTCCTCTAGATCTTTTTTCTATTTCAATTATTTCTGGATTAAGTGCAAAAAAAACGTTCACTCCTGACTTACCTGGAACTTTTGCTGGAGGGGTGGTAAATATTAAAACTTTAGCATATCCAGACAAAAAAATAATGAAGCTAAAGTTTGGCGCTGGAACAATTTCATCAATTGATAATAGTAGATTTAGAACATCTAATAATGGCATTAATTTTTTTGGTATAGATGGAAATGATAATAAAATGCCTGACGTTCCAAAAGATTTTTGGTTGTCAGAGTTTAGATATCCATTAACATCTGGTTCAACTAATCCACAGAACTATACTTCTTCACAATGGCGAGAATTATTATCGACAAATACAAATAAATTCAAACAAAATTATCGTACTAATTCAAAAAGTACCAGCCCTCAAATTTCATTTGGTATTGAAAATGGTCAAAAGTTTAATAGTTCAAACGGTGATTATGAGTATGGATACTTTATAAATTATTCTTTTGGTAACTCTTATGATTTTGAGGATGAAAATATTGGTAGATATTATGACAATACAGAACTATCAAGATATTTGAACCTCCAAAGAGAAACATCCATTTATAATGCCAACCATGTATTAAATATGAGCACAGGTTTAAAATATTTACAAGATCACAAGTTTAAATTATCTTTTTTATTAAGTCACAAGGCAAGTGATAAATTATCTTATGCTTCTGGGGTACTTAAAAATTTAGAAGACGCAGTAACCATTCAGCATTATTATAGTGAAAAAGCATTATCTAATTTATCTTTGGAAGGTAGTAGTATATTTTATTCTTCTAATCCAAGCGAACTTGATTGGTCAATAAATTTAGGTTCTGCTTCATTGTACGAACCAGATGTTGCTTCTCATACTTACTCAAGGCAAAGCGCATTAAATCCTTATACTGTTGATGTCAGTAGTACGTCGCCTGGCTTAAGATTTTGGGCTGATGGAGATGATACAAATAATAGTTTAGATTTGTCGTATAAAGTTAATTTTGAAAACTTTCAATTAAAGAGTGGACTTAGAATTCAGCAGAGAGATAGGACTTTTAAAAAGAGAATTTTTTATTATACTCATTCTAATGGAACATGGCCAAACAATCTTCTGGAGGTTAATAATAATGATTTTGGAAGATCGTTTGATGAAGAAAACTTTTTTGATGGAAATAGTGGTTTAATCATTGTTGAAGAGGCAGCACAGCTTGCACGAGCTGCATACGATGCAGATGAAAAGACAAATGCAATTTTCTCAATGATTGAAAGAAAATTTGATTCTTTTGCTATACCTATTACTTTTATTGGTGGTATGAGATATGAAATGTATACATTAGACCTTAGGCCATACAATACCGTAACTGGTCAAACGTATGTGAACCCTTACAACAACCCTACACAAGAGCCAACACTTGTAGATATTGATGAAAATTATGTACTTCCTTCTATCAATTTTATTTTTGACACTTCAGAGAATTCAAAAGTGCGATTTTCGTTATCTCAAACTGTTGCAAGAGCAGAATTTAGAGAATATGCACCACTTGAATATCAAGCATTTTATGGCGATGATCAATATATTGGAGTCCCCACACTTGAACAATCTGAAGTCACAAATTTTGATCTTAGATACGAAGTATATCCTTCCGGAGGTGAAGTATGGTCAGTTTCATTATTTGCTAAAGATATGCAAAAACCTGTTGAAGAGGTATTATTAGTAAATGTAGAAAGATCATATAGTATGTATAATAATGCAAAATCTGCAGCGATTTATGGATTAGAGTTTGATATTAGGAAGAAGATAAATTTATTTCCCTCATCAAGTGCTACCCAAATTTTAACTGCAAACGCTACACTGTCATCATCAGATGTAGATGTAAATGATTTTGTAGTGTCTCCATTTGCAGTCACTCCAATTGAAGATCAGGCCAATAGGCCATTAATGGGTCATTCAGAATTTTTAGGGAATCTTGCCTTGGATACAATTCTTAGTTCAGGATACGAAATTTCACTTTCTTATAATGGTTTTAGTGAAAGAATTATTAAAGTAGGAGATGTAACAGGACATTATTTTGAAGCACCTTTTCATTCTTTAAATTTTACTTCAAAGAAAAAATTTGAAAATGGATTATCAGTTAGTGTTAAGGCAAAAAATCTTTTAAATAGCAAGATTGAACACTATTTAAAAACTGATACTGGAAATAAGTTAGATACAAAGATACTTGAACCAGGTATATCTATATCTTTAAGTATGACTTACGATTTTAATTAAAAATTCAAACATAATCCTAACAAATTTCAAATAGCAAACTCAATTTGTAAATCTAGTTTGCGTCGGTGGGTTTTTTCCACACACTAATAGTATAAATAATAGTATAAAAAGGATAAGAAAATGAATAGTAAAAAAATCATATTGTCTATTTTCGCAAGTGTATTTCTTTTTACATCATGTGATGACAACGATACAGAGACTGTTGATAATACTACTCTTCCTCCATCTGCACAGCCATTTAACGCTGAGCATGTGATGGGAACATTAACCTATAATTTTTCTATTTCAGATGATCAGGCTGCTTCTAACGGTACTGGTGCTGGAGTAGCATATTCATGGGATTTTAATGGTGAAGCAACTGCTGTTGCTCCAAGTGGTTCACATACATTCTCTTCCAGAGGTTCAAAAACTGTTACGTTAACAGTTACTACAACCGCTTTAGATGGTACAACAACTTTATCAAATTCATACTCAATGGATATGAATGTTGAAAGAAGTTTATATGGAGATGTTACTTCAGATTTAGATTTAAGCGGTGATTATGTACTTTCTGGTCAACTACAAGTTAGAGATGGTGCAACGTTAACAATTGCAGCTGGATCTAACATTTATGCATTATCAGATGATGGTAATGGAAACGCTCCTGCAATCGTAGTATGGCAAGGTGGAATGATTGAAGCAGTAGGTACTGCTAATGCTCCAATTATCATGACATCAGTTATTGCAAGAGACGAACCAGACAGACTTCCAATTGTTGGTGGTAGAGCATGGGGTGGATTAATTGTCTGTGGTTATGCACCAATTCAAGGCGGTGGAACTAGAACCGTTGAGGGTGTTGCTTCAGTACCTTATGGTGGTACAGATGCTGCTGATGACTCTGGTACATTAAGATATGTTTCAGTTCGTTATGGTGGTAGAGCAATTGCTCCAGATAATGAAATTAATGGTATTACATTAGCTGGTGTTGGAACTGGAACAGAAGTTAGTTACTGTGAAGTAGCTTATAACTTTGATGACGGTTTTGAAATGTTTGGTGGAACTGTTGATTTAAGATACTGTATGGTATATAAAGTCGGTGACGACGGATTTGATACAGACACCGGATACCAAGGAACAGGACAATTCCTAGTTGTAGTTAGAGGTTCAACCTCAAATAGAGGACATGAAATGGATGGAAGAAACAGCAGCCAGTCTGCAGACGATTCATTTCCTAAATTTTCTAATGTAACAATTGTAGGAAATAACAGCGGATCTTCTGAAGATGAGTCTTTAAGATTAAGAGAAGGAACTGCTGGACACTTCCAAAATTATATGTTGGTAGATCAGCAAAGAAGAGGTTTCCGTGCTACTAATGAAGATGGAAATTTAGATGGAACATTTGTTGTAAATGGTTCAACTCCTCCTACAAATGATGCTGATGGACGATACATCTGGTTAGATCCTTTAAATGTTATGGATGATGTTCCAACTCCTGCAACAGTTGCAGCTACTGATGGAACGGATCCAGGTGCTAGCTTTACATTTAATGTACAAGATGGTAATACTGGCGTAACAGAAGCAAGCTTACTTCCAACAACCGAGTTTACAGGATCAACTCCGACTGAAGCTAGTATGGATGCATCTGCAACATTTGTTGGTGCTTTAAAAGCTGGTTTCAACGATGATGCTTTTGATGGCTGGACAGTATGGTCAGAAGAAAGTAACTAAATTAATTCAATAAGTAATATAGCATCTCCTATTGTGAATATTACTTCTAAAAGAGGGAAGAGTTTTCTTCCCTCTTTTTTTATCTGAATCCTAACATAATCCTAAATATTTTTTTGTACTTTTCCTATATTATGGAGAATGAATTTGTCTGACAGAATACAAGATTTAAACTATAATTTATTAAAACTAAGCTCGTTAGTTGAAACGAATATTAAAGATGCGTTTAGTGCAATTGAAGAAAAAGATTTAGATAAATCTCAAATTGTAATAAATGTTGATTCTAAAATAAATAGGATGGAAGTAGAAATAGAAAAAGAAGTCAACGAAATTATTGAAAATTTTCATCCTACTGATTCAGATTTGCGATATCTATTAGCTGCTTTAAAAATTAATAATGAGCTTGAAAGAATAGGAGATTATGCAACCAATATAGCTAGAAATACCCAGTTTATGGTTGAACATCCAGATTTAGAATTACCTAAAATTTTAGCACATTCAGCTGAAACTTTAACTTCTATGTTAAATGATGTTATTAATGCCTTTATTTTATCTGACGAAGCAAAAGCATTTGAAGTTATTGAAATGGATGATATCATCGATAACAACAACAGAGAGATATTTACACTTTTTAAAGAAAAAACCAAAAGTAATTCTGAATTCTTAAGGCAATTTATTGTTTTTACGAATATTTCAAGATATGTTGAAAGAGCTGCAGATCATACAACGAATATAGCCGAAGACATAATTTTTCAAATCAATGGTAAAATTGTTAGACATGATGAAAATATTTAATTTTATGAGGTACTTTTGATGGATTTTTTAACACTATGGTCTTTTTTTGGGTTTTTATTTGCTGTATATGCTGTTACTGCGAATGATAGTATTCAAACTTTAGGTACATACATTGCATCTAATAGAGCTGATGTAAAATGGTACTGGATGTTTGGTTATATGGGATCAATCTTTGTTTTCACTATGATTCAAGGATTCAATGCGGGAGATCCTGCTTTTGGTAGATTGACCGAATTCCCCGAAATTGAAATAATGTGGTATCACGCATTAGCACCTCTTGTTTTAGTTCTTTTAACTAGATTAAAAATCCCTGTATCAACCACTTTTTTAGTCTTATCTGTCTTTGCCGCTAGCGTGGATGGTCTGATGGAAAAAATGCTTTTAAAAAGTTTTGTGGGATATGGCGTATCATTTGTGTTTGCATTTGCTGCATGGTATTTAATTAGCAAATATATCTTATATGAAGGTGAAAAGGGTGATAACAAGAACAATACTTATTGGAGAATTGCACAATGGGTAACTACCGGTTGGTTATGGTCAACATGGCTTTCACATGATATGGCAAATATTATGGTATTCTTACCAAGATATTCATCTGTTCCTACTATATCTTTTCAAATACTTATTTTAGGAACAATGCTCCTTGGATTAGCTTTTATGTTTTATGAAAGGGGAGGAAAAATTCAAGAAATAGTATTATCTAAAACAAACACTAGATATGTTCGTTCTGCTACATTAGTTGATTTGGTGTATGTGTTTGTACTTTACTATTTTAAAGAAGTAAATGACCTTCCTATGAGTACTACTTTTGTATTTATGGGCATGTTAGCAGGGAGAGAAATTGGTATTATGTTTGCTCAAGGTTATGGAACTCTCACATACACTGACAAGCACAAAAAAGGTATATTTCCAATGCTTTATTCTGATTTTTTCAGACTTATGTTAGGCTTAGCAATAAGTGTAACTTTGGCATATGGAATTCAATGGTATTCTAATCTGTAATACTTTATTTTAAAGTGTGAATCTTAAAAATAAACTTGTTCTTATAACGGGAGGAGCTAAAGGTATAGGTTTAGCTACTGCACAAAGGATTCTAAATGAAGGTGGAAAGGTAATACTTTGGGATTTCAACGAAGATGATCTAAACAAAACTGTTAATAATTTTAAAGAGCAAGGATTTGATGTTTTCTCTCAAATATGTGATGTTACAAATAAAGAACAAGTATATAGTAATGCAAATATCATTAAAGAAAAGTTTGGTAGTTTAGATATCCTAATTAATAACGCTGGTACTGTTTATACTGGGTATATGCTAGATAGAAGTGATGAAGAGCTTGAAAATCTTATAAATGTAAACTTTACATCAATGATATATACCATTCGTGCATTCATGCCAACTATGTTAGATAAAAACTCTGGTCACATTATTAATATTTCCTCAGCATCATCAATGACAGGTGCTCCTAAGCTAGCTGTATACGCTGCTACTAAATGGGCTGTAGCAGGACTTACTGAATCCTTAAGACTTGAAGTAAAAAAGATGGGTAAGTATGGTGTTAAATTTTCTTCCATTCATCCAAACTTTTTGAAGAAAGGATTATTTGAAGGAACTAAGCTTAATTTTTTAGGTCAGTTATTAGCACCAGGGGTTAAGAGTCATGATTCAGTTGCAAAAGTTATTGTTAATCGTGCCATTAAACTTGGATTTCATTCGCCAAAAGTTCCATGGATAATGAATCAAGTAGTTTTACTTAGAGCACTACTTCCTAGCTCGCTTTTAATCAAGTTTAGCAGTCTTTATGGACTTTATGATATGATGGATGATTATAAAGGCTATAAAGATGGAAGATAATTTTTTCTTTACTCTTTTTTTTAATGATAATAGAATACAAGCATGAAAAATATATTTAAAATTCAACTAGCAATTTCTTGTCTTTTATTATTTTCTTGCTCATCAGAAAGTAATGCGTCCAAACAAGTAGATAATGAGCCTATTGTAACTTTTCAGGATTCATTGAGTTATACTATGGGAGTAAATATCGGTCAAAATCTTCCAGAAACAGAAATTAATCATGATTTACTTATTGAGGGATTACAAGATTTTTGGGATAATACTGAACCAAGAATTAATGCACCAAGTAGACTTGAAGTATTAAGAGCATTCAATATTCAAAATTCTGAAATAGAAAGAGAGCTAATGAAATCTCTTAGTGAAAAGTCCAAAAAAATGTCTCGAGAAAATAAAATGGCTGGTCAGGAGTTTTTGGAAAAAAATAAATACAATGAAGGCGTAAGAGTGTTTAGTAGAAGTCAAATTCAATATAAAGTTATGCAAGAGGGCAATGGTAGGATTCCAGACTTTGATGACGCTGTTGTAGTACATTATAACGGATATTTAATTGATGGTACAAAATTTGATAGTAGTTATGATCGAGGTGAGCCAGCAACTTTTGCACTTAATGGAGTAATTCAAGGTTGGCAACAAATTTTACAAAAAATGCCAGTTGGTTCTAAATGGAAAGTATTTATTCCTGAAAATTTAGGCTATGGTATTGCAGGGGTTTATAAAGACGCAAAAAAAGGCGAATATATTATTCCACCATCTTCCACTTTAGTCTTTGATATTGAACTACTTAGTATAGTAGAATAGTATATGAAGATTTTAAAATTCTACCTTATCAGTTCTTTGTTTTTCATCATTGGATGTAATTCTAAACCTAGTGTTATTACCTTAAATAACCCGATGTTCGTAACAGAATCTGTTGCTGACGCAGGCATGGACAGTATTGGATTCTTAATGAGAAAACATGTTATTGTAGTGACAGTAAAAGATAAAAATGAACTGCATGTATATGGTGCTATGAATGGAAAGTTTAAAAAATCTATTAAGCGAGAAAATGCCTATCCAAATGGAATTACCACTATTAATGATCAGTTTGTTTTAGTTACAGAACGTGATAATAAGCAGGTTGCTGTATTTAATTCGTCGATGGACTTTTTAGGTGCTTTTGGAAAAGACGAGTTGCGTAGCCCCTATGGAATTACATTTTATAAGCAGGAAAATAACTCTTATAAAGTTTTAGTTACGGATAGCTATGAATTTAATAACCCAAGAGAAGATCGAATTCTAAGTTGGGATTTCACCATTGAAAATGAAGAATTTTCAGTAGGGCCAGCTACAGTGCTAGGAAACCCTACACTTTATCAAGTAGAAAGTATTCAAGCTGATAAATATTATCAAACTTTGTTAGTAGCAGAAGAAATGAAAGAGCACCATAAGGTTATGGCAATAGATTTGATGACAGGTGAAATTATAAAAGAAGATTTAGGTAATTTTGGTAGAGGAAATGATCCTGAAGGCATTGCTTTAGTAATTAATAAAGATAATAATGGATATTGGATTTGTACTGAGCAAAGCAGAACTGACAATCGTTTTCACTTGTATGATCGTAAAACATTAGATTACAAGACTACTATGTATTTAGATAATGTTTCCTACACAGATGGTATTACTACAGCATATATGCATGGTAAATGGTTTCTATATGCAGTAGATAATGATGCTAGGGTTGTTGCATTTGAACTGCCTGAAATCAATTAAGTGAACATATTTTACTTTCTTGTATTTTTTTTCATTTTTCTTGTAGTTATATATCTTTTTAGAAATTCAATTATTCAAAACATTTATAAACTACCAATTATACGAAAATCGTGGCAGCTCCCTGATATGGATGCACATAGTGTAAATTTGATTAATAATGATAAACCTGTAGTTATATGTTGTGGTGATAGTATTACACATGGACATATTGGATATGACTGGGTGAGTTCTTTAAGAAGTTCAGATGATTCTAAGATTTATATAAATGCAGGCATAAATGCTGATTTAACTTGGAACTTAAATCAAAGATTAAATGATATTATTAAGCATAATCCAGACTATGTTACAATTTTAATTGGTACGAATGATGCAATAGGAAGCCAGCCTGTAAAATTAATTCAGGATTATTATATTCAAACAAAAAATCTTCCAAAAGTTCCTTCAATAGATTGGTTTGAAGAGCAGATTGAAATTTTTGTAAAGGAAATCAAAGCAAAAACCTCTGCTAAAATTGCTATTACAACTCTTCCATGGCTTGGTGAGCAAGAGGATGCATCAATCATAAGTGTCATTCAAAATCATAATAAAATAATTAAAAGGATTGCTTTAAAATATGATCTATCAATCCTTGATTTATTTTCAAAATTCAAAGAACAAATAAGCTCCAACAATAGCGTTCCATACACTACCTCTGAACTTAGAAGGTTGCGAGGTCTAAGAGCTGTTATACTTCACTATATTTTTGGTTGGACTTGGACAAAGATTGGAGAAAAGTATAAGCTACAGTTGCTTTGCGATCATATTCACCTGAATGAAAAGGGTGGAGATTTGATGGAGCAACTTGCCAAAGAATTTCTATCTAGTTAAATATCTAATCTAATTCTTTCAAAGCTTCTACTAATTCAAATTCTTTATCAAATCTTTCTTTCATGCCACCTTTTTCTTTAAGTAAAATGTACCCATAAGATTTTGATCCGATTGCAATTTTGTCTCCGTAGCGAGTATCATACCAATATTGATCACCTTTACTATCAATGATTACTTGGTATCTACCATTTTGATTTTCTTCATCATGATCATCAAATCCCATTAACAGAAATAAGTTAACAGTTGTTAAAATTCCGATTATAAAACTTTTAATATCTAATTTCATATGACTCTCCTAATTAGTTTATATAAATATAATGGATTAGTTTTATGAAATAAAGGAAGGATTTATTGTACCCCGGACAGGATTTGAACCTGTGACCTACGGATTAGAAATCCGTTGCTCTATCCAGCTGAGCTACCGGGGCATGAGCCAAATTTAACTAATTAATAAAAATTTTAAAGCTTTTTTGTAAAATTCTTCCGAGGGGCCTCCGACGAGAAATTTCTTGCAAAAAATTGAGTTTAGTAGTAGAATATCGGGATAAGCTTATTCACTAAACTTTTTAAGGAGAATAAAATGGCTGAAAAAGTAAAAACATGTGGTGTTAGTAAAGAAAAAGGCTATCTATACTACTTAGGTAAAGATGGCAATGTATGGCGCTCAGGTATGTCAAGAGGCGGATCTGGTGGCGGTAATGCTGAAAAAGTTGCTGACGCAGGTGTAACACGTGAAAGTGGTTACCTATACTTCATCGATAAAGACGGTGATGTATCTCGCGCACCTATGGCTAGAGGTAGAGGTTAATAAACTTTTATCTTATTAGGTTTAATTAAAAAAAGGAGCATCTCGATGCTCCTTTTTTTTTATTTAACTATAGAATTTTTATGACTTCCAACCATTCCGCTTGAAACAATCATTCTGAAGCCTTCTTCAACATTTAAATCTGCCAAAGTAGTATCTTCTTTGGGAATGATAAGAAAAAATCCTGATGTAGGATTTGGTGTAGTTGGTACAAAAAGGTGATAAAATTCTTCATCATGTTCGTTTGTGGATTCACTAGTAACAAAACCTAACGTCCATGTACCTTTTCTCGGATATTCAACATATACAACTTTTTGAAAAGAATCATTTTGTGATCCAGAAACTGTTTCGATGATTTGCTTAGTTGTTCCATAGATAGAATCAATTAAAGGGATTTTTTTAAAGATTCCTTCAAACCAATTAACAACTCTTTTGCCAAATACATTTCTGGCTAAAGCTCCAAAAATGATAAGAGCCAATAAAACAATTAAAAGACCTACAATTGAGCTGATAATACCGAAACCTGGAAAAGTCACATTAACAAATCTTTCTAAAGGTTCTGCAACTGTTCCACCAAGCCAAATTGTTATTTCTAGTGTAACTTGAATTACATACACAGTTAATGCTAATGGAACAATAGTTGCTATACCAGCAAGTAGGTTTGATTTTATTTTTTCAATCATATTTTAATTTATTATAAAATAGGTTCTATTTCCTATATATTAGTATAGAACTTCCAAGAATAAATAAGGTTCCAACAATTTCTTTTGTTGTCAGTATTTCTCCTAAAAATACCCAACCAAGTAATATCGCAACGATTGGAGGAAAGATAGCTACATAAGTAATTTGTGTTACATTAAGGTATTGGTATAACCAGAAATAAATCCCCCAAGAAATAAATCCCCCAAAAATTATAAGATATAATGTTGAAAGTATAAGCTCATTTGTCCATACTATAACTGATGTATCTTCTTTTACAAGAAATGACATTGAGAGCATTACAAAGCCTGTTAATACCTGACATACAGCATTCATTTGATATGGACCAACTTCGTCATTGTATTTTTTATAAAGAACACTTGGATATGCCGCTATAATAATTACCGCAATTAAAACAAGAATTGCCAAAAACGATTGAGAGGCTAAATCAATTTCTTGGTTAGTACTCATGATTATGACTCCTGCTAAACCAGTAAATAGAGCTGCAATTTTATTTTTATTCAATCTTTCATTAGGATCATCTTTAATCATAAAATGAGCCATTAGGCTTGTAAAGAGTGGAAATAGACCCCATAGAATCGATGAGATGCTAGAAAAAATATATTGAGTAGCCCAATAAGTCATTCCATAAGATAGACTAAAGTTTAATAGTCCAAACGAGAGGTATAATTTTATTGCTTGCGGGGTAAATGGTATAGATAGTTTTTTGTAATAGATATATAAGTAAAAAATAATTCCAGAAAAAAGAAATCTTAATCCCACTCCATAAAAAGGTGGAACTCCAGCATTTAAAGAAATTTTAATGAAATACCATGTAGAACCCCAAATCACGCACAACGCAATGAATGGAAATAAAATCTTATTATTCATTATTTGTTAGAAGATTGGTAGATGGTTGCAAGCAATGCACTAGCAATATAAATACTAGAATAAGTACCTACAATCACACCAACTAGCATAGTAAAAGAGAATGGTCTTATTACTTCACCGCCATAAACGAGCAAAACAATAATAACAAACAGTGTCGTTAAAGAAGTAATTAAAGTTCTGCTTAGGGATTGATTAATACTTTTATTAATAGTTGATTCAAACATTACAGTACCAGATGATTTCATATTTTCTCTAATTCTATCCAAAATAACAATTGTATCATTTAAGGAGTATCCAACAATAGTTAAAAAAGCAGCAACCGTACTTAGTGTAATTTCAAAACCAGTTAGAGAAAAAATTCCTAATGTAATAACTACATCATGAACTAGAGCTAAAATAGCCCCTAAAGCAAATCTAAACTCAAACCTTACAGATATGTAAAACAGAATTAAAACTAAAGCAGATACAACAGACCAAAATGCTTTTCCACTTAATTCAGATCCAACTTTTGGACTTACTGAGCCTAGCGAAAGAATGAAATCATTTTTGTTTTCTGGCGTTTTAGCTGACATAGAATCATACAAATGATTAATAACTATTTGACCAAAATTTTCAGGTTCATTATCAAGAGACTTTATTTTAATCATAACATCACTTTGACTTCCAAAATATTTAATTTCTTCTCCACTTAAATCTACTATGCTATTATTCAAAGATACTGATTTAAGTGAACCCCTTATTTCCTGTATGGATACATCCTCCGAAAAACTAACTCCAATTGCTGTTCCACCTTTAAAGTCAATGCCAAGATTCACGCCCATTAGGAGAAGTATAATTGATCCAAATGCTAACACGGACGAGAGACCAAATCCAAATGATTTGAATTTCATAAAATTGATTTTAGTGTTTTCCATGAATTTCATAATTATATACTCAGTCTTTCTACATTTTTTCTTGTTGTTACAAAATCAAATACAAATCTTGTTACAATAATAGCAGTAAACATACTTACAATAATTCCCCAAAAGAGAACAGTTGCAAAACCTTTTATTGGACCACTACCATATTGATAAAGCACTGCTGCTGCAATACCTGTAGTTAAATTAGCATCTACAATTGTCCTTATTGCTCTTTCATAACCTGAATCAATAGCGGATCTAACTGATTTCCCATTACGCAATTCTTCTTTAATTCTTTCAAAAATAATAACATTAGCATCAACTGACATCCCAACTGTTAATATTAGTCCTGCGATTCCAGGAAGAGTTAACGTTGCTTCTAGAAGGGCTAAGACACCTAACAATAAAATTAGAGTCCACATAACAGAGAAGCTTGCAATTAAACCTGACATCCTATAAAAGAATACAATGAAACATACTACTAATAGTAAACCAATTGCCATTGATAGTGTACCTTTACTAATTGAATCTGCTCCTAAAGATGCTCCTACAGTTCTTTCTTCAGCAATTGTAACAGGAACAGGTAAAGCACCCGCTCTTAAAACAATAGCTATGTCCTCAGCTTCTTCGATTGAATCTAATCCTTCAATAACAGTTCCACCGCCAAAAATTTGACTTCTTATGACAGGCGCCATGTGCACTTTCTTATCAAGTACAATAGCAATTCTGTTGTTTATATTAGCACCTGTAATTCTAGCCCATTCTCTGGAGCCTTCACTATTCATTTCAACTTCAACAACAGCCTGTCCAGCAGTTACTCCTGCTTGGCTTAATCTCATTTGAGCATCTTCAATTACTCCTCCAGTAAGCTCAGCATTATTAAATAAATGGAATAGTGTATAAAATTCTTCTTCTTCACCAATTTCATTTATAAGCTTAATAGAAGAGTCACTCGTCAAAATAGTACTATTGGTTGCTTCTAAAATTTGTTTAACATCTTCTTTAGATAAAATATCTTTTAGAGCAGTTAAGTCTTCTGAAGCAATTGCTAGGTTTCCTCCAACCGATATCAGCAATGAAGAAAATCCTAGTTCAGATGATGAGCTTGAATCAAATAATTCATTAATTTGATCATTTTGTTCAACATCATTAACATTTGAAGCTGTTATAATACTATCAATTTGTCTAATGATTGCATTTGTGCTTTCAACATTTTTAACAATCATCAATTCTAATAATGCTGTACTTTGAAGAAGGTCTCTAGCTCTTTCTGAATCTTCAATTCCTGCTAGTTCTACAATAACTCTATTATTTCCTTGTTTTTGAATTGTTGGTTCAGCCACACCAAATTGGTCTACACGATTTTGAATAATTTCAATAACTCTTCTAATTGAATCTTCAGATTGTAAAGATAGTTGAGTGATTATTTGGTCTTTTGTTTTTCCATAATTAATAAAATATCTTGGAAGTTTTAATTCTTTTTCGTCTGCTAAATTTTCAAAGACAGTAAAAAAATCACTGGAGGAGTTATTATATTCATTTTTTAAATCAATTAAAAACCCATTAAAATTATTGTCCTTGTTTTTAGCTAAGTTATCAATCAATTGTGGTAAATCAACTTCAAGAACAATATAAATTCCACCTTTCAAGTCTAATCCTTGTTTGATACTTCTTGATTCAAAATAATCTATTTGATTATCAGAAAGATTTGATTTTTTCTCTTCATCCATCAATGAATATCTAAGTGATGGAAGAAGAGCATAAATTCCTAATCCAAAAACAAACAATATTGTTAATAATCTATTTCTTATTGAACTATCCATAAGTGAGAGAATTTAACACATTAAGATATTTTTTCACTATTTTTTTAAATAATATTTAGAGCTTTACCGCATTCCTTAAAAGCACTAATTGAATGTTTTAATTGATCCATTGTATGAGAAGAAGATAATTGTACCCTTATTCTTGCTTGTTTTTTTGGAACGACTGGAAATGAAAATGGAATTACGTAAATATTTTTTTCTAATAACATTTCAGACAAAGCAACTGCTTGCTTGGCATCATAAATCATTATCGGGACAATTGGATGTGAATCTCCTTTTACTTCATAGCCAATTTCAGTAATTCGTTCTCTAAAGTATAACGTATTATCATGAAGCTTGGTGATAAGGTTTTTGTTATTATTGATTATTTCCAGTGCTTTTAAGCATGCTACTACCAATGCTGGTGCCAAGCTATTTGAAAAAAGGTAAGGTCTAGATTTTTGTCTAAGCGTATCTACAATATTTTTTGATGCAGAAATAAATCCTCCCGACGCTCCTCCAAGAGCCTTACCAAAAGTTGAAGAAATAATATCAACTTTATCTAAAACTCCACAATGTTCTCCACTTCCTTTTCCATTTGTTCCAATAAAGCCAGTAGCATGACAATCATCTACCATAACTAATGCATTATATTTTTTGGCTAATTGAACAATCAAGTCAACAGGTGCAATTGTTCCGTCCATGCTAAAAACTCCATCTGTAACAATCAGCTTAACCCTTGCATCTGAATTACTTAATTTTTCTTGCAAATCTTCCATATCACAATTTTTATATCTATACTTTTGAGCTTTACATAATCTGATACCATCAATAATTGAAGCATGATTTAGCTCATCTGAAAAAACAGCATCTTCTTCACCTAAGATTGTTTCAAATAAACCGCCATTTGCATCAAAACAGGAAGAATACAAGATTGTATCATCCTTGTTTAAAAAATTACTAACTGATTGCTCTAATTCTTTATGTATTGTTTGAGTTCCGCATATGAATCTGACTGAACCTAAGCCGAAACCCCATTCTTGAATAGCTTGCATAGCTGCTTTTCTAATTTCACTGTTGTTTGCAAGACCTAAATAATTATTTGCACAAAAGTTTAGTACTTTTTTGCCATTTACATTTATTTCTGATTCTTGAGCGGTTTCGATTACCCTTTCTTCTTTAAATGTACCTTGCTCTTTGATGTCATTTAACTGAGATTGTAATATTTGATCTATATCTTTCATATTTATTTATTAATTATCTTTTCCAAAAACACTTCAAAATCTTTTTCTTTAGAGAAATTCCAAAATTTATTCGCTCTTTTACAATTTAAACTTGAGGGCCACGTATCTGCAACTGATTGAAAACTTTTATTTTCATTATACGTAATTTGAAAAGAAGGAAATTTTTGTAATAGGAAATCACTTAGTTCTGTAACAGAAAAATTAGCTTCTTGTACATTAAATGCTCTCAATTTAGACTCGATTATTTCTAAATCCATTATGTCAATAATAGATGATATTGTTTTATCTATCCCTATAAATGGTAGTTCTGTGTTTGGAGATAACTTGCATTCAAATTTTTCACCTTTTTTTGCATTATTTATCATTTGTGGAGCATAATCTGTAGTACCTCCACATGGAACAGTATCATAACTTATTACTCCTGGAAACCTAATTGATCTAAAATCTAATCCAATTTTTTTAAATAGACTTTGTTCATGTAGTTTACTTCCATATTGTTCAATGATAAGTTTATTATTTCCGTAAATTGTTGTTGGTTTAATAATATCTTGCTCCGAAGCATTTTCAATTTTTCTTGGGCCATAAACAGCAATTGAACTAGGAAAAAAAAATCTTGTGATACAATTATTTTTTATTCCAAAATTGTACGAACAATCAATTAAGTTTTTCGATGCTTTTTCGTTTATTTCAAATGCCAATTCAGGGTTTTGAGCAGCTGTTTGGCTTAGTAGTGCAGCAAAGTGATAAACTTCACTAATATGATAATCGTTAAATATTGAATTTATTAGTTGTTTATTAGCTATAGTGTCTTTGATGTATTTAACGGAATGAATTTTTTCTTTTGGATCATTTATATCTAAAGCAATAACCGATTTACCTATGCTAACTAATTCTTTAAGTGTTTTACTACCTAATTCGCCATTGTATCCAGTAATTAATATTCTTCCTTTCACTCTTAAAGTTAAGTTAGATAAAATGATTTTTTAAAAACTTTGTATTACCCTTATTTACCGATTAAATTTTTCAATCATATGAAAAAAATTATTTCCATAATAAATCAAAAAGGGGGAGTAGGTAAAACTACTACTGCAATAAATTTAGCCGCTAGCTTAGGTATCTTAGAAAAGAAAACTTTGTTAATTGATTTTGATCCTCAAGCCAATGCTACGACAGGATTAAATGATTTTGATATTAATAATGAATTTTCAATCTATGATGCAATTACTGGAAATAAAAAAATAGTAGACATTATTTCAAACACATCTATTGAATATATGGATTTTATAAAATCAGACACCAATTTAGTTGGCTGTGAAGTAGAGCTGGTTTCATTGCCAAATAGAGAAAAGCAGTTATTAAAGTTGATAAATAGGGTGAAAAAAAATTATGACTATATCCTAATAGACTGTCCTCCCTCCTTAGGTCTTTTAACATTAAATGCTTTAACTGCTTCAACAGATGTTTTAATACCTATTCAAAGCGAATTTTTTGCACTTGAAGGTTTAAGAAGTTTACAGGAAACTATTAAAATTGTTAAAGAGAATATAAATGATAAGCTGAATATTCTTGGATTGCTGATTACAATGCATACAAAGAGACTAAAACTTTCTAAAAAAGTTGAGAGTTTGTTAAAAACAAATTTTAAAAATAAATTATTTGAAACTAAAATTAACCGAAATGTAAGATTAGCTGAAGCACCAGACGATGGAAAACCTGCAATTATGTATGATGTAAATTGTTCGGGTGCAAAAGATTATATGGACTTAGCATTGGAGATAATTAATGAAAAAAAATAAACAGCTTGGTCAAGGACTAGGAGCTCTTTTAACTCCTTCAAAGAACAATCTTGAAGATTTTAATCAAAGCAGTATTCTTTTAAGCAAAATTAAACCCAATCCTAATCAGCCTAGAAAAAATTTTGAACACAAATCTCTTAAACAATTAGCTCAATCCATAGATGAGAAAGGTTTAATTAGTCCAATTACTGTCAAAAAATTTGGCAACAAATATATTATTGTAGCTGGTGAAAGAAGATATAGAGCCCACAAACTGTTAAACAAAAAAAGAATTTTAGCTTACGTTATTGATGCAGATACAACTAAAGATGTAATGTATATGGCTCTAATTGAGAATATTCAAAGAGAAGATCTCAACCCAATAGAAGAGGCTAAAGGATATAAATACCTTCAAGAAAATTTACAATCTTCAATAACTGAAATAGCAAAAACTGTTGGTAAATCAAGGCCTGCAGTTTCTAATGCTTTAAGACTGTTAAAGCTTCCTGATCAAATCCAAGATAGTATCTTAAAAGGTGAGATTAATGCAGGGCAAGCAAGAGCAATTTTACAGAGAAAAACTACTCAAGGAATGCTTCAGCTTTGGCAAAAACTATTAACAGAGAAGATATCAGTACGTAAAACAGAGAAACTAGCTTCGAAAAGAAAGGTTTCTCCTCAATTACAAAACATTCAAGATAAGCTTTCGAGATTGATTGGTGAAAAAGTAGTTATTAATCAAAATGCTAAAACCAAAAAAGGTTTTATTAAGATTAATTTCAGTAAAAAAACAATAAGCAGGGTATTAGACAAGCTACAATCAATTAAGTCTGATTAATTTTATGAAATTAAGTAAATATAAAATTTTATTTATATCTCCATTTTCAGATAAATCGTGGCAAATAGAATTTAGTAGATTAACATTTATTTCATCAATTATAGTATTATCAATAATGGTTCTTGGCTCAATTACACTTTTATATTTTTCATCGCCAATTGTAAAAGAATACTTAAGAGTTTCAGCTATAAACAAAGAAATAAAACAGCAACAAGAAATCATTAATAATATTGATAAGTCGATTGAAGAGATTGCCTTAATGAAATCTTATATTGATTCAATTATTGGTACAGAAAAGAGTAATGATTTAAAAGAAAAAAACATTAGATATATCTTGGCAAATAATCTTCCCACAGTTAAGCCTGCAGATGGTTTGATTAGTAGAACATATGATACTGAAACAAAACATTTTGGAATAGATGTTGTAAATATTGAAGGAACACCTATTTTTGCAACAGCAAACGGACAAATAGTCTTTAGTGATTTCTCAGATGATTTTGGAAATTTTATTATCATAGATCATCAAAATGGGTATCTCTCACATTATTATCATAACCAGGAAAATTTTTTTAAAAGAGGGGATACAGTTAAAGCAGGAGACGTAATTGCTAAATTAGGCAATACTGGAATGTCCACTGGTCCTCATTTACATTTTGAAATTTGGAAAGATGGAAATTCTATTGATCCAATTAATTTTTTTGAAGATTTTAACTTAAAATCCGATAAATTATCTCAATGAAAATTCAATCCAAAGCAACTAATAGTCAAACAATCATTGCTGAAGATGTAGCCATTGATGGTAATGTACTTTTAAATGGTAATGTAACTATTTATGGAAAGATAAAAGGCTCTGTCAAAACGAACGGAGCAATTCAATTAGCAAAAAGTGGAAAAATCTACGGTGATGTTGAAGCTTCAATGATTCAAATTAATGGTTATATTGAGGGTGATGCATTCATTAATGGCCCAGCTGAACTTCTAAAAGGCTGTGAGCTTGTTGGAAATCTAAAGTATAAAATTCTTACTATTGAAGATGGTGCTCAATTTTCAGGAAGATGTGACATTATAGTTGATGAGTAAAAAGAAGAAACTAAGTTCTATTTTAGCTGAAAGTTATTCGGTCTATTTTGAATTCATCGGAATTATTATATCTTGGCTTTTAATAGCTTATTTTCTGTTAAACGATTTTTGGAAAATTTTTGTAATTATTTTTGGAGTTCTTCATGCTTCTTATCGTGCATATCAGCATGTAAAAAATAATAATTAAGATTTACACTTTTTTTTCTGTTTTTCCTTACAACTTTCTATTTATATTTCGTCGATGTTTATTGCTGAAAAAGTTGGAAAAGAATGGACAATGGATCAAGCTCCTCAATATGCTATTGATCACGTTGCAAACAGTAAAAAAAATATCTTTGAATTTGAATTTCTTAATACGCTCTCAGAAAAGATTTCTAATTTTTTTGGCATTTCCAGTGAATCCTTATTTTATGTTGATTTAGGAATTTCAAAGCACGTTTTTTTACTTTTCTTTGTTTCTTTTATAGTGGTTTCAACCATTGTAACATTAATTCAAGGTTATATTTCTCATAAGAAAAATATCCCTAACAAGTTTATGAGTATTATTGAAATGTTTGTTATCTATTTAAGAGACGATGTTCTTAAAAATTTTATTGGAGATAAAGAATATAGATCATGGGCGCCTTTGGTCTATACAATTTTCTTTTTTGTTCTTTTTGGAAATGTTTTAGGACTGATACCAATTTTTGATTTAACAGGATTGATAGGCAAAATTGGATACAAAGCTGAAATGTTAGGTAAAGACAATATATTATATTTATTATCAAAAGGTGGACACACAGTTACAGCAAATGTTAATGTTACTTTTGCAATAGCTACTATTACATTTGTTGCTTTTATTGCTGCTGGAATTCAAAAATATGGCTTTGTTCAACATTGGAAAAATTTAGCGCCTTCTGGATTACCTTGGCCGCTATACTTCGTTGTTGTGCCTATTGAATTCATGGGATTATTTATTCGCCCACTTGCTTTGACTCTAAGGCTAGCTGGAAATATGATGGGTGGACATATTGCTTTAATAATTTTTATAACATTTATTTTTAGTGCAACTGCAGAATTGGGAGGTTTAGCTGGGTTCGGAATAGCTCCTTTTTCAATCTCACTTGCATTAGGATTAACTATGCTTGAACTGTTAGTTGCAGTAATACAAGCATATGTTTTTGCATTATTGACAGCCGTTTTTATTGGAATGGCTATACACGTAGATCACTAACAAAAAAAGGAGTCTCACTATGGGAGCAGGTTTAGCAGTAATTGGTGCCGGAATCGGTATCGGATTGATTGGTTATGGAGTAGCTCAAGCTATTGCAAGACAGCCTGAAGCAGCTGGAGAAATAAGATCGCAAACATTTCTTTTAGCTATTTTAGTTGAAGGTGCAGCAATTTTGCTTGGATTATTATCACTAGTTCTGTAATCAAAATAAGGAAATAATATGAATCCATTATTAACGCCAGAACTTGGCACATATGTCTGGTCATTAGTTATTTTTATGACAGTACTTTTTGTATTAAGAAAGTATGCATGGAATCCTCTTTTAGACTTTTTAGAAGAAAGAGAAAAAGATATTGCAGAATCTCTTAAAATGGCAGAAAGTGCCAAGACTGATCTTGAACAGATTAAAGATGAGTCTGAAAAAATACTTAATGAGGCCAAAAAAGAAGGTAAAGCAATTGTAGGAGATAGTAAGCTTAGAGCCGAAGAGTCCGCAGCTAAAATTCTTAATGATGCAAAGGCAAAATCTAATGAATTTCTTGATGATGCAAAGTCAAAGATAGAGATTGAGAAGAAAAAAGCTATTAAAGAAATTAAAGAAGAAGTTGTAGATCTCAGTCTAGAATTAGCTACAAAAGTTTTACAAAGGAATGTTAAGGATGATGATAATAGTAAGTTTATTAAATCATCGTTAGAAGCAGTGAAAGTAGATGAAGCAAAATCTTAAAAAAATAAATATTTATTCTAATTTATTAAATGATGCCGTTAACTCATTTGATGATTTTATAGGTGTTAAAAATGGATTGGATAAATTTAATGCTTCTTTAAAAGACGATTTATCTATCAATACTTTTTTCAAATCGAAGACAGTAGATAGTGTAGAAAAAATGAGTCTTTTTGAGAAAGCTGTTTCAAACTCAATGAGTGTTATTCTAGTAGAAGTTTTAAAAGTAGTAATAGAAAACGATGACATTAATTTATTAAAAGATGTTACCAAGAATTTTACATTACTATCAAAACAAAAACTAAATATTGCATTTGTTGAAGTGGTTTCTTCAAGTCAAATGAATAGTGATCAAAAAGATGATATAACTAATTCTTTGAGTGAACTTATCAATAAGAAAATTGATATCAACTTTGATGTTGATAAAAATTTAATTGGGGGACTTAAAATTAAAGTAGACGACACATTGTATGATAGTAGTCTGCAAACAAAATTAGAAAACGCAAAATCAAAATTAGTAGGGGTATAAATGGATATTAAGACAAATGAAATTGGCGATTTGCTTCGAAGTCAGATTAAAAATATCAATGAAAGTGTTGATGTTAATGAAGTTGGCGAAGTTTTAGAAATTGGCGATGGTGTTGCTAGAACAAGCGGACTTGGAAGCGTAATGAGTTCTGAGCTGGTTGAGTTTCCAAATAATGTATTTGGGATGGCTTTAAATTTAGAAGAAGAAAACGTTGGCGCAGTACTGTTTGGTGATAGTAGTCTTGTTAAAGAAGGCGATACAGTTAAAAGAACAGGTAAAGTTGTTGAAGTACCAGTTGGTAAAGAACTTTTAGGACGTGTTGTTGATCCTCTTGGTCAGCCAATGGATGGAAAGGGACCTATCAATGCTAAAGAAACCTTACCAATCGAAAGAAAAGCATTAGGTGTTATGCAAAGATTTCCGGTTAAAGAACCCCTACAAACTGGATTAAAATCAATTGATAGCATGATCCCAATTGGGAGAGGTCAAAGAGAGTTAATTATTGGTGATAGGCAAACTGGAAAATCAGCAATTGCAATTGATGCTATTATTAACCAAAAATCCACTCATAGTTCTGACAGCCCGGTATATTGTGTTTATGTTGCTGTCGGTCAAAAGGCATCAACAGTTGCAAAGCTTGTTGCTGAGCTTGAAGCTAACGGCGCGATGGATTACACAACTGTTGTTGTAGCAAATGCTTCAGATCCAGCTCCATTACAATATATTGCTCCTTATTCAGGTTGTGCTATGGGAGAATATTATAGAGATAATGGTATGCATGGTTTAATTGTTTATGATGATTTATCAAAACAAGCTACTGCATATAGGCAAATGTCTCTTGTTTTAAGAAGGCCTCCTGGAAGAGAAGCGTTTCCAGGCGATGTATTCTATTTACATAGCAGATTATTAGAAAGGGCTTCAAAGCTTTCTGAAGATTTGGGCTCTGGTTCGCTTACCGCACTTCCAGTTATTGAAACTCAAGAAGGTGATGTATCTGCATATATTCCAACAAACGTGATATCAATTACAGATGGACAGATTTATCTAGATACAAACTTGTTTAACGGAGGAGTTAGACCAGCTGTTGATGTTGGATTATCTGTTTCAAGAGTTGGTGGTAGTGCACAGATTAAAGCTATGAAAAAAATTGCAGGTAAATTAAGGTTAGATTTAGCTCAATTTAGAGAATTGGAAGCTTTTGCAAAATTTGCTTCAGATTTGGATGAATCAACTGCAGCTCAAATTACAAGAGGAAGAAGAATGGTTGAAATTCTAAAACAGAATCAATATGTACCAATGACAACTGAAAAGCAGGTTGCAATTATTTATGCTGCGAGTCAGGGTTATTTAGATGATATTGAATTAGAGTCTGTTAAGGAATTTGAAGTAGGTCTTTTAGAGCATTTTGAGTCAAAATATTCTGAATGCTTAGAAGAAATAAAAAGTTCAGGAGATATTTCAGACGATCTTGGTAAAAAGATGAATAAGGCAATAGAGGAATTTAAGAAGAGCTTCTAATATGGCTAATTTAAAAAATCTATCAGAGAGAATTAAATCAGTAACTAGTATTCAGCAAGTTACTAAAGCTATGAAAATGGTAGCAGCTGCTAAAGTAAAGAAAGCTCAAGAAAAAATGGAAATATCCAGACCTTATTCCAAGAGTACTCAAGACTTAATTTGTAGAATCTTACCACAAATAAGTGTTTCTGATATTTCATTAGTTGAAAAAAGAAAAGTTAAAAATACCGGTGTCATTGTAATAACAAGTGATCGAGGATTTGCTGGCTCATTCAATTCAAGTGTTATCAGATTAGCTGAAAAAGAAATTGAAAAATTAGGTAAGGATTCAGTGCAACTATTTTGTTTGGGTAAAAAAGCATCAGAATATTTTTCAAAAAGAGATTTTAATGTCAAGGAAACATACTTTGATTTTTGGAAAGATATGAATTATGATACTGCTTCAAATATTTCTGCTTCATTTATTAATTCATTTGAAAATAATGAAATTGATGAAGTTCATGTTATTTATAATAGATTCAAAACTCTTGCATCTCAAGATCTAATTATGGAAAAAGTCTTACCTGTAGATTTTACAGCAGATTACAATGCGACCAATTACAATTACGATTATGAGCCTGGTCAAAAAGAAATTGTTTCTACATTAATTCCTAAGCATATAAATGTGCAAATGTGGCAACAACTTCTTGAATCTTATAGCAGTGAAGAAGCAGCAAGAATGATTGCCATGGATAATGCAACTGAGAATGCAAAAGAAATAATTAAAGAATTAAAATTAGAATTTAATAAAGCTCGTCAGGCCGCAATTACAACTGAGATGTTGGAAATTGTTGGTGGGGCAGAAGCATTAGTCGATTAAGGGGACATAAAATGAATAATGAAGGTAAAATATTACAAATAACTGGTGCGGTAGTTGATGTAAAATTTGATGAAGGTCATCTACCTAAAATCATGAATGCATTAAGCATTAAAAGAGATGATGGAACAGACTTAGTTTTAGAAACAGCCCAACATTTAGGTCAAGGTGTAGTAAGAACAATTGCTATGGATTCTACAGATGGTCTTGTAAGAGGAGCAAAAGTTAGCGATTCTGGAAAACCAATTTCTGTTCCAGTTGGACAAGAGACTTTGGGAAGAATGTTTGATGTTTTGGGAAATCCAATTGATCAAAAAGGAAATGTTGGAAATAAAGCTACTTCACCAATCCACAGATCAGCACCCGCTCAAGAAAGTTTGGCAACTTCGTCTGAAATGTTTGAAACTGGAATTAAAGTAGTGGATTTAATGGAACCTTATACCAGAGGTGGAAAAACAGGGCTATTTGGAGGTGCTGGTGTAGGAAAGACAGTGCTTATTCAAGAGTTAATTAGAAACATTGCAACTGAACACGGTGGATTTTCTGTATTCGCTGGTGTAGGTGAAAGAACTAGAGAAGGAAATGATTTATATGCTGAGATGACGGAATCTGGAGTAATTGATAAAACTGCTTTAGTATTTGGTCAAATGAATGAACCTCCAGGTGCTAGACTACGTGTTGGTTTAAGCGCTTTAACTATGGCAGAGTATTTCAGAGATGATGAAGGAAGAGACGTATTATTGTTTGTTGATAATATTTTTAGATTTACTCAAGCTGGATCAGAAGTATCAGCCCTTCTTGGAAGAATGCCATCAGCTGTAGGATACCAACCAACACTATCCACTGAAATGGGTGACTTGCAAGAAAGAATTACTTCAACGAAAAAAGGCTCAATTACATCTGTTCAAGCTATTTATGTGCCAGCAGATGATTTAACAGACCCAGCACCTGCAACTGCATTTGCACATTTAGATGCGACTTCAGTTTTAGAAAGAAAAATTGCTGAACTTGGTATTTATCCAGCAATTGATCCTTTGACTTCAACATCAAGAATCTTAGATCCAAGAGTTATTGGCGATAGGCACTATAATGTAGCTAGATCGGTTCAGGCAACTCTTCAGCAATACAAAGATTTGCAAGATATCATTGCAATTCTAGGTATGGATGAATTATCAGATGAAGATAAGTTGGTAGTTTCAAGAGCAAGAAAAATGCAAAAATTTATGTCTCAACCATTCTTTGTAGCTGAACAGTTTACTGGAATTGAAGGTAGATATGTTAAATTGGAAGACTCAATTGCTGGTTTTGAAGCAATATTAAATGGTGAAGTTGACGATTTACCTGAAAATGCTTTTTCATATGTTGGCTCAATTGATGAAGCTATTGAGAAAGGTAAAAAGTGAGCAAGCTTTTCAAATTAGATATTGTTACTCCAATAAAGACATTCAGTTTTGATAATGTTTCTTATGTGAAATGCCCTGGAGTAGATGGATACTTTGGGATAATGAAAAACCATACTAATTCAATCATAAATTTAACTGATGGAACTATATCAGTAAAAACTGATAAAAATGAAGTCAAATTTTCATGTTCTTATGGTATTGCCGACATTAATTCTGATTCTTCCGATGACATTGAGGACAAAGTTCTCCTTCTTGTTGAAAATGCAGAAGAATTAGAAAAATAATTGTTAGATTATTATAAATGACTATTAGAACACATAATTGTGGTGAACTGAATAATAATCATATTGACAATACCGTTCAACTTTCAGGATGGGTAAACTCTATAAGAACCCATGGTCAGATTATATTTATAGATATTCGTGATCGTTTTGGGAAAACGCAGGTGATACTAAGTTCTGATGAATTAATTGAAATTGGTAAAACCTTGTCAAATGAAGATGTTATTCATGTTTCCGGTAAAGTTACTGCAAGAGAAAAAGATTTAATCAATCCTGATTTATCAACAGGGGAAATTGAAGTTTTAGTGGAAAAAATTGATTTATTAAGCACTGCTGAACCTATGCCTCTATCCATACAAAATCGAGAAGCATCTTCGGAAGAGCATAGATTAAAATATAGATATTTAGAGCTTAGAAATTCTTCTCTTCAAAGTAATTTAATTATTAGACATAAAACAGCTCAGGTAGTAAGAAATTTCTTATCAGAAAATAATTTTTTAGAGATTGAAACACCGGTTTTGATGAAGTCGACTCCTGAAGGTGCTAGAGATTATTTAGTACCTAGCAGAGTTCACAATGGTCAATTCTATGCTTTACCACAATCTCCACAAATGTATAAGCAACTATTTATGATTTCAGGCTTAGATAGATATTTTCAAATCGTTAAATGTTTTAGAGATGAAGATTTAAGATCTGATCGTCAACCTGAGTTTACTCAAATTGATTTAGAAATGAGTTTTGTGGATGAAGACGAAGTCAGAAATTTAGTTCAAAATTTAATTGTCAAAGTATTTAAAGACATAATTAATGTAGATTTAAATGATTTTCCAATTCTTGCATATAAAGAAGCTATTGAAAAATATGGTACTGATAAGCCTGATTTAAGATTTGAAATGATTATCAATGATTTCAAGCCTTTTTCAGACAAATCTGATTTTAAAGCATTTTCTTCTTGCGAGGCTGTAAGAATGATTCACATTCAAGAAGCTGATAAATTTTCCAGAAAAGTTATAGACGAAATGGATGCTTATGCTCAATCAATTGGTGCTAAAGGACTAGCGTGGTATAAAGTGAATAATGGTGATTTTGAGGGTGGAATTTCTAAATTTTTTGATTCTGAGCTTCGTAATGAAATCATTAGCAATTTTGGAATTAAAGATAACTCAATATGTTTTATGGTTGGTGATAATCTAAATAATTCACTCAAAATTCTTGGAAAAGTAAGAAGTAGGCTTGGCGATATATTAAATCTTAAGGATAATAGCCTGTTTGCTCCTGTTTGGATTGTAGATTTTCCTTTATTTGATTGGAACGACGAGACTGAAAGATTTGATTCTGTAAATCATCCTTTTACTGCTCCAAAAGACTCTGATATAGAAAATGTTTTATCAAATCCTGGAGATATTATTTCTAAAGGCTATGATATAGTAATTAATGGTTATGAAGTAGCTGGAGGTTCAATAAGAATCCATGACCATAAATTGCAAAAGGATATATTTAAAATAATGAATCTCTCTGATAAGGAAATTTCGGAAAAATTTGGATTTTTTATAGATGCACTTAAATATGGTACTCCTCCTCATGGCGGTATTGCATTTGGGTTAGATAGATTAGTCATGTTGTTAGCAGGAGTGACAAATATTAGAGACGTTATTGCATTTCCGAAGACAACATCAGCATCTGCCTTGATGGAAGAAGCTCCAAACCTTGTTTCAGAAGAACAATTAAATGAACTTGGAATAAAGATTTTAGATGATGAAAAAAACGTTTGAAATAAAAGGCGTAGATTTGACAAGTCTGTATGGAGTTGGTGATAAAAATATTATTTTTTTAGAAAAACAACTTCCTCTTCAATTAAATGTTAGAGGGAACAATATTTTTTGCCAAGGTCTGAAAAAAGATATCAATCATTTTGATTCAGTTTTAAATCAAATGATTGACTCAATTAAAAAAGGTAATACCTTATCACAAAAAGATATATCACAATTAGTTGCTTTAAATGCATCCGAACCATCATCAAAATCTAATGGCTCCATTGAGAACGTATTATTTTATGGCAAAAAGGGTCCAGTTTTTCCTAGAACTGATGGACAAAAGGAATTAGTTCAATCTTTTTTGAAAAACGATATTATTATTTCAGTAGGTCCAGCAGGAACAGGAAAAACATTCCTTGCTGTGGCATATGCATTATCATTACTTGAAAAACATGAAATTGAAAAAATTATTTTCTGTAGACCTGCTGTTGAAGCTGGAGAAAATTTAGGATTTCTTCCAGGAGACCTTAAAGATAAAATTGATCCATATCTTGCGCCATTATATGATGCACTTCATGAATTATTGCCAAAAAATAAAATTCAAAATTTTTTAGATAGAGGTATTATTGAGATAATACCATTGGCATATATGAGGGGAAGAACTATCAATCGTTCAGCTATGATTCTTGATGAGGCTCAAAATGCTTCATCGATCCAAATGAAAATGTTTCTTACAAGATTAGGAATTGAATCAAGAGCGATAATAACTGGCGATGAATCGCAAATTGATTTACCGTCAAAGTCTAATTCTGGATTGATTGATGTTTTAAAAATATTAAAAAATATTAATGATATTGGGATTGTAAAACTAAGTGAACATGATATTGCAAGACATCATCTTGTAAAAGATATCATTGACGCTTATTCAAAATCCAAGAATAAATAGGAAATTATAATGGCAAAAATTTTTGAAAAAATATCTGATAAAAATCATGAGCAAATTGTCTATTGCAATGATCCATCTTCTGGATTAAAAGCAATAATTGCAATACATAATACTGTTTTAGGACCTGCTTTAGGAGGATGTAGAATGTATCCATACAAAAGTGAAGAAGATGCGCTTGTAGATGTTTTAAGATTATCCAGAGGTATGACATATAAAGCTTCTATCTCAAACCTAAATTTAGGTGGTGGAAAAGCTGTTATAATTGGAGATCCAAATTCAGATAAATCAGAAGTACTTTTGAGATCATTTGGGAAATTTGTACAAAGTCTTGGGGGTAAATATATCACTGCTGAAGATGTTGGCATGACTGTCCGTGATATGGAATTTATTAGAATGGAAACTGACCATGTTACTGGAATCAAAAGAGCAATGGGAGGAAGCGGTGATCCATCTATTCTTACAGCTTTAGGAGTTTTTGTTGGAATGAAAGCTGCATTGAAAAAAAGATTAAATATTCAATCATTACATGGACTTAAAATAGGTGTTCAAGGTTTTGGCAAGGTAGGATATTATTTGTGTTCTCACTTAAAAAGTGAAGGTGCAGAAATATATGGAAATGATATTAATGAAGAATCACTTGATAGAGTTAAAGATGAATTTGGTGTTAATCCAGTAAGTGCTGATGAGCTAATGTCAATGGACTTAGATGTTTTTTCTCCATGCGCAATGGGGGCTATTATCAATCCCACTACGATTGAAAGTTTAAAGTGTAGTGTTATCGCTGGCGCTGCTAACAATCAGTTAGAAAAAGAAGATAGAGATTCAAAGTTATTGAAAGAAAAAAAAATAATGTATGTACCTGATTATGTAATTAATGCTGGTGGATTAATGAATGTTGCAAATGAACTTCAAGGTTACAACAAAGAAAAGGCAAAATTTCAAGTTGAAGGTATCTATCATATTTTAACAAAAATTTTTGATTACGCGATAAATAATAATATTTCGACACTTAAAGCAGCTAACATTTTAGCTGAAAGACGAATTCAAGACTATATTAAATGGAATCATCAGTAACTAAATCATGGCAAAAAATGATAAACAGCAAAGAAAGTTAGCAAGAGAGGCCGTTTTACAAGCTCTTTATGCAAAACATGTATCAAGCGAGGAAGCTAAAAAAGTCTTACATGATATTTTGAAAAGATATGAATTTGACAAAATGACTAAAAAATTTGTAGAAGAACTTTTTAATTCAACAGTCAAATTTTCTGATGATTTAGATAAACATATTGAAAGTAATCTTGATAATTGGACAGTAGATAGATTAAATGTTATTGATAGACTAATTATGCAAATGTCTTTATGCGAAATGATTCATTTAAAGTCATATGATATTTCTCATAAGGTTACTATTAGTTCTGCTATAGAAAATGCTAAAAAATTTAGCTCAGAAGATAGTACTTCGTTTGTTAACGGTGTCCTTGACTCGATTTACAAGGAGTTATAATTGGGTATTTTAACAAAAATATTTGGAACAAAATCAGATAGAGAAATAAAAAAAATTTTACCTATTGTAAAGCAAGTAAATGAATTCTATGCCACTCTTGAAGGCAAAGATTTATCCTATTTACAAGATCGAACAAAAGAATTACAAACCGTAATCAAAGAATCCATAGTTGAGCAAGAAAGTAAAAAACTAAATAATATAGATGACTCTAAAGAGCTAAAAAAAATAAGATCTCAAATTGCAGAAAATGTTTTAGAACAACATTTAATCGAAGCTTTCGCTCTTGTAAAACATGCCTGTAGACTTTTGTATGGCAAAGAATGGGAAGTAGTTGGTCAAAAAATTAAATGGGAAATGATTCCTTATGACGAACAGATCATTGGTGGGGTAGTTTTACATCAAGGAAAGATTTCAGAAATGAAGACTGGAGAGGGTAAGACACTGGTTGCTACTTTTCCAATTTACCTCAATGCTCTTTCAGGAAGAGGTGTTCATGTGATTACTGTAAATGACTATCTTGCTCAAAGAGATGCAGAATGGATGGGAAAAGTTTTTGAAACTCTTGGATTATCTGTTGGATTTATTTTAAATAGCATGAACCCAGAACAAAGAAAATCATCATATAATTGTGATATAACGTATGGAACAAATAATGAATTTGGGTTTGATTATTTAAGAGATAATATGACTATTGATAGTGAATTTTTAGTGCAAAGAAAGCACAATTATGCAATTGTTGATGAAGTTGATAGTGTATTAATAGATGAGGCAAGAACACCTTTAATTATTTCTGGTCCTGTTGAGACAAAAATAAATCAATCTTATGTAGATTTAAAGCGACCTGTACAATCTCTTGTAGTAAAACAAACTCAACTAATTAGTACACTTGTTTCTGAAGCCCAAACATTATTAAAAAATGAAACTCTATCTGATGATGAAAAACAACAAGCTGGATTGCTTCTTCTAAAGGCTAAAAGAGGGTTACCAAAATTTCAAAAACTACAAGATTTATTCCAAGAGCAGGGAACAATTAAGATGATGAATGCTGTGGAATCAGAATATATTGCGGAGAAGAAAACTTATTTATTGGATGAAGATTTATTATTCTCGATTGACGAACAATCAAATAGTGTTGATTTATCAGATAAGGGTAGAGAAGCATTATCTCCTGATAATAAAGATGCATTTACTATTCCAGATTTAGGCGAATTGCTTTCAGATATTGATGAGCAAAATCTTTCAGATGAACAAAAACAATTACAAAAAGAAAAGGTATATAAGTTGCATTCTGAAAGAAGTAGTAAGATTCATTATCTTAGTCAATTGTTAAAAGCATATACTCTTTTTGATAAGGATGTTGAATATGTTGTTCAAAATGGTCAAGTATTAATCGTCGATGAATTTACAGGAAGAGTTCTTCCAGGAAGAAGATTTAGCGGAGGTCTTCATCAAGCATTGGAGGCAAAAGAAAACGTTAAAATTGAAAAAGAAACACAAACTTTAGCATCAATAACGATTCAAAATTATTTTAGAATGTATGATAAATTATCCGGAATGACAGGTACCGCTGATACAGAAGCTGCTGAATTTGAAAAAATTTATAATCTTGGAGTTACTGTAATCCCAACTCATAGACCTATTAAGAGGAATGATTTTAACGACGTCATTTATAAATCAATGCAAGTAAAATACAAGGCAGTAATAAAAGAAGTGAGTGAATATTACTCAAAAAGCCAACCAGTTTTAATTGGAACAGTTTCTGTTGAGGTATCTGAGCTACTTTCAAAAATGTTAAAACAAAAAGGAATTCCTCACAATGTATTAAATGCAAAGCAACATCAAAGCGAAGCGCAAATTGTAGCTCAAGCTGGTTTAAAAAAATCAATTACTATTGCTACTAATATGGCAGGTAGAGGAACAGATATTAAGTTAGGACCTGGCGTTGAAGAGTTAGGAGGGTTACATATAATTGGTACAGCCAGACATGAGTCAAGAAGGATAGATTTACAATTAATGGGTAGATCTGGAAGACAAGGTGATAATGGGTCTTCAAGATTTTATATTTCTTTAGAAGATGACCTGATGAGACTATTTAATATGGATAGACTTGCAACATACATGGATCGACTCTCAATGGATGAAGATCAAGAGCTTAGTGCGGGGATGTTGAATAGAGGTGTTAGTAATGCTCAAAAGAAAGTTGAAGAAAGAAATTTTGCAATGAGAAAACATCTATTAGAGTATGATGATGTTTTAAATCAACAAAGAGAAATAATATATGATTTACGAAACAAGGCACTTCTTTCTGAATCGATTAAAGATACTATCAACGAGTTTATTGAAGATTTTATTTTTGATACTATCGGAGATTTAGATTTTAAACAAATAAAAGATTGGGATTGGCAAACTATTAATCAACAGCTAAATAGTAATTTACTTATCAATATTGATGTTAATGAAATTGAATCTTTACAATCTTTAGATGAGCTAATTGATTACATAAATGAGGAAGCATTAAAATATTATAAACTTAAAGAAGATGTTATTCCTTCAGAGTTATTAAGAAAGGTTGAAAAATTTATCGTACTAAAAACTATTGATGAAAAATGGAGAAATCATTTATTGGGAATGGATCAATTAAGAGAAGGGATAGGGTTAAGAGCTTATGGACAGAAAAATCCATTAATTGAATATAAATCTGAATCATATAACTTTTTTCAAGAATTAATGGTTAGCTTAAGAAGTACTGTTATTCAAAGAGTTTTTCATGCTCAGGTGAGCGATCAAGTTCAAACTCAACAAAATCCATTACAAAAAAATATTCAACTTCAACATGATGAAGCAGCAAATAGCAATTCAAATGAAATCCCTAAAAATATTCCTCCAAAGGAAGATATGTCAAATGAATCTGAATTAAAGCTTGGAAGAAATGATAAAGTTGAGCTTATTGCTCCATCAGGTGAAAGAGTTAAAGTAAAATTTAAAAAAATTGATCAGTATTTAATGAAAGGATATACTCGTGGCTAAGAATAAAAAAAATACAAAGTTCTTAACTAAATCTATTCATACTGGTAACAGAATTGATGAAACAGGTGCTGCTGTTACCCCTCTTCATTTAACCTCAACTTTTAGACAACCAAGTTTTAGTAGTTCTGAGAAATTTGTTTATTCTAGAACTGGAGGTCCAACAATTGATGCCTTAGAAGAAAATTTTGCAATGTTAGAAGATGCAAAGTTTTCTTTTGCTTTTGCATCTGGTATGGCAGCTATGTCGGCAATATTTTTAATGTTTAAGCCCGGAGATCATGTTGTAATTTCACAAAATGTATATGGCGGTGTCTTTAGGCTTGTTACAAAAGTATTAAATGATAATGGAGTTGATTTTGACTTTATTGATACTACAAACTTAAAGATCATTAAAGATTCAATAAGGGATAATACAAAATTAATTCACTTAGAAACACCTAGTAACCCATTACTTGAGATTGCAGATATTTCTTCAGTAAGTAAGCTATGTAAGCCTAAAAATATTTTAGTAAGTGTTGATAATACTTTTATGAGTCCTTGTGGACAAATGCCACTTAATCTTGGAGCTGATATTGTCATGCATAGTACTACAAAATATATTGGAGGTCATTCTGATATTTTAAGTGGGGCACTAATGGTTAACGATAAGAGTTCTGCAGAAAAAATTACTCTTATTCAAAATACTGCAGGAGCTTTGCCAAGCCCTTTTGATGCCTGGCTACTCCTTCGTTCTGTTAAAACTTTATCATTGAGAGTAGAAAGACATTTTAGCAATGCGATGATCATTGCAAATTGGCTTAAAAATCATAAAAAAGTTACAAGAGTAATTTATCCAGGACTTAAAGACCATCCGCAACATGCAATAGCAAAAAAACAACAGAAGAACCCTGAAGGAAAATCAGTGTTCGGTGGAATCATTTCTTTTGAACTTGATACCACTGTAAGTGTTAAGAAATTTGCAAAGAAATTAAACTTTATTACTTTAGCTGAGAGCTTGGGGGGAGTAAAGACTTTAATTTCATGTCCTTACTCCATGACTCATGCATCTGTTCCAAAGAAAGAAAAAGAAAAGTTGGGAATTACAAAAAATCTATTAAGGCTTTCTGTTGGTATTGAGGATGTGGAAGATTTAATTTCTGAGCTTGATTTAGCTATCAATCATTAAGTAAACTTTTTTTGCTTTTTATCTTTATATTTTGATAAATATGCCGTGGTGGCGGAATTGGTAGACGCGCTGGTCTTAGGAACCAGTATCGTAAGATGTGAAGGTTCGAGTCCTTTCCACGGTACTTATGGAAATTTTATTCCTAGGTACGATAATTTTAGTAGCTTTAGTATTATTTGTTACTGAATTATTTCCAATAGATGTAACTGCATTATTAGTTTTAGGATTGTTACTAATTCTGGGATTAGTAAGTCCTACTGAAAGTCTTGCAGGATTTTCTAATCCTGCAGTCATTACAATAGCTTGCTTATTTATTTTAAGTCATGCTTTACAAAAATCTCATGTACTTGAATATTTAATAATCAATATCAATTCTTTGATAGATAAGTCTCGAGTTTTAGGTATGGTTGCTTATCTATTTGCCATTGGAGTAGCTTCTGCAGTAGTCAATAATACTGCTATCGTAGCGATTTTTATGCCTGTAACTATAAGGCTTGCTGATAAATATAATATAAGTCCATCTAAAGTACTTATTCCATTGAGTTATGCAGCTATCTTAGGAGGTACTTTGACACTAGTAGGTACATCTACAAATTTAATTGTTAATTCGATTTTAGTTGATTCTTCCAACGGTCAAGTGTCGCTAGGTATGCTTGAGTTTGCTAAGTTTGGAATTATAAAATTTGTAATTGGTTTGTTATATATTTTTACTATTGGATACAAGCTTTTACCAATAAGAGTAGCAAAATCATCAAGTATTGAAGACTATCGATTAGATGGTTATTTAACAGAATTTAAAGTTTCTAAAAACTCACCTCTTACGGGTAAAACATTATTAGATAGAAAAATAAATGAAAACTATGATGTAATAGTACTAGACGTACTAAGGAATGGAGAAATTATCAATTCTAATCTTCGTAATTTGGTTATCCTCGAAGATGATATACTTTTTGTAAAAGGTTCGTTTGATAATTTTCAAAGACTGAAAGAGATTGAAAATTTGGTTATGTTAGCTGATGAAAAACTTACACAAGATGAACTTGAGCAGGAGGATAATATATTAGCTGAATGTCTAGTTACTGACAATTCAGAATTAATAGGCCTTTCTTTACAAGAAGCTAATTTTAGAAGATCCTTCGGAAGTTTTGTATTAGCAATACGAAGAGAAGGGGAAATCATTCGTAGAAAACTGGCTCATTTTATTTTAAAGCCTTTCGATACGTTATTAGTTTATGGCCCAAAGGATAGAATTAATCAGCTAGCAAATAAGGAAGGATTCATTGTGCTAGGTAAAGTAGATGGATCACTTGATGGACATCCTTTTTGGTGGCTTAGCTTAGTATCTATTTTGTTAGCAGTAACATTAGCTATTTTGGATGTTGTTCCAATTGTTGTTGGTGTTATTCTTGGCGTTATAGCATTATTGCTTTCAAAAGTAATTACTCCTAATGAAGCATATAGCTCAATTCATTGGCAAGTTATTATAGTGATTGCTGCATTTCTTCCTATGGGGGCTGCAATTCAGAGAACAGGATTAGATATTATAATAAGTGATTCAATTTCAAGCGTGGTTAATTTATTTCCTGCTGATATACTTCCGTATTTATTGTTAGCATTAATTTATTTTATTACTATGATTCTTACTGAGATTGCGTCAAATGCTGCTACTGCAATTATTATGACTCCAATTACATTATCTCTAGCAGCAAGTTTCGGATTTGATCCAAAACCATTCATTTTTGCAGTTTGTTATGCTGCTTCAGCGTCATTTATAACACCAGTAGGCTATCAAACTAATCTTATGGTATTTGGTCCAGGAGGTTATAGATATTCTGATTACATTAAGGTAGGATTACCTTTAGGATTGATTCTATGGATTGTTTCAGTTATAATGATACCAATGATATGGCCATTCTAGTATGCAGTGGAACGAAAAAGATAACACTTTAACTAAAACATTTGAATTCAGTTCTTATTTAGATGGAATTGATTTTGTAAATGAAGTTGCTAACTTATCAGAACAAGAAAATCATCATCCTGATATAACAGTAGGGTATTGTAAAGTTACAATATCCTTAACAACTCATGACGCTGGTTCTCTTACAGAAAAAGATTATAAGCTTGCTAAGCTTATCGATGATTTAAATATTTGAATGATTTACCTTATAATAGTATCCATTCTTTGGTCATTTTCGTTTGGTATAATTAAATATGGTTTAAGTGGAGTAGATTCGTCATACATTAGCTTCATAAGAAGTTTAATAGCCTTACTTTTCTTTTCATCAATATCAATATATAATATTAAAAAATTCACTCTTGATTTGAAGCTAATATTGATTGGAGCTTTACAGTTTGGCTTAATGTATATTTTTTATATCCAATCATATGCATATTTACCCGCTTATTTAATAGCAACATTTACAATTACTACACCAATTTTTATAGGTCTTGCTTCAAAATATATTGCACATCAATCAATTTCAAAAAATGGTATTTATGCAATTTCACTTGTCATCATTGGATCTTTTTTAATGAGGATAAATTTTGTAAATCCACTTGATTATTGGATTGGATTTTTATTAATACAATGCGCAAACTTATTTTTTGCTTCTGGTCAGATACTTTTTAAAGAATGGAAGATAAAAAATGATGGTACAGATATACTGCATAATTTTTCACAAATGTTTTTAGGGGCAACACTTGTTACGTCTCTTTTTTATCTCTTTAGTTCGACTGGTGGCAATCAACTTTCATCTGAAAATCTATTTGCATTAATATTTCTTGGATTAATTTCAACAGGACTAGGCTTTTTGTTTTGGAATCTAGGTTCGTTGAAAGTAACTAACGACAAGTTAGCAGTAATGAACAATCTTATCATTCCAATTGCAATTCTGAATTCTTACTTTATTTTTGGAGAACAAATTGATTCTTTAACCTTTGTTCCAGGAATGATTTGTTTTTATTTCGCTTTAAAAGCGTTATAATTTGTTTCTATTCTTTTTATGATTTTCTCTAAAAGACTTAGACATTAAAAAAGATATTGGACCTTCCAAAGCAATCACTAATCTCCATATTAATGGAAAAATAAACATTTTTTTCTTTTTATCTAATGCTCTTACAATTCGTTTTACACCGTCTTCAGTCCCTATCATAAAAGGAGCCCAGGTTCCCATTGAATCTGTCATTTCGCTTTTTACAAATCCTGGACAAATAAGAGTAATATTCACATTTCTAGGTAGGGTTTTTCTCCAGCTTACACTTAATGCCTTAACGGCATGCTTTGACGCTGCATATGCGCCAGCTCCGGGCCATGCAAAGTGACTTGCAACTGAACCAATGATGGCAATGTGCCCCATATCTTTTTTAATCATAGATGGCATAAACGGTACAACAGTATTAATTACTCCGTTAACATTGGTATCAATAACTTTATTGAGTTCTGTGGGATCTCCTTTATGTAATTTATCAACAAACCCATATCCAGCATTTGCAATTACAAGGTCGATATTTGATATTTTAGATAGAAAATCATCAATAGATTCTTTGGTAGCATGTTGATCAGTGACATCTAGGCAATATGTAATAACTTTTGCACCGAGTTCTTCACATTTACTAGCAACAGAGTCCAGTTTATCTCTTCTTCTACCACTGAGAGCTAGAAAAGCACCTCTTTTAGCATATTCATATGCAAGATGTTCTCCCAAACCACTTGTTGCACCTGTTAAATAAATATTCATGCGGAATACTACAAATTTATCAGTCATAATTCCATTAAAACTATTTATATTATCGATTGTATGGCAAAAAAAGAAATAAACGGGCTATCTCAATCAATTTTTGAGAGTTATTCTTCACAGCTTTTACAAGTATCCAAAAATATTGATCAGGATATTCAGTCAGCTGCTGAGTTAATTATTAATAATTCGGGTAAGGTAGTAGTTTGTGGTTTAGGTAAATCAGGATTAATTGGTCAAAAAATAGTCGCTACTTTGTGTAGTACTGGTACGCGTAGTGTTTATATGCATGCAGCAGAAGCCATTCATGGTGACTTAGGCATATATAATCCTGGAGATCCCACTATATTAATTTCTAAAAGCGGAAATACTGAAGAATTAGTAAGACTAATTCCCATTTTGAAAGAATTTCAATCACCTTTAATTGCTATCATAGGTAATATGGATTCTTTCATTGCAAAAAATTCTGATATCATTCTCAATGGGACAGTTGAAAAGGAAATAGATCCGCTCGGAGTCGTTCCAACAACTAGTTCACTTGTTGCACTAGCAATTGGAGATGCTTTAGCTTCTGTTCTTATGGTTCAAAGAGGTTTTGATAAAAAAGATTTTGCAAGAAATCATCCTGGTGGAGAATTAGGGAAGCAATTAGCATTGAAAGTTGAAAGTGTTATGCATCCATTAAACGACGTTGCACAAATTGATGAAAATGATTCAATTAGTTCATGTGCCTCTAAGATGACCAAAAAGCCACTAGGTGCTGCACTTCATTTGGATAATGATATATTAAAGGGTATAGTTACAGAAGGGGATTTAAGAAAATCAATTGCTTCCACCAGTGATTTATCAAATTCAATTTTAGATTTTATTAATAACAATCCTATTTCAATCAACCCTTCAATATCAATACTAGATGCAATGAAAGTAATGGAAGACAGACATTCTCAAATTTCTTGTTTACCTGTTATAGATAGTGATGGGAAATGCTTAGGTCTTGTTACACTTCACGATTTATATCAAACCAAACTAGTATAAAAAAGTTATCTTACAATAACCATTTTCTTGGTTTTATTGTAATCACTTTGACCATCAACCTTAGCTCTAAGTTGATAGAAATATACTCCACTACTTACTTTTTCACCATCGTCATTTCTACCATCCCATAAAGTAGTATGTTGTCCAGCACCTTTGTCACCTTCATCTAAGGTTCTTACAAGTGTACCAACAGTGTTGTAGATAAGTATTTCTACATCAACAGTATTTACCATTAGTGATGGTATATCATACATGATAGTGGTTTGATTGTTAAATGGATTTGGATAATTCTGATACAAGTTGAATTCATCAGGATTTCTAAGTTGCATCATGCCATTTCCAATCATTCCCTCTGCAGTGAAGAATTGATAGTTTAATTCAATATCACTAGAAATTGGAGCACCATCAATATTGATTACAATTTTGCCATCATTTGAAGATAGGTTTCCGAATTCAACTTCGTAATATTCGTTTTCTTCATTTTCATTTTCTAGAACTAAGTAGCCTTGTTTTTGATCAGTATTGAAATCATAAATATTATTGATATTTCCAATTTCAAATCTTCCAGCAGTTACGCCCTCAGGAAGTTCAATAATGATTTGATTGCCTAAAATTTCTGCTTCAAATTCAGTTGGCATAATTTCAATGTCTTCGACGGTTCTTCCTTGCGCTTTAGTCCAAAGCCACATTCTAGAAAATACGCTTAAATCTTTAACATCATTTACGTTGTCAGGAGAAGGAACAAGATATGGAGCAGTACCAGTGGCAGGACCAAGATCTACTGAGCTATCTACTCCAGCATTAGGCCATGCATTTACAAATACATTGAGGTCTTCAATATCAACATCATTATCGCTATCATAATCACCTAAATATGAAACGTAAGTGGTCACATTCTGGGAAACAAGTTCAGAGTTATTACCACCACCATCTCGAGCGTATAAATATATGGTAAGTTCTGTCTGATCAGGTAAAGATAGTCCTGTTAAAGTAAGTTCATCACCAGCAGCAATTACTGCAGATCCATATGAACTACTTGAAGTCCCTATATCAAGAACATAGTCTACTATTCCCGTATCATCGCTAAATCCATCAGCATCAACAGTTATTTCAGTTAAAGATTTCAAGTAGCCATCAACAAGGTTTTCAACTGTGAACGTACCTGCAGTAGGTGAAACTGTGTCAAGTAAGAATGATAATTCATCACTTAAAGTTTCATTTCCATCAGTATCCACTGCACTTACTTTAAAGAACCATTCTTCACCAGAAGTTGCAGGATGAACATAATTATCTATCGCATAAGTCTGCGTATACACAAAAGTAGTATCTGGCCATGGTGTAGTTGAAGGAGAAGGCTCATAATGTGTAGAATTTATGTCGCCTAAAGTACCTTGGCCTAAAAGTGTATTTGAGTCAGCTACAAAACCTTCTGTTAAACTTCCATACACATTGTATGAAGCAAAATCAGGTTCACCATTTCTATTCCAATATAATTCAATTGCATCAACTGGGCCTGAAGAATCAATGTCTCTTGCCACAACGATTCCTTGAGGAGCAAGTGGGGCACCATCAGCACTTAATTGTCCTGCAGTAACAGTAAAGTTGTCCCAGAAAGCATATTGTTGTGTTGTTGTTTTTACATGTATTCCAATTCGAACTTTAGTGCCAGCGTATGCAGAAAGATCATATGTCTGTTGTGTCCAAGTACTAGTACTTTCGTCAACTACATTTGCTAAAGTAACAGAAAAATCTGATAATTCAAGAGAACTATCTGGAGATGGAGCCAATAAAACATCATATGTTTCGCTTCCACCATTCATGTTGGTATAAAAACTTAAAATATTATCTGTGCCAGGTCTTAAATATAATTCAGGGCTTACTAACCAGTCATCAGCAGCACCGGCACCTGCCATTCCAAGGCCAGCCATCCAGTGACTTCCATCTGCTGCGCCATATCCAGCAGTATAATACCACCAGCTAAATGCTTCAGCATCATTATTTACATTATAAGTAGGCCATGCATAAGTATTTCTTCCCATAAAATCTACTCTACCATAAGGGGCAGATTCAAATCCCTCTTCATATAATGTATCTTGAACCGCTGTAGCCCATACTAAGTCAGTTTTTGATTCACTATCATTTGAAGTTCCATCTGTAACTTGTAGGCTTACAGTGTATTTTCCAGCAGTAGCAAATGTATGTGAAGGGGATTGCTCAGTACTTGTATTACCATCACCGAAATCCCAACTCCAACTTGAAACATTACCAGTGGATCTATCACTAAAATTAATAGTTAAAGGAAAGACACCTGAAGTTTTATCTGGTGAAAAAGCAGCGTTTAATGGAGCAGTTGATGTAAATCCATTTGCTGAATAAAATATTCCTCTTCCATGTGTTGCAGCAGCAATCGCACCATCAGATGATCTATTAACAAGCATATCTACTCTCACATTATTTAACCCATCATTTGAAGGAACCCAAGCTGGTGATGAAGTTGAAATATCATCGCAAGTCCATGTACCCAAGTCTGTTCCTGCAATAACTTGATTAAAATTATTTCTATTATACAAGGCAGCTCTAACAGGCATATCTGGTAAATCACCTTCAACATTCGTCCATCCACTTGGACCACCACCTGAATAAGTTTCGAAGATAGATTGGGCACCATAATTGGAAACTGTAATTAAAATTTGTTCATCACTTGCACCAATATCAATTGACGATATATAACCTTGAACATTTGAACCAGTAATTTCTTCAACGCTAAAATTTGATGTAGATGCATTTAAAATTTTAAATATTCTTCCACCTGCAGTTCCAACAAAAATAACATCATCGGTATGCGGAGATGCTTTAAAGAAAGTTGCTGAACTACCCAAGTTTATATTCATTGTATACTTCGATGCTAAGGCTGTATAATCATCTAGTCGCATGATACCAGTTGCACCAGCATTGGTGTATATTGTTTTTGTAGATGAATCAATTCCAGAAGGATTAATTAGTGTTCCCTCCGTATGATTTGAATAAGTTGACCAACTTAATCCACCATTAGTTGACCTATAAATGTTATTCCCATTGGCTGCTGTGAACTGATAATTAGGATCTAATTGATCAATATGAGCAAAACCACCATCACCACCTGTAACTTCACTTCCACTAGCAATTCCAGTAGCACCTATTTTCCAAGAACCATTATCTTGAGTACCTCCTAAAACATATTGGTTTGAAGCTTCGGGATGAAGTGCAACGCTATAAAATTGTCCTACATTATAACCTTCATTTCGTTGATAAATGTTTGTACCACCATCAACTGTATAAAAAATACCTCCATCATTAGCGAAAACAATTTCATTGTTATTGATTGATCGTACGGCATGATGGTCTGCATGCAAGTACTGTAAGCCTCCACCTGAACCTCTCCAATCACTAATATGTGTCCATGATACTCCACCATCTGTTGACTTATATGCATCTATTACACCAGCATAAATTATATTCGCATCTGTCGCATCTACTCCAAAACCAATCGCCCAATTTGCAGTACCATTAACGTCACTTAGATATCCCCCATAACTTTGAGAACTTGTATCTTCGTTGGTTGGTAAGTCGAGTACAGTCCATGAGGCTCCATTGTCAGTGGTTTTTGCCAACCATCTAGGAGTTGCAATTTGTCCAATTAATGCATAAACAGTATTAGGATCAGAAGGTGCAACACGAACATCAACTCTGTTCCCATTATTATTTAATCCTGATGACCAAGTAGCAGTTGTCCAAGATGATCCATTATCATCTGAGTAATAAATTTCTCCACCACCACTCCAATAAGAATTCATTCTAGATCCTGACCATAATCTTCCATCAACACCTTCCTGAATATTATTAAATTCAGTATTACCAGTTGTTTCTTGAATAGTCTCGGTTACTCTTGTCCATGAATTACCTTGATCAGATGATTTCCAAATTCCTGTCGCTGGTCTACCAACATATATTCCTTCATATTCATTTCCAGCAACTGTTATATATATCGCATTTTGACCATTTTCATCTCTTATAAAAATATCAGTGATGAAAGCAAAATCTGAAGTAGAGGATAGGTGACTCCAGGTATTTCCTCCGTCCGTGGATTTAAACATTCCAATTCCAGCTGACGCACCAGGGCTATACCAGTTTGAACCTGACTCTACCCAGTTTCCAAATCTTTCTCCTGTTCCAACATACATTACATCCGTGTTATTTGGATCATATGCCATAGATGAAACTGCTAAACTTGCCCATGTTCCATCTACTAAATTCCAATCTTGAGTATTTGAAGTTATATCATTATTGTACCACAAACCGCCATTAACACCAGCAGCCCAAATTTTTGTAGAATTATTAGGATCAAACATTACGGCTCTAGTTCTTCCACCAATTGTATTAGGACCTCTTTCTTCCCAATCTACTTCAGTCATTCTATTACGAAACGCATAAGTACTTTTTCTTTCTTCAGTTTCTTTAATAGCCTCAATTAATCTTTCTTTAGGCACGCGTTTTTCAGAAAGATCTACAGTCATTAAGTGTTCACGAAGACCCCTTAAATCAGGTCGTTGATCTTTTGGTAATTTTCTTGAGCTTTCATAAAAACTATGATATGAATTTAAGCGATTTACATATTGTTCATGTTCTTGTCGCTCCAGTTCGATTAAATAATTGTTTACTGGTTTATATGAAATTAAACCAAAAATTAAAAGACCGATTATATAATATATTCTTTTCATATTTATTTTACTCATTAATTAAAATATATGCTCCAACAGCATCATTAACTGTAATGTCTGCACCATCAACATCAAGCATCAAACTACCACTACCTCCAAGTGATGAATCTAGATTAATATCTACTAATGTATCAACCGAACCATTAAGAGTGAAGTTTACGGTTGCAATGACCCCATCACCATCATTTGATGGAAGATCACTTGATAAAGATGATGTATAAATGATAACTCTATTTACTCCAGGATTACTAGTGACGACTAATAATGGATCTGAATCACCTTTCAAAAAATCTCCTGCTGTTGTACTGTCATAGGTCATTAAACTATTGTCGTAAAATATTACGACTTGGGCAGCAGCCATCCCAGTAACTCCCATTACTTTAACGTCAAGAGAAAATGATGATCCGCTTGAAACTTCAAGATATTTAGGGTCAAAAACAAATGCAGGGGTTTGAACATCTTCAACTGTTACAAATGCAGGAACGGTAGATGTATCTGTTCCACCGTCTCCAGTAACTGATAAGCTCACATCAAACGTACCAGATGTTGTATAAGTGTGTATCGGATTTGTATCTGAACTAGTATTGCCATCACCAAAGTCCCAAAGGGATGTCGTATATCTAACTGAACCATTGATAAATTCAACTCTTAAATCTTTTTTTCCGGTTGTGGAATCATTTGTAAAAAAAACAGCAGTCGGAGGAGTAGGTGATACATTAATATAATTAGCTCTTGTTGTAGAGTCTGTTCCATTAGGTCCAGTTGCCGTTAATGAAACAGAATATGCACCTGCATCATTATATGTATATTGGACACTAGCTCCAGATGCATCTAATATGCCATCACCATTAAAATCCCACTCATACGAAGTTGCGTTTGTTGATGTAGAAGTAAATGTTACCGCTAATGGTGCTCCGCCGCTTAGTGGATTTGCTGTGAAGCTTGCAACAGGAGGGTCATTACTTGGACTGGTTCCACCGGAATCATCTCCATCACCACCTCCACCACCGCAGCTAATCATAAAAAATAATAAAAATACATATAGTGATTTTTTAAACATTAGACAATGTACAATAGAAAGAGATTTGGTATCAATACTTAATTAACTATTATAATAAAAATTTAGTTCTGACTGATTGTAACATTTCTGGAAGATAAATACGATAACAAAAAATCAATGCATTGCTCATTTTTGCCAACTAATTCAGGAGGAAAAACTCCTTTTTTACTCCACAGATTATTCAAGAGCATATTAATGGTAGCGGTGGCAGTAAAGCCGGTTGTTCTTGCCATTGAGGAAGATTTTGAAATGTCATTCGTTTCATCGTATAAATGATAATGAATATTTTTTGAGTCACTAAATATATTAATGTCTAGAATTGTAAACTCTGGTTCGTCTTCTTTTAGTTTCCAATCTTTAAAAAGTCTATTTATTGTATTATCAAAATTTTTATTATTAAATAATCCATCATCAATCATTAATTGTATCAATTTTGCATGTCCAGGGTATCGTAAAGTTTTTTCTTTCATATTTGGTATGTGTGTCATTGTAGTTAATAATGAACGAAGACCATCAGTATTAAATGCTTCTAATATTCCAACATCATCAATTTCTAACTCTTCGATTTCTGATAGTGCAGGTTTTATTTCCACTTCAGAATTTATCATCATTCTTGCAGGTCGAGTATATTCTTCAATAACATCAATGGGGGAAAAAGGTGCTTTGTAATTATAAGGAGGTAATGGATTTTTTGGTAAGCCTCCTACCATATAATCAAAAGAATTCACTTTAATTTTTTCATTCCAATATCCCAATAAAAAATTTGGTATACCTGGAGCTACGCCTGCATCTACAACGGCACAAACATCATTTTCTATTGCCAAATCGTTAAGCGAAAGGACATTCTCTGGAGAAAAAGATATATCAACAACATTTTTTCCACACTCTATAATTAAACGTAAAGCTTCAAATCCTAAAAATCCTGGTACAGCCAAAAGCACGATATCAGCATCAGCTATCCATGCACAAAAATTTTCTTTATCTTGAATATCTATTTTTTGTATATGTATTGATTGGTCTTCATTTTTGATTTCATTTAATAGATCTAAATTGGTATCACCAAGATGAAGTTCATAATTTTTGGATAAATCAAGTGCCATTGTTTTTCCTACAAGACCAGCACCTACTTGGAAAATTTTTTTCATTGAAAGTTGCGGGATAGACGGGACTCGAACCCGCGACCTCCGGCTTGACAGGCCGGCGTTCTAACCAACTGAACTACTACCCCAAATTATTTTTTGCTTAACAAAGCCATTGGAATTATAACCAAATAGCCAGCTAATAAAAGTAGTGGAGAAATAACTAAGCTTCGAAAACTATCTACTTCTCCTGAATACATTATCAAATAACCCACAATTATAACGAAAACTCCAACACCAAACAAAACATAATTTTTTCTTTTGTATGGCCATGAAAACTGCAAAGTTTTTTTATTTTTGTTTTCCATAATTGGAAAGTTAGTTGCGATAATTGTTGTTTGCAAAAATATTATTACATCCATTGATTTGAAATAAGAAATAAGGTAATTTCTAGCCCTCTGATGAAAGAAATAAATACTACCTTATCTATAGCAATAACAATACTTATTATTTTTGTTACAAGTATACTTTCAGTAAATAATCGTGAAGTAAAATCATCTGTCATAACTATTGAAAAAGGTATGTCATTAAATTCGGTTTCTAATTTATTATTGGAAAATGAAATTATTGTAAATCAAAATATATTTAAGCTAAAAGTTATCACCAGAGGGTTGGCATCAAAAATCCCAACCGGTAGATTTTTAATTAATGGAAAGATATCAGACGCTATATTAATTGATCTCATTTTTAATAAGGGTCCAATAAAATTAAAACTAACAATACCGGAAGGTTCACAATCAAAGAATCTCTTCAAAGATATTAATACATTGTTGAAAACAGATTATGATTTTAACAAATATTTTAATTCAACCGAGATTTTAGAACAATATAAAGTGGATGCTTCATCGCTTGAAGGTTATCTTTACCCAGATACATATTATTTATATCATGATTCATCTCCAGAAGAAATTATAGATATTTTGTTGTCAGAATTTTGGAAAAAATTTGATGAAAATTTACAAGATAGAGCGAATCAATTAGGATTTTCGGTACATGAAGTTGTAACTTTGGCGTCGATTATTGAAGGAGAAGCGATGCTTGATAGTGAGCGAAGTACAATTTCTTCAGTATATCATAATAGATTAAAAATTAATATGAAACTACAAGCCGACCCAACGATACAATATATAATACCAGGTCCTCCAAAAACATTATCTAATAGAGATTTAAGAATTAAGTCTGATTACAATACGTATCAGAATTATGGTTTGCCTCCTGGGCCAATAAACAACCCAGGCATTGCATCAATTAAAGCAGCATTATATCCTGAAGATACCAATTTCTTATTTTTTGTTGCACAAGGAGATGGATCGCATGCATTTACAACGAATGAAAAAGATCATGAAGAGGCAAAAAGGATTTATAAAATTAACAAAAGAAAGAATAGATGAAGTTACAAGATTTAAATACTCAACAACTAAAGGCAGTCCAAACAGTAAATAAACCTGTTCTAGTGTTTGCAGGAGCAGGAAGTGGAAAAACAAGAGTACTTACTTATAAAGTTTGGCATTTAATCAAAGAAAAGCTTTTTAAACCAGAAGAAATATTAGCATTAACCTTCACCAATAAAGCCGCTGCAGAAATGAAATTAAGAATTCAAGAAAGCATATCTTGTGATGGAGTAAATGTTGGAACATTTCATTCAATAGGTGCTCGCATGTTAAGAATGCACATCTCAACATTGGATGAAGGATATAATTCTAGTTTTACTATTTACGATACTTCCGATCAAAAATCTGTTATTAAAGAGGTTGTTGAAAATTTGAATCTTTCTGAATTTAAAGAGCTCAACGTTGGTTTCTTGAAAGTTCAAATTGATAAGTTTAAAAATGATAATCTTTCAATTGTAGATGTAGAATCCAAAGCTCAAACATTTGAAGATGAAAAAATTGTTGAGGTTTTTAAGGCATATTGTGAAAAATTAAAATCAAACAATGCACTAGATTTTAATGATTTAATTCTGCTCCCAATTCGACTGTTAAAAGAAAATGCTAAAATTTTAAATTTTTATCAAAGCACATGGAAATATGTATTAGTTGATGAATTTCAAGATACCAATTCACCACAATTTGAAATTGTATCTTTACTAGCTGGAAAACATCAAAATATTACTGTAGTTGGCGATGATGACCAATCCATTTATGGTTGGAGAGGAGCTAATATTGATAACATCCTTACCAACTTTCAGGACACATTTTCAAAAAACATTGAGATTAAGCTTGAAAAAAATTATAGATCAACTCAACGTATTCTTGATGGAGCTTGGTCTGTTGTTTCTAATAATAAAAATAGAGCTGAAAAGAAGTTGGAAGCAACACGAGGAAAAGGAGAAAAGATTTCACTGATTTCTACTGGAAGTGATGAAGAAGAATCAAATGCTATATGTGATGCAATTAAGACTGAAATAAAACTTAATAAAAGTACTTTTAAAGATTTTGCAGTTTTATACAGAACAAATGCACAGTCAAGATCTATTGAGCAAGCGATGGTAAAAGAAGGAATTCCATATAATATTGTAGGTGGGACAAAATTCTATGATAGGAAAGAGATTAAAGATGTGTTAGCATATTTAACTTTGGTGGCAAATAGTAATGATGATGTAGCTCTTAGGCGTATCATTAATTTTCCTGTAAGAGGCATCGGAGAAAAATCAATAAAAATGTTTGTTGAGTTAGCATCCAAAAAGAAAATTTCACTTTTTGATAGTCTTGAATTTTGTAGAGATTTGAAATTAAGAGGAAAGCAGCAAGATTCAATTGAAAGTTTTCATGCATCAATCAAGAAATTTAGCAGTTTGCTAGAAACTCTTGACCCTAAAGAGTTATTAAGAACTTTATTAGAAGAGTTTAATATTGAAAATTATTATAAAAATAATCCTGTTGAACAAGATCGATATGATAATATTCAAGAGCTTAAAGCATCTGTTGATAAGTTCTCTGATCAAGTTGGTGGAAATTTAAGAGACTTTCTTCAAGAAATTTCACTGTTTACAGATATTGATGAATGGGATGATAAAGATAATTCTATTACACTAATGACTGTACATGCAGCAAAAGGTCTTGAATTTCCGACCGTATTTATCGCTGGACTTGAACAAGGACTATTTCCACTAGTAAGAATTGATGATGGACCCGATCAAATGGAAGAAGAAAGAAGATTGTTTTATGTCGCAGTGACAAGAGCTATGGATCAAGTATACCTTTTAAATGCAAAATACAGAAGAAGATTTGGAGCTATGAATACCACATCATTTGTTCAATCAGATTTTTTAAATGAAATTGATGAAGATGTTATAAAAGTTAAATCTTATAAATTAGTTTATACTCGAAGAATTGTTGGTACTGGAGAACAGAAAAAAATTCAAATTTCAAGAACAGTTACAGAGTTTGATGACTTTAAAATTGGAGATCAAGTTCAACATAATCTCTTTGGAATAGGCACTATTCTTGTTTTGAGTGGTACGGGGGAAAATCAAAAAGTTGGTGTTGAATTTGATGGTGGTTTAAGAAAAAAATTAATTGTGAAGTACGCTCGTTTAAAAAAAATAGATTAAAAAATCAATTTAGTGTAATTTGATGTATGCAGAATTTAATACCATGTAGATTTCATATAGAAGTTGAGGCAGTCCTCAAAAGTGAAGGATTGAGAGCTACTAAACAAAGGCTTGACATTTGGGATGAGCTTTGTTCTACAGATAGTCATCGTGATACTGAAACCATTCTTAGCGATCTCAAAAAAAAGAAAATTAATGTTTCAAGAGCCACATTATATAGAACAATTGATGTATTTGTAAAACATAATCTTTTAAAGAAAATAACTTTAGATAGCGGAAAATTTCTTTATGAGCACAATAAAAAAACAATTACTCCAAATCATGATCACATTGTCTGCGAAGATTGCGGAGAAATATTTGAATTTTATGACAATAAAATTCCCTCAATCGAAAAGAAAATTGCTGATGACTTAAATATGAGCCTTACAAAACGCGTACATCAATTATCCGGTACTTGCAAAGATAGCAATTGTGCACATTCAAAAAGTTAATAAGATGAAATCCATTCTTATTTCAAATATGGTTGCTGATATGAAGCTCCAAGGATTCTATTTATGTTTAGAAAAAAAATCACTGAAGAAAAAAGACGGTTCAACCTATTTAAATTTACTTTTACAAGATAAGTCGGGTTTAATTAGAGCAAGAATATGGGATAATGTTCAAAAACTTTCTAAAAAGTTTAGTAATGGAGATCCCGTAGCTGTAAAAGGTGTAACATATCAATATGGAGAAAATGTATTAATCAAAATTGATAATATTTCTCGCGCTAATGAGAAAAAATATAAAAAATATGGATTCGAAGCATCTGACTTGATTCCAACTTCTAAAAAAAATCCAAGTGAACTATGGAAAGAATTGACTAAAGAAGTAAACTTAATTTCAAAGAAACATTTGAAAAAAGTCACAAAAAATATCTTAAGAGACCATAAGGAAAAGTTTAAAGTTTATCCTGCTAGCATCTCATATCATTACAATTATCAAAATGGTTTAATGGAGCAAACAGTATCACTTTTAAAAATTGCAAAGCAGGTCGGTTCACATTATAATATTGATATAGATTTATTAATATCTGGAGTATGCCTTCATCAGATTGGTAAGCTTTATTCTATTAATCTTGGTTCTTCAATCTCTAAATCGAATCATAAATCTTTAGTTGGAAATGCTATCCTTTCAAGAGACATTGTTAATAAATATATTTGTGAAGTTAAAAATTTTCCAGATGATGATAAGCTTAGTTTAGAACATTTAATTTTATCGTATCAAGGAAGAAAAGAGTGGCAAAGCCCTGTAGAGCCTCAAACGCTTGAAGCAATATTATTACATTCTATCAATTTTATAGATTCTAAAATTAATTTTATGAGAAGAGATGAGTTGTAAAAATTTTTTATCAATTTATTTTTTATCATCTATCCTTTTATCACAAGAAGAAATACCATTTGATGTATCAAAACATTTTGCGGTTATCCTAGATAACAATCAATTAATTTGGAATTCAGACCAGTCTTTTGAAAAATTATTAATTGACAGATCCTCAAAAAACTTTAGAAATAAATTTACAAATTTAACTTTTGAAGAACTTCCTGAAGACTCTTCATACGTTAAAAGCAAATTTATTTATGAATTTGGTGACTATGGTTTTGATAAGCTTAGTATAGGTTTAAAAAAGAATTCTAAAGATGAAATTTTTCAATTTAAAGGACAAAAGAAAAGTTTTTTTGGACAATACTCTGAATTTGCTGATTCTGAAAAACCGCCATTAAGCTTATTTTACAAATTTAATTATTCTAGAAATTTTAAAAATAATAAAATGTATTCCACTCTTGGATATTTTAGAGAAGAATCAGGATTTTATTTTAATTTACCATCAGACATGGATTCATCTTCAAATAGTGAATTTTCAGACTTTATTTCTCTAACTATTGGAAATAGTTTTGTAAAAAGAGACTATCATTTTGATATCAGATTAAACCACCTCAGTAAATATGAGTCATCTCAAATTTCTCAATATTCTTTAAACAATAAGTATGATTTAGATAGAAATAGAATAAGTACTCACATACATAATGGAAATTTTATTTCTTTAAAAATTGCACTCGATAATAAGCATTACAAAAATGAAAGATTAAATACAGGTTTTTCAAGAAATTCATTTGTAATAACAAATGCTAATAATTTTAGTTTTGGAAATTTCATTTATGGAATAGATTTTATAGAAGATAAAATCAAACCAAACTTTATCTATAGAAATATTTTCCGCTCATTAAGCATTTCTTATGAAATAAAAAACCAAGCATCAATGGTGGTGATAGATTCATATGATTTTAACCATACAGGGCAGTTTGAAGGCAAGGATATAGAAACCTGGCAAACTATTTCAACATCATATGTTTTAAGTCAAAAGATTGATTTATCTACTACTTTAAAATACGTTCGTGCTACTAATTTTGTTATTCCAAATGATTTAGGAGATGTATTTATTCCTGAGGCTGAAAGGTATCAATTTGAAGATGATCAAATGATGTCCCTTCAAACTAAATTTTCAATCCCATTTAAATACGGTTTATTCAATCTGAATCACTCCTACAACTTTTATGATAGTTTAATTAGCTCAAATAGACCTCATATTTTTGCTTTTGATTATCTTTTTGGTTTATCATTTATTGATAACAATTTGGGAATTAAGGGAAAACTCAGTTTGCAATACATGTCAAAAAATAATTCTGAATATAGTTTTAATTATTTTAGAAATATGCCTCAAAGGAAAAATAGTACTAATTCTGACGATTATTTAAATATCTCTATTAGTACAGAGATTGCCATATCCGATGTACTATTGACAATTGGACTAAATAATGCCTTAAACAAGTTTAATGATACTGAAGATTATTCATTAAGAAATCATGAATTTTTTAATCCGATGAGTAGCTTATTAACATTTGGAATTATCTGGGAATTTGATGACTAAAGCCTATATTCTAAAGTTAAATTTATACTTCTTCCAGGTTCTGGGTAACCAATAGTAGAAATATATTCTTCATCTAAAAGATTATCTACAGTCATATTAAGCACTATTGAATTTTCATCCACCCAATTAAAAACATTTGACACTCCAAGACTAAGTAATCCATATGATTTATCATTTACTTGTTCAGCAAATGAGGACTGATATTGCAAAATCCTGTCGCCAACTAACTTATAGTTTAATGAATAATGAGTTAAATTATTTAATTTGTATATAAGAAGTAAGCTAGCAGAGCTATCAGGTACATATAATAGCTTTTCATCTACGTCTTTATCAAGAGTGTCATATACATTATATGTTAATTGCATATGTAAGTCTGAAAAATCTTTTAAGTATTGAAAATTATAAGACGTTCTTTCAGCTGAGGAAACATTTATAGGTATATATTTAAAAGATTCGTTGGGCTGCCATAATATTAAATTTTCATAATCTTTAAAAGATGCAGTTACTTTTATTTTTCCAATCAAAGATTCATTTGAGATGGATAGTGCAATGTATTCACTTTCTTCAGGTTTTAAATTAGGATTGCCTCCACTATATAAACCATCTGGCCAAAATAAATCATTCATTGTAGGAAATTGAAATGATGAACCTATATCTAGGTTAAAGTCAAATGAACTACCAGAATCAACAAATTGATTTATTGCTTCAAACCCTAAATTATAAGTTGTTTTGTTATTTTCTTCCCTTGAATCGTAGCGCATTGAAGGAGAAACCTTGAAGTCGTAGTCAGAATTAACATAATTACCAACAAACGAAAATGACGTTGTTTCCAACTCTTCTTTTTGTAATTCAGTGCTGTCAACTCGTTCAGATTTTATATTGAAAACAGCTTCATAATTAAAAGACGGATTTATTGTTTGATTTCCTTTGAACCCAAAAGCTGAATAGTCAAGTGCGTGTTCACTATAAATTGGGAAAGATCCTTCTGAATCATCAAATTCTTGGTAATTATTTGATCTATTCATATACAAATCAAGTGAACCATTTTCAAAAAACTTATTGAAGGATAAAGCAAATAATTCAAAGTCATCCGTTCTTGTGGCATTCGGTGATGGAAAACTTGTACTCCCTGATGCTCCTCTAACATTCTCAGTTACCAGTGTAAATATATTTAGTAGAAAGTCTTCTCTGATAAGAAATTGTCTATCAACAGAAAGAAAAAATTGATCTAAATAATTATTTAATCGTTTAACCTTATTTCCTGAGGAATCAGAATATTTATAATCTCCATCATATGAGGTTTTACCAAATGAAATATTTCTTTTTGAAGTTTTTCTGTTTATAGAATAATTAGCTCCGTACTGTGAAAATCCAAAATCTCCTACACTAAAGAATACATTATTATTTAAAATATTATTATTAATGTTTAGTGAACCATCAATAGAGCCAGAACCAAATTTTGTTCCAGAATTTAATCTGTAATTAACAGATTGGAGAGCGAAAGAAGGTAGAGTAGAAAGATCAACCTGACCATTCATTGCATCAGTCAAATCAATTCCATTGTAAAGAACTTTTGTATGTCTAGCATATCCACCGTCAAAAGATGCGGAGGTGACTCCAGCATATCCACCATAGGTCCTCATTTCTAGAGAAGGAATTTGATTAAGAGATCCACCTCTTGAATAAATTCCTAAATTATTTAATAAAGTCTTATTTTTAAGATATACCTCTTTTTTCTTACCATACACATCAACTTCTTCAAGTGATATATCTTCTTTGACCATAATTATAGATTTACCGAATTGGTCTGGTTTTACAACGACATCTTTAAATCCTATTCTTTGAAATAAAACATCTGATTCACTATTGATATTGATTGAGAAACCACCACTCTCATCTGAAATTGTCCAATTTCTTTCTTGTGACTCTGAATTTAATTCTTCAATTACAACATAAGATATTTCAGTTCCAGATACGTCCTTAACATTACCAGTAAAAGTTTGTCCAAACAGATTTGATATTAATACTATTAGTAATATATATGATTTTTTCATCATACTTTCCTCCGAAGTTTATTAATATTTTTGCAAATAAGGTCTCCTGGCTTATACCTAAAATGATTTAATTCCTTCTCCAACAATGTTGAATGGCTATTATTAAATCTCAGTAATTACAGTAGCGGGGACTGCTAAAGTTTTTCACTTTATTCCCTACAATTGCTATAAAACTTTAAACTTTATTTTGTACAATGTAAATGATTATTTATAAATTGTTGTATGTCTAAACATGATATCAGTCACCTTAATAACTTAACACTAATATTAAATGCAAGTTATTTACCTTTAGGCGTATGTAATTCTAAGCGTGCAATTTGTTTATATTTTTTAGATAAAGTAGATATCTTAATGAATTATGATCATCATATTCATTCTCCCTCAATGCAAATGAAAGTTCCGAGTGTTGTTAAATTAAAGAAGTATGTCTCTTTTAATAGCTTAGATGTTGTTTTAAACCGAAAAAACTTGCTAATGAGAGATCATTCTTCCTGTCAGTATTGTGGCTCAAAATCAAACTTAACTATTGATCATATCATACCTAAACAAAAAGGTGGAAAAGACTCTTGGGAAAATTTGATTATTGCTTGCTCTCCTTGTAATTCAAGGAAGGGTAATAGAACTCTTGTTGAGGCAAATATGAAACTGATGAAAGTTCCAAAAAAACCGAATAGATTTATGTATTTTAATCAATATATTAATCAAGAGAATGAGGGATGGAAAGAATACCTTTTTCAAAGTAAAAATTAGTTTATGAAAAAAAGAATTTTAAGCGGTGCACAGCCTTCAGGGCAACTTCATATTGGAAATTATTTTGGAATGATAGAAAGGATGATTCAATTTCAAAATGAATCAGAATTATTCTGCTTTGTAGCAAATTATCATTCAATGACTTCAATTAATGATAAAGTCAAACTTGAAGCAAATACTCGAGAAGCATTTATTGACCTCTTAGCTCTTGGAATTGACCCAGATCAATCGACATTTTGGGTTCAATCACACGTCCCTGAAGTAACGGAGCTAGCTTGGATTTTGTCAAACTTTGCATCAGTAGGTTTGATGCAGAGATCAACCTCTTATAAAGACAAAATAGCTAATGGCTTGAAGCCAAATATGGGTCTATTTTCATACCCAATTCTAATGGCATCCGATATTTTATTATTTCAATCTGAGATTGTACCTGTTGGTAAAGATCAAAAGCAACATCTAGAAATGACAAGAGATATTGCCATCAAATTTAACAACTCATTCGGAGAAATTTTCACGATCCCTGAAATAGAAATAGATAAAAGTAATGAGGTTGTAATTGGAGTAGATAATCAAAAAATGAGTAAATCATATAATAATACTATTCCTATTTTTGCTGATAATGACACTATAAAAAATCAAGTAATGAATATTGTTACTGATTCTGCTGGATTGAATGAACCCAAAGATAAAAATACAATTTTATTCAAGATTTACTCATTATTTCTAAATGATGAATCTAAAAAAGAGCTTGCAGAAAGGTACGATACTCCCGGTTTAAAATATATGGACATTAAAAATGAACTAATCGAGACTATTATTTCTTTCTTTGAGTTGCAAAGATCAAAAAGAGAGCAACTGTTCGCAAACCCTGATGAGGTAAATCAAAAAATGATTTTGGGACAAAATAAAGCAAAGAAAATTGCTCAAAAGACACTTCAAGAAGTTAAAAGTGCAACTGGTTTACTATAAATGTTTAATATAAAGCTAGAGAACTTCGAAGGACCATTAGATTTACTTTTATATTTTATTAAAAGAGATAAAATTGATATCTATGACATCCCAATAACACAAATTACTAATAAATATATTGCAGTTATTGATGAAGCGGAAAAACTAGATGTTTCGATTGCTGGAGAATTCTTATTTATGGCTTCTATGCTATTAAGAATCAAAACTCAAATGCTTTTACCTAGACAGATAGATGAAGAATCTTTGGATATTGATGATCCAAGAATTGACCTTGTAGCCCAACTACTTGAATATAAGAAATACAAAAATATAGCTCACAAGTTAAAAAATTTACATTTTGAAAATAAAGATTCATTTTTTAGGTCTTCATCAAAAGTAGTTTATGATCAATCTCCTGATGTATCTGATTTTTTAAATGAAGTAACTTTATTTGATATATCAAAAATTTTTAAAGATGCAGTTGATAATGCTCCAACTCAAGACACATTTGAAATTTATCGAGAAATTGTTTCTTTGAAGGAGAAGAAAAATTTTATTTTACAACAATTCAAAACTAATAAAATAATATCTTTAAAAAAACTTGTTAAAAAACTGGAAACAAAAATTGAAATTATCGTTACATTTCTTGCATTATTAGATATGATAAAACAGTCTGAAATTATTTGTTCACAGAAAGAAAACTTTAAAGACATTGAAATAAAACTAATTATTGCTGAAGCATGACTGAAAATCAAAAAATTTTAGAATCACTTTTTTTTGTATCTACTGTTCCATTAGTTCAAAAAGATATAATTAAAGTTTTTGGCAAAGAAAATGCACCAGATTTAGAAAAAGAAGTTTCAAATCTTAATAATTTATATGAAGAAAGCTCTTTTTATATAAAACCCATCGGTGATGGATTTATGATGGTTAGTAAGAAAGATTTTGAACCATACATCTCCAAGCTTATTCCCTCAAAAAAATTAATGCTTTCAAATGCAGCGCTTGAGGTATTAGCGATCATTGCTTATAAGCAACCAATATCAAGAATTGATATTGAAACAATAAGAGGAGTTGACTGTAAGGGGGTTTTAAAAAATTTGTTGTCAAAAAGTCTAATTAAGATTCAAGGAAGAGATGATTCAATCGGAAAAGCCCTTCTATACAAAACAACCGACGATTATTTGAAACATTTTGGTATTAGCAATCTTAATGAAATGCCGACACCAGATGAAGTTACAGAGCTTGTTGAATCTGAAGATTTATCATAATGAAACTTTTTAAGGTTATATCTTCATCTGGAGAACTATCAAGAAGAAAATCAATTGATGCAATTCAAGAAGCGATGGTTACGGTTAATGGAAAACTTATACTTGACCCGTTCATTGATATTGAAGCTAAGGATGATATTAGACTTGATCAAAAAAAAATAAATTATAAAACTGATTTAGCTACTATATTGCTTAACAAGCCTAAAGGTTATATATCAACAAAGTCAGATGAAAAAGGTAGGAAAACTATTTTTGAATTAATTCCAAAAAATCCTCCCTTAAATCATGTTGGGAGGTTAGACAAAGATACCACCGGAGCTATTTTGCTTACAAATGACGGTAATCTTTCTCAATATTTAATGCATCCTAAGAACAAGATAGAAAAAGAATATATTGCCATTACTGATAAATATATCAGTGAAAAAAATATTAATAAGCTCCGTAAAGGAATTTTCATTGGATCAAATGAAAAAGGCAGGGCTAAAATCGTTTTACAAGAACTAAAAAAAGGTCGTATTGAAGTTACAATGATTTTGAAGCAGGGTAAAAAGAATGAAATAAGAAGAATTTTTAAATTTCTTGATTTGAACCTTTTATCTTTAAAAAGAGTTCGAATAGGAGAAATTAAACTTTCAAACCTGGCTATCGGAAGTTGGAGACCTCTAACAAAAAAAGAATTAAGTTTTTTAATTAAAATTCAGTCATAAGTCGTAAAAACTAAACATCTTGGTATTTTTATAAAGAAAAACTAACTTTCGTGGCATTTATGGTAATTACAATTGATGGTGCGGCAGGAGTTGGTAAAACATCTACTGCAAAAGAGTTAGCAAAAAGGCTAGGATACCAGTACTTTGACACAGGTGCTATGTATCGGGCAGTAACATTCTTTTTTATTAATCAGAATGTTGATTTAACATCAGAGAGTGAGGTGGATAATTCACTCAAATCCATAAAATTGCGTATAGATTTTTCGTCTGAAAGTGATATGAGAATTTTTTTAGATGAAGATGATATTAGTTTGAAAATTCGTAGTCAAGAAGTTACTAGTAAGGTTAGTGCAGTAAGTGCAATTAAAGAAGTAAGAGAAATGATGGTTCAAATTCAAAGATCTTTTACTAAAAAAGGTAACTTTGTTGTTGAAGGTAGAGACATTGGCACAGTTGTATTTCCTGATGCAAAATATAAATTTTATCTTCAAGCAGACTATGATATTAGAGCTAAAAGAAGGTTGGCTGATTTTGAGAAAATTAATGAAGCCAAGAATATTAACGAAATTAAAGAGGATTTGGAAACTAGAGATAAGTACGATAGCACACGTAAACTATCTCCATTAAAAAAACCAGTAGATGCAATTATAATTGATACTACTCTTTGTTCTTTTGAAGAACAGGTTAACCAAATTTTAAAACATATAGAGAAATAACATGAACGATAAACTAAATAAAGAAATTAAAGAAAATGATAACAAATTAACTGCTGTTGAATCAAATAAAGAGGAAGCTTTAGTTGAAGAAGTAACTGCTGAAGCATCTGAACAAAAAAATGAAGAAAAAAAATCTTCAACAGATAATAAAAAAAGTATTAAAGATTATTTAAGTAAAGATTTATTTGCAGATATAAAAAGAATATCATTTACTGGTGATAAACCATCAGAAGATGATAAGCATCAAGCTTTATCTGAGGAATATCAAGGAACATTTAATGATATATCTGAAAATCAAATTATATCTGCTAAAGTTATTGGTATAAGTGATAGCGATGTAATGGTAGACATTGGCTTTAAATCCGAAGGTTTAATTAATCGTTCTGAATTTGATAATAAAGACTTGCCTGAAATTGGTTCAAATATTGATATATTTTTGGAAAAATTTGAAGACACTGATGGTAATATCACTTTATCAAAATATAAAGCCGATTTTATTAAGAGATGGGATGAATTAAAACATTTCTGTGACAGCGGTGAACCTGTTAATGGTAAAATTGTCAAGAGAGTAAAAGGTGGATTGGTCGTAGACTTGGGAGTAATTCAAGCTTTCTTACCAGGTTCTCAAGCTGATGTACAGCCAATCAAAAATTTCGATGATCTAATTGGAAAAGAATTTGATTTCCAAATCGTAAAAGTCGACGAAATGAGAAAAAATCTTGTTGTTTCAAGAAAAGCTATTCTTGAAGAATCACTCAACGAAAAAAGACAAGAACTGATGACAAAAATTGAGATTGGTGCAGAGCTGCAAGGAGTTGTAAAAAATATAACTGATTTTGGTGCTTTTGTTGATCTTGGAGGAGTAGATGGATTAATTCATATTACTGATTTTTCATGGGGAAGAATCAATCATCCATCCGAGATTGTAGAAATTGGTCAAGAAATTACAGTCCAAGTAATTGATTTTAATAAAGAAACTTCTAGAATTTCACTTGGACTAAAACAATTAGTTGATAATCCTTGGAAAACTATCCCTGAAAAATATAAAGTCGGAGATGTTGTTAAAGGTAATATTGTTAGTATTATGAATTACGGTATCTTTATTGAACTTGAAAAAGGTATCGAAGGCTTAATTCATATATCTGAAGTATCATGGACTAAAAATGTTCAGAATCTGCAAGATACTTTCAAAGTTGGAGATACTCTTGATTCGAAAGTTTTATTTGTTGATTCAAATGAGCAAAAAATTAGCTTAGGAATAAAACAACTTTCTGATGATCCATGGGAAAAAATCAGTGATCTTGTTAAAGTTGGTGACAAAAATTCTGGCACAGTAAATAAAGTGACTAAGTTTGGAGCCTTTGTTTCTTTGACAGACGAATTAGAAGGATTTGTTAGAACAACTGATTTTCATTGGACTAAAAATCCTTCACATCCGAAAGAGTTTGTCAATGAAGGAGATAAAATAGACTATATTGTCCTAGAGATACTTGAGAAAGAAAGAAAAGTTTTATTAAGTATTAAAGATTTGGCTGAAAATCCTTGGGAAGGTATTGAAGCTAAATTTAATTCTGGAGATAAAATAAAAGGTTCATTCGAAAAGATGAATGATTCAGGCATTATTATTAAATTAGATAATGAAATTGAAGGTTTAATACCTATGAATAATATATCTAAAGATCAAAAAAAGAATGTTGTTAGCTCGCTAAACGAGGGTGATGCTTTAGATTTAATTGTAGTAGATATTAAATCAGACGATAAAAATATTATCTTAATGCTTGATGAAACAAATGTTGGCGATTAATACAACTAAATTTAAAAGAATTGCTTATTCTTTTGTTATTGCTTTTGTTTTTTGGTTTTTTATTAAAAGTGAAGATTCATACACTGTTAATTTAGATATTCCATTAGTAGCCAGAAATCTTCAAGAACAAAAGACATATAAGGAAGAGGTTCCCGAAAGTATTTTCGCAACCTTAAAAGGCACAGGTAGATCTTTTATATGGCTAAGAGTCCTTAATAATCTTTATAGAGATGATTTTAAAGCTGTAATTGATTTAAGCAGTATCACTGATGAATATAACTTTGAACTAGATTCATATTTTAAAGAAAATCCTGAAAAAATAGTTTTACCATCCTCTCTTGATTTGCAATTTGTAGAAGTTTTAAATCCCAGAAATGTTCAAATAAAATTGCAAAGATATCTGGTTAAAAAAGTTCCTATTGAGTCGCAAATTTTAGTATCTACAGAGCCTGGATATATTGCTCTTGAAGGACAATTTTCACCAGATTCGATTAGTATTGGAGGACCTGAAGAAGCTGTAAATGAAATTGATTTTGTTTTTACAGAAAAAGATACTTTATTGGATTTAATTGCTTCAGTAAATGGAAATTGGTCAATATTAAATCCTAATAAACTTGTCAGTTTTGATCCAAAAAAAGTAGATGCATTAATTGACGTACAGCCAATAAGTGAAACAATTGTTACTGGAATCCCTGTTGAGTTGATCAATAAGCCTAATGATGTAAATGTTTTTGTTAATCCTGCCACTGTATCATTAACTATCGTTGGAGGTCTGAATCAAATTACTAATATTCTTCCAGAAGATATTGATGTAATTATTGATTTTGATTTATGGAATTCAGAGAAACAATTTTATTCGCCTACAATTAAATTACCAGATTACTTAATCGAGTGGAAAGATTTATCTCCGAATAATTTAGAAATTTTAGTAATTAAAGAAATTAATTGATTATCCTTGGCATAGAAACATCATGTGATGAAACTGGAGTTGCTCTTTGCAGTGATTTCAAAATTTTATCTAGTTTCACAAAAACTCAGTCTATTCACCAGCAATACGGAGGGGTTGTTCCTGAAATTGCTTCAAGAGAGCATGAAAAATATTTACCAAGTATTACAAAAAAAGTTCTGGAAGATGCAAATAAATCTTTCAAAGATATAGATGCAATTGCCGTAACAAATGGTCCTGGTTTAATGGGATCACTTTTATCAGGAATTAGTTTTGCGAAAGGAATTTCTCAAGCATTAAATATTCCAATTATTCCAATTAATCATTTAGAAGCTCACTTAAATTCTGTTTTTATTGAACATGCTGAACTTGAAGCACCATTTATTAATCTTTTAGTTTCAGGAGGTCATACTCAACTATGGTTAGTAAAAAATATGTTTGAATATGAACTTCTTGGTGAGACTTTAGATGATGCATGTGGTGAAGCCTTTGATAAAGGTGCAAAAAAAATGAATTTAAATTATCCAGGTGGACCAGAAATTGAAAAACTTGCCAAAAATGGTAATATGAATCTAATTAATTTTCCAAGGCCAATGATTAATGATAATACATTTAATTTTAGTTTCAGTGGGTTAAAAACTGCATTAATTAATTGTGTAAATGAAAATAAATATAGTTATGAAGATATAGCTGCAAGTTATCAAGAAGCTATTGTAGATACTTTAATTAGTAAGTTTGAAAAAGCAATGAACCAATACTCTGCAAACTCTGGAATTATTTGTGGAGGTGTTGCTGCAAATAAGAGATTGAGAGATAAATTAGATAAATTAGATCAGAAGATTATTTATCCATCAATGAAGTATTGTACTGACAATGCAGATATGATTGCATTTTTAGCATTACATAAAGTCAATAATAATAAAATAGATTTTGATAAAGATTTTAGTGCTTACTCACGAGGAATGATTGTTTAATGAAATATTATAATTTCTTCATAGCAAGCTTAATTTTTTTTATCACTTTAGTATCTTGTTCAAAGGATAAAGAAAGTACCATTATAGAAAATAACTTATCTATAAACGTCAATGAATCAATAATTGATGAACCTTTAGACTTATCTATTAAAAATATTCTTATTTACCCGAATCAATTTGATAAAAACTCAATTTATATTGATGTTGAAATTTTAAGTATCAATGGAGGAGATGGAGAGGTTCAAATAGCGCTTTTAAATGATAAAAGATTAGTTGCTTCCAATCCAATTACAGTATTATCAAATGAAAAAAATTATTTTCAATCATTTATGATTGGTGGAGAAGTTGATTACGAAAAAAATTTTGAAATTGGCATTTCAGCTTTAAATGGCGAAACAAATATCTCAAACAACAAACATATTTTCAAAAGTAGTTTAAAGATTGAAAAACCTAAAATTGCTATCTTATCTGGTAAATTAAATTTTAATACTCCTCACATTATAAATAATTTAAATGCTGACTATGACCATTTTTATCCAAGCCCAATAGATGGAAATCTTGATATCACAGATTTTTGGTTTACAAATTATGATATTATTTTGCTTGATAATTTTCCCTCAAAACCAGTTTCAGATAAATGGCTTAAATTATTTTTAAAAAAAATCATTTCTGAGAACAGTTCTTTAGTTATGAATTCTCGATCAGATCAAGATGCCAAAGTCTTAAAAGATTTTTTCCCTATCTTCAATATTAAATATGATGAAGATATAAATTTAAATGGTTTTAATAATTTTTCTAGAAACCAAAATGGCTCATTCAAATCATCATTCATTGCTATAAATGATATATTTAACATTTCAAAAAATTATATTTCAGAATTAAATGAAATAATTGATTGGATTTTACTTGATACTGATATTCAATACTCATTTCACATTGCAAATAAATACAGTAAGCTTAACGAGCCTATATTTATTTATGGTTACTCAAATGTGGTAGATTCAAAAGTAAAAAATCTTCAAGCTGAAGTTTTAATGAATGATGAAGTAATAAGTACAATTAAGCTATTATATAATCCTATTTCTGGATATTATTTCAGTCAGTTTGAACCTGATACATTGGGTAGTTATGTTTTTAATATTCAGAACAATAAGAAATTAATTGATACTATAAATGTAAATATATATGAGTAAATTGTCTCATGCTGGACATAAAAAAAATAAGAAACAATTCAGATAAAATTTTACAGTCTTTAGCAAAAAAAGATAAGAATATTTCCCTTGATAATATTTTAAAGTTAGACGATAGTCTAAAAACACTAACCACAAAACTTAATGAATTGCAAGCAGATCAAAATATCAAATCTAAAGAAGTCGGAATATTGAAATCTAAAGGAGAATCTGCTGAAGATATTTTTACTGATTTAAAAATTCTTTCTGACAAAATTAAAGAGCTTGAAAAAGAACAAAAAGAGTTGTCATCATCCTTAAAAGATGCATTATTAGAAATACCTAATTTACCTCATTCATCATGTCCTCAAGGTTCTTCAGAAAAAGATAATGTGGTTGTTGTTGAAAAAAAGACTAATAAAGAACTTAACTTTGATGTTAAAAATCATATAGAAATTTGCAAGCAGTTAGATATACTTGATTTTGAAGTAGCTGCCAAAATGTCTGGTAGTGGATTTCCTCTTTATAAAGGCAAAGGGGCATTGCTGGAAAGAGCATTAATTAATTTCATGATTGATTATCATCTTAAAAACTTTAACTATACGGAGTTTTTTACTCCTTTCTTAGTAAAACCAGATTCAGCTTTAACTACTGGTCAACTTCCAAAATTTTCAGAGGATATGTATCATATTGAAAAAGATGATCTTTTTTTGATTCCAACTGCAGAAGTTTCACTAACAAATATTCATAAAGATGATATTTTATCTCTTGATAATTTGCCTAAATATTACCTTGGATACTCTGCATGCTTTAGAAGAGAAGCTGGATCTTATGGAAAAGATACCAGAGGTCTTCTAAGAGTCCATCAGTTTAATAAAGTTGAATTAGTAAAGTTTGTAGAACCAGAAAAATCTTATGATGAACTTGATACTTTGGTAAAGCAAGCAACAAATATTCTTGATTTGTTGGAGCTTGATTACAGATTAATTGAATTATGCACTGGCGATTTGAGCTTTGCTGCTGCAAAGTGTTTTGATCTTGAAGTATGGGCTCCTGGAGAAGAAAAATGGCTGGAGGTGTCATCATGCAGCAATTTTGAAGATTTTCAAGCAAGGAGAGGAAATATTAGGTTTAAAAATTCTGATGGTAATACTGATTTTATACACACTTTAAATGGATCAGGATTAGCAACACCAAGAATTTTTGCTGCTTTTATTGAAACGCACCAAAGAGAAGATGGAAGTATTCGTATTCCAAAAAGTCTCCAGCCTTACATGAAAATTTCGGAGATAAAATAATTGCGAATTATATGGATTTATTTAAATCTTATTTTTTGGACATTATTATTTGGTCTTAGTTCTTTCTTCACAATTTTATTAACAGGTAATAAAGAAAATTTTAAGTTTTTTGGAGTAATTTGGGGAAAAACTTTATCATTTATTTTTAACATTAAATTAGTAGTAAAAGGAAAGCATAATCTTCAAAATAGGAATTATGTTTTTGCATCAAATCACGCTTCCCTAATTGATATCCCTCTTTTATTAATTGCTGTAAACAGATATACGGTATTTATTGCAAAGAGTGAACTTAGCAAAATACCTATTTTTAAATCAATTTTAGATAGAGCAGGCTTCATTTTTGTTGATAGAAAAAATAATGATAGCGCTGTGAAATCGATGAATAATTTGATGGAAGATATAAAAAAAATACCAAGATCTGTTGCTATTTTTCCAGAAGGAACTAGAACTAGTGATGGGAATCTTTTACCATTTAAGAAGGGTGCAGCTATTTTTGCTATAAATACAGATATTCCTGTAGTACCTGTTGCAATATCAGGAACCTACAGTTGGTCCAAAAAAAAATTATTTGATATATCGCAAAGTGTCATAAGTTTTGAGCTTGGAGAACCAATTACTACTGAAAATTATTCTTTTGATGATAGAGATTATTTGACTGAAAAAATTAAAACAAACATTAAAAATATGAAGATTGATTAAAATGCGATTTCTACTTGAAGACAATATTGAAATTATTAATAGAATTAAGGCTGAAAGAAAGAAGATAGTCTTCACAAATGGTTGCTTTGATCTATTGCATGTTGGTCACGTAAGATATTTAGCTCAAGCAAAAAAACTTGGAGATTTTTTAATTATTGGTCTTAATTCAGATAGTTCAGTTAAAGAATTAAAGGGCGAAGATAGACCCATAAATTCTTTTGAAGATAGAGCAACTTTATTATCAGCAATAGAGTCAGTTGATTCAGTTATAATGTTTGAGGAACAAACTCCAGAAAATTTAATAAAAGACATAGTACCTGATATTCTTGTCAAAGGAGGAGATTATAATATTGAAGATATTGTTGGCTACCAGACAGTAATGCAAAATGGAGGTCAAGTAAAAACCCTAAGTTTTTATGGTGGCTATAGTAGTACAAATTATATTAATAAAATAAAAAAACGCTAGCTTGCTTATCCAAACTAATTCAGATAATTTCACAACTTTATGATAAACAATAGAATAATATTTGCCATAATTATGTCCTCAATAATTTTTGGACAAAATCTTTCAGAAAAACCTAGAAAACCATTCATGAATACCGATGATATTTCTTTTTTAGGAACATCAAATAGAATTACTTCAATTTTGGACGAAGCAAAGCAATTTTTATCAGATGCAATTATTGCTGATGTCAATTCAGATACTGTTGAAGTTGTGTATAATATTAAAAAGGTTTTTGATCTATTATCTGATGTTGAACAAATAGGTGTTAGAGAAGAATTAGATAAAATTGAATTTGAAAAATTTCAAGATGATTTTGTTAAAATTTATACAACCAGATTAAATACCATTGATAGTTCTACTCAGATATTAACAGCTGATTTAATAAGAAAAGATATAGCTGAATTGACATCTGAAAATGAATCAATTGAAATGGGTATGACAAAATTTACTATTATTGATGATAGAGAAGGACATATACCATTAGTTACAAATTCACAAGTTGAAAGTTATATAAGGTATTTTCAAGGTAAAGGCCGAAAAGGATTTAACATATGGCTCAGAAGATATGTCCAGTACAAAGATTTAATGTTACCAATCTTAGAACAGTATGATTTACCTGAAGAGTTAATTGTTGTTTCAATGATTGAATCTGGCTTTGATCCTAAAGCTATTTCCAGGGCTAAAGCGGTTGGTTTATGGCAATTCATGTACTCAACAGGAAAGCAATATGGATTAAATAGAAATTGGTATATTGATGAAAGACAAGACCCAATAAAATCAACTCATGCTGCAGCTAAATATTTTAGAGATTTATATGAAGAGTTTGAAGATTGGTATTTAGTTCTTGCAGCATATAATACTGGTCCTGGAAGAGTAAATAGAGCTTTAAAACTTCATGAAACTTCAGATTATTGGCAATTATACTCCTTACCGAAAGATACAAAGAATTATATCCCATACTATCTTTCATCAGCCATAATTTTACAAAATCCTGAAAAATATGGTTTTAAAATTCCTAAAAATAACCCTTTAAAGTATGATGAAGTCAAAATTGAAAAGAGTTCTGATCTAAATGTAATAGCAAAAGCAGCAGGTACAAAAGTTAGTACAATTAAAAAACTGAATCCTGAGCTGAGACAGCCAGCTACTCCAAATAATGGTTCTTATTCTTTAAATATTCCATTTGGTAAAAAAGAATCTTTTTATAAACAATTTAATGCGATACCAGATGATGAAAAGTTTGCAGTTCAAAAAGTAGAACATAGAGTTCAAAAAGGGGAGAACCTTATTTCAGTAGCCTCAAAATATAGAGTATTAGTTGCAGACCTGCAGACAATAAATAATATTTCAAATATTAATAAACTATCTGTAGGACAGAGACTTAAAATTCCAGTTAAAGGTGGCCTGTATTCAAACTACCCTGAAAAGAAAATTTATACTGTTAAGAAGGGTGATACTCTCGGACATATTGCAGAAGACTACAATACAAGAGCTAGTGAGATTAGAAAGTGGAATAACATGGGATCTAGTTCAAATATTTATCCCGGGCAAAAATTAACATTATTTGTTAAAGGTCAACCAGTTAAGGATACTCCAAAGAAAAATGTTTATATTGTTAAAGTCGGGGATAATTTGAGTACGATTGCTAAAAATAATGATACGACTGTTTCAAAAATAAAGAGTTGGAATAGTATGAAATCTTCTACAATTTATCCAGGTCAAAAACTAACAATTTATTTTAAGTAATTAGAGAATGATAAAACAAGATATAGTAGATAATGTTGCTAATGCCACTGGCCTAACAAAGGTTGAGGTTGAAGCTGTTCTAAATGAGTCATTTAGCGAAATAATTAAAGCATTGAGCAATAATGAAAAAATAGAATTAAGAGGATTTGGAACATTTAGTGCAAAACATAGATTACCAAAAAAAGCACGAAATCCAAAAACTGGTGATCCAATATTTCTACCTGAAAGATATGTACCTGTTTTTAAACCATCAAAATTGATGAAAAAAACAGTAAATGAAAAATTAATCGAATATTAGGAGTAATAAATGCCTTGCGGTAAAAAAAGAAAAAAAAGAAAAATGAACACTCATAAACGTAAAAAGCGTTTAAGAGCAGATAGACATAAGAAAAAAAATAGATAAGTAAAATGCAAGTCAAAAGTTTTGCAATATGGGCTAATGCTGAAAAAAAACAAGTTCCAGCATTAGTCCAAAGTACTATAAAGTGGGCAAATGACAACAATCTTGAAGTTTATTTAGCCGACCGATTAAAAAGTATAGATGTTGATTCAGAGGTCTCATACTTTTCTTCACAAAATCCTCCCGAAGTTGATTTTCTTCTTTGTTTTGGAGGAGATGGTACACTCATTTCCGGAGTTAGAATTTTCTCAGACACATCTGTACCAGTTTTAGGTGTTCATTTAGGGGGATTAGGATTTTTAGCCCAAATTACTCCTGAGGTACTTGTAGATAAGCTTGAATCTGTTAAAAAGAATGAGTTTAAGATTCAGGATAGATTAGTCTTATCCGCAAAAATTTCTGGTAATGAAGATTCATATTATGCTGTTAATGATTTTGTTGTTCAGAATGAAACTTCATTCAGAGTTACTTCATTATCATTATTTATAGATAATCAGCATGTAAGTGATTATAAGTCGGACGGTATAATCATTAGTACGCCAACAGGATCAACTGCCTATTCATTATCATCAGGTGGTCCAATTGTTCAGCCCGACGTTTTTTCAATAGTTATAACACCTATCGCTCCCCATTCATTAACATCAAGACCTTTAGTTTTACCATCTGACGTGGAAGTGGAATTTAGGTTTAGCAAAGAGTCTGAAAATGATTTGAAGCTAATTATTGATGGACAGAATATTATTAATTTCACTAAAACTTCAACAGTAAAATTATCTAAAGCTAACCATCATTTAAAATTTATTACTTTTAAAGATTATAATTATTACGAAACCCTTAAAAATAAAATGATTTGGGGTAAACGAGGTTCATAAAGAAGGAATTCACATGTCAAAAAAAATATCACAAAATCAAATTCAACAATTAAGAGAAAAATATTCATCTGATAATCATGTAAAGGTTGTTAGAAATGCAATGATCAAAACAAACTCTAATGAACTTTCAATGGATTGGGAAAAATATCGTAAAATAGATCATTCATTTTCCCATGTTATTTCAGGAGAAATGCCAGCCACCAATCAAAAATCAAGCGGTAGATGCTGGGGATTTGCAGGTCTCAATCTTTTTAGGGTTTACCTTGGTAGAAAACATAACCTTAAAGATTTTCAGTTCTCACAAAGCTATTTTATGTTTTGGGATAAGCTAGAAAAATCTAATTATTTCTTAGAATCAATTTTATCAACTGTTGAAGAGAATTTTGATAGTAGAATCGTTATGCATTTACTACAAACTCCAACAGAAGATGGAGGACAATGGGATATGTGGAAAAACCTAATTAAGAAATATGGTGTTATTCCACAGGCAGAAATGTCCGAATCTTTTTCTTCAAGTCAATCAGCTGAAATGAATAAAATGCTTGCAAGAAAGCTAAGAGAAAATGCTCATGATCTTCGCAAAGAGTTTTCAAAAGGTGCATCAAATGAAGAATTAAACAAGCTAAAAAATTCTATGATTGAAGAAATTTTTAAAATGCTATCGATGCATTTAGGCACTCCTCCAAAAAGTTTTAATTGGCAAGTAAGAGATAAAGACAAAAAATTTAGTAGATACGAAAATTTAACTCCTCAATCTTTTTATGAAGATCATGTTGGATTAAATATCGATGATTATGTCTGTTTAATTAATTGCCCAATGAGTAATAAAGAGTATAATAAAGTTTATACTGTAGAACATTTAGGAAATGTCATTGAAGGAAGTCCTATTAGATATTTAAATGTTGAAAGTGACGTAATGAAAGACGCGAGCATAAAATCAATTAAAGATGATCATCCTGTGTGGTTTGGTTGTGATGTTGGTAAACATTTTCATAGAGATTTAGGCGTTATGGACACTGATTTATTTGACTACAAAATGTTTTATAATACTGACTTTAAAATGAATAAAGCAGAAAGATTAGAATATGGTCAGAGCCAAATGACCCATGCTATGCTATTTACTGGTGTTGACTTAGATGATAATGGAAAATCAATACAATGGAGAGTTGAAAATAGCTGGGGAGATAAAGGAGGTAATAAAGGATACCATATTATGTCTGATGATTGGTTTGACGAGTATAATTATGAAGTAGTTGTTCATAAAGATTATTTATCTGATGAATTAAATGATATTTTTCAAAATGCTGAGGCTGTTCCATTAAAGCCTTGGGACCCTATGGGTGCCCTAGCAAAATAAATGGATACTTTAAGTCATGCTTTATGGGGTAAAGGCCTGTTTGGTTATTCAGGCTATTCAAAATTGGCTATTTTTTTTGGTGCAATGCCAGATTTATTTTCATTTGGATTATTAATTATTGTACGACTATTTCAGGGCGATTATAATTATAATGGGCCTCCAAGCTTAGATTCAATCCCTGGATGGTTATTTTTCAACTATGATTTATTTCACAGTTTCGTTCCTGCTTTTGTTGTTATTGGTTTTGTCTACTATTATAAAAGACCATTAGCATTTCCAATGCTTGCATGGCCCTTTCATATAATTTTAGATTTTCCATTTCACTCAAAAGAATATTTTCCCACAAAAATTATTTGGCCTGTATCTGACTTTTCTTTTGATGGTATACCATGGTCAAATCCGGAAGTTTGGTTTCCAAATCTTGCTGGTCTTATACTTCTTTTTATTTACAGGTTCAGGCAATCACTTAATTCTAAAAATTGATAAGAATAAATTTTTAATTATGTATCCTGCCATTTTAGGATTCTCTTTTAATCTCCTAACCGAATAATCGTACCAATTGTCCCCATATGGAAGATATACTCTAACTGTGTTTCCATCATTCATCAACATTTCTAACTTTTTTTGCATTGGAACACCATGTAGTACCTGAAATTCATACTGATCTTTAGAAATATTATTTTCAATTATCCATGAATAAATATTATCAATTAAAAACTCATCATGAGTAGCAATACCAACATACGAGCCTTTATTTAAAGCCTCTTTTACAAGTCTTATGTAATTTTCTCTAATATCATTAAAGTCCTTTAATACCAATTTAGGGTCTTCAACATAAATGCCTTTACATATTCGAACATTAAATTTTTTATCACTAAGTGATTTAATATCATCTAAAGATCTGTGAAGATAGGCCTGAATCACAATACCTATTTGATCATAATGCTCAAAAATTTCCTTATATAGTTGAATTGTTTCTGATGTATAAGGGATATTTTCCATATCTAGTCTAAGAAAATTATTATTCTTTTTAGCTGCTTGTACAAGTTGAGTAAGATTATTCTTAACAATATCTAGTCCTAAATCTTGTCCAATGTGAGTTAGTTTTATGGAAATATTTGCAGATAGGTTTCTTTTAGATATTTCATCATAAATTGATATATATCTTTGGGTGATTTCATCTGCCTCTTTCTCCGTTTCAACATGTTCTCCTAAAATATCTATCGCAACTTTAAATCCTTTGTTATTTAGCTTTTGAACGTTTTTTAGCATTTCTTCATCAGTAATTCCAGCTATATAAGGAGAGGCTACAATTTTTACAAAAAACTTTGGTAAAAAAGGAATGATTTGAATTATTAAATTATTTATTAACTTCATGCTTTATAAATTTAATAAATAAACAAAATAATGAAAGTAGTATTAATAATTGGTGGTGCAGTTTCTGGTTCAACTGCGGTAAAGAAACTTACCGATGAAGGAATTCGATGCGTTGTTGTTGAACAAAATAGAATGCCATATGGAAAAATTGAAGACGGTCTTCCTAGATGGCATGAAAAACAACGTATTAATGAATACTTTAAGATTGATGATATCATCTCTAACGAATTAGTTGATTTCGTTCCATTAACCAGGATTGGTAAAGATGTATCTTTTGAAGAAATCTATAATATGGGATGGAGCTGTATTTACTTTGCTAATGGAGCATGGAAAGATAGATCTTTTCCTATAAAAGAAATTGAAGGTTTTGATAATTTTTATTACCAAAATCCTTTTGTCTATTGGTTCAACCATTATCATGAGCCATCTTATAATGGTCCTAAAGTGGATATTAAAGATGATGCAATTGTTATTGGAGGTGGATTAGCATCAATTGATGTTTGTAAGATTACTCAATTAGAACTTGTTAGACAGAAAGTTGAATCTAAAATTGAAAATTTCGATATCATTGAAATGGAGCATAAAGGTATACCAAAATATTTAGAACAGTATGATATGAAGTATGAAGATTTAGGTATAAATGGAACGACCCTAGTCTATAGAAGAAGTATAGAAAATATGCCTTTAACCACTATTCCTGAAGATGCTACTCCGGAAATGGTTGAAAAAAGAAAACTTGCTCGAAGAAAAATTTTAAACAATACGTTAGATAAATTTTTATTTAAAGTTGCTGAGTGTACTCAGCCAGTTGGACTATCCTATGAAGATAATATTTTAAATGGAATTGAAGTCATTGAGAATAAAATTATTGATGGCAAATTAATTGCAAAAGAAAATTCCAATAAAATTCTTCATGGAAATACCTTTATAAGTTCAATTGGTAGTTTGCCTGAACCAATACAAGGAATTCCAATGGATGGATCAACTTATAATATTGCTGATGAAGACTCTGGAAAGTTTGATGAATTAGAAAAAGTGCACGGGATGGGTAATGCAATTACAGGTAAAGGTAATATTAAGGCATCGAGAGTTAGCGCTAAAACTGTTGGAGATTTAACAATTGATTTAATTCATGATATTGGTCAAGATGTAATTGATAATATTGATTCAAAAGTTAAAGAATGGCAGTCAAAATCTTCCTATAATGGAAATTATTTTGAATGGAAAGCAAAAAAATAATTTTTTTGCAATAATTTTATAGAACTCAACAATCTTTTTTAGTACTTTCACTTGTCAAATTAAAGCATTTAAAACAATCCTAAGAGTTGATGCAAAAAATTACGATTAAAAAGGGGCATAATATTAACATTTCTGGGTTTGCTCCCAGAGAATTTTCTAACGCGCCTGCACAAAAGTTTGTATCAATATCTCCTCAAGATTTTAATTACATCAAGCCAAAGCTTTTAGTTAAAGAGGGTGATCAAGTTTCTGTAGGTGATGCTTTATTTTTTGACAAGATAAATCCTGAGGTCAAATGGCCATCAATTGCTTCCGGAACTATTTCTAAAATTGTTTATGGAGAAAGAAGAGCAGTACTTGACATCATTATTGAAGTAGATGAAGAAAAAGAAAAAAATATTGAATCTGATAAACAAATCAATCTTTCATCAAAAGATAATGTAAAGGAGTTCATTCAAAAACATAATTTTTGGCCTTTTTTTACACAAAGACCTTTTAACAAAGTTGTTAATCCTAGTGATAGCCCTAAATGTATTGTAGTAAGTCTTGCTGATTCTTCGCCATTGGCAAATGATTTATCTTTTTCATTAGCTGAAAATAAAGAATACATCATTTCTGCACTGTCTAATCTTAAAAAACTTACTGATGGACACTTGTATGTTGCTGTTAGGGGCAATAACTTTTCATTTTTGTCTGATTATGATTTTATCAACTTGATTCAAGTTGAGGGACCACACCCATCTGGTAATGTTGGTGTTATTCTAAATAAAGTAAATCCTTTGAACCAGAATGAAGTTGTTTGGACTGTACAAGGAAGTCACTTACCAGTTTTAGGAAAGCTATTTTCCAAAGGTATTATCGACTTTTCTTTAAATATTTCTATTGGAGGACCTGCTGTAAAGCCTTCGTATATCAAATCTCGAATTGGCGCTAGATTTGATTTATATAAAAATTCTTTATTGATGGAAAATGTTAGAATTATATCTGGTAATGTATTGACAGGGAAACAAGTTGATATTGATGGCTTCTTAGGATTTTATCATTCATCTTTTTCTGTCATTGAAGAATCATTCGAAAGACCTTTTATTGGTTGGTTACATCCAGGTGGAAAATCAAAATATAGTGTTTTCAATGCTTATCTAGGATCAAATAAAAAAAGTTTTGATTTTACCACATTACAAAATGGAAGTAACAGAGCATTTGTTCCTGTTGATGCATGGGAGAAAGTTTTTCCAATGGATATTTTTATTAATGCATTAGCCAGAAGTATTGAAGCAAATGATATTGATGAGATGGAGCAGCTCGGTATTTATGAGTGCGATGAAGAAGATGTTGCATTATGTTCTTTTGTATGCCCAAGTAAGTCTGATGTAGGTGCAATTATAAGGAAAGGTTTAGATACAATCTATTTTGATAAGTAATTATGAATTTTTTAAGAAAAATATTTGAAGAAACTGGAAAACTTGTAGAAAAAGGTAAGCCTCTATCTTGGGCTTATCCTGTTTGGGAAGCTGCAGATACTATTTTCTTTTCCACTAATAAACAAACAAGTAAGGGTCCTCATATTAGAGATAATATGGATATCAAAAGAACTATGTTCTTTGTTGTGATAGCTCTTATTCCTTGTTATGTATTTGGAGCTTATAATATTGGCTACTTAAATGCCCTCGCCATGGAAATTGAAAGAGGTATTGTTGGAAATACTATTTTTGGATTCACCTATGTCATTCCAATTTTAATTGCAACCTTTGTTGCAGGTGCAATATGCGAGTTAACATTTGCAATAATCAGGAAGCATGAAGTCAATGAAGGTTTCTTAGTTAGTTGTGCATTAATACCACTCACTATGCCACCAGATGTTCCTTTATGGCAAGTATTTATTGGAACAAGTTTTGGAATAATTATTGGAAAAGAAATTTTTGGTGGAGTCGGAACAAACATTTTTAATCCTGCTTTGACATCAAGAGCATTTATGTATTTTGCTTTTCCTACAAAGATATCTGGGGATAAAGTATGGGCTGTAGGTCCTGATGGATATAGTGGAGCTACTGCATTAGCAATTCCAGCAAATCCAGTAGAATACGATACTGCTTCAAATCTTTTTGCAGCCAACACACAATTTGATTACTCGACTTTAAATATGTTTTGGGGTTTAATTCCAGGATCTATTGGAGAGACAAATAAGCTATTAATATTATTAGGTGCCTTCTTCCTTATTTATTGCGGTATAGCATCATGGAGAATTATGGTTTCTTCTGTTTTGGGCTTAGTCTTTACTTCACTACTTTTTAATTTATTAAACTATTTAACTGTTGATGGCATAATGCAAGCTGGTGGTTTTCCAAATGCAATGTTAACGATTACTCCTTTGCAGCACATTCTGATTGGTAGTTTCTTATTTGGTACTGTTTTTATGGCCACTGAGCCTGTCACTTCATCTCATACTAACAAAGGAAGATGGATTTACGGCTTTTTGATTGGAGTATTAACTATCATAATTCGTTCAATAAATCCAGCATATCCTGAAGGTGTATTTTTAGCAATATTAATTATGAATATGTTTGCTCCATTAATAGATTATTATGTAGTTCAAGCGAACATAAAAATGAGGTTAGCAAGAAATGCATAGTAATAATTATACTCTTTTTTTCGTTTTTATCGTCACTGTTGTTTTAGGAACAATGCTTTCATTTACAAAGGATAGTGTTAAAGATTTGCAGGATCAAAATCTTAAAGCTGATGTCCAAAAAACCATTCTAAGATCGTTAAACTTTGACGAAAGTTTATTGCTTACTAATGAAAGTATCGAGGAAACATTTAAGAGTTCTATTGATGCTAAATGTGTAAATGTTGAAGGTGAGATTGTAGATTGTAATATTGAAGAAGTTGATATTGAAAAAAATGAAGATACTTTACCAATTTACATAAGAATGGACAATGATGAAGTTCAAGGAATTGCTCTCCCAATAGCCGGAAAAGGCTTGTGGTCTACAATTTTTGGATACATCGCTTTAAATCCTGATACAGATTCTGTTTTAGGTATTCAATTTTATAAACATGGCGAGACTCCTGGCTTAGGTGGTGAAGTTGAAAAAAAATGGTTTACTGATAATTTTGTAAATCATCCCTTAAAGCAACCAAATGGAGAAATACAATATATGCCAAAAAAAATCCGCGATAAATCTGGAAAAATTGTTAGTATTAAAGTTGTTAAAGGCGGAGTTGATTATTCTGAATCAAATACTTCTTCAATTCATCAAGTAGATGGTATTTCAGGAGCTACAGTTACTGCAGATGGTGTTACTGACTTTTTGCTAGAAGATTTACTAAGATATGAGAAAACTTTAGACAAAATAAGAGATTATGGAACTATTTAATTCTGAATCAAAAAAAATTGTTAGCGATCCTATAAATGTAAATAATCCAATTTCATTACAGGTTCTAGGAATTTGCTCCGCTTTAGCTGTTACAATTAGACTAGATCAAGCTATAATTATGACGCTTGCTGTTGTTTTTGTTTTATGTTCATCAAATGTTATACTTTCTTTAATTAGAAATTACATTCCTGCTCGTGTTAGGATTGTTATAATGCTATCAGTGATTGCATCTTTGGTTTCAGTTGTTGATGAATTATTAAAAGCATATTTATATGATATGAGTAAACAACTTTCAGTTTTTGTTGGATTAATTATTACAAATTGTATCATTATGGGTCGTGCTGAGGCTTTTGCTCTAAAGCATGGACCATCCAAAGCGTTTTTAGATGGTTTAGGAAATAGTATGGGTTATGGACTAATAATTATTGTTGTTTCTTTCTTTAGAGAACTTTTTGGAGCTGGAACAATCACACTCCCAGATGGGGGTGCAGGTTATGTACTTTGGAGTATTCCTGAATCATGGTATGCAGCTGGATATGAAAATATCGGTTTGTTAGTTTTATCTCCTGGGGCATTTATCATTTTAGGTTTAGTAATATGGATTCAAAGAGAATTTGCGGGTGTTGAGGAGGATGCGTAATGACTGGTATTGAACATTATCTCAGTATTTTTACAAAAGCAGTATTCATTGAAAATATTGTTTTAGCTTATTTCTTAGGTCTCTGCTCATTTTTAGCTATTTCAAAAAAGATTGACGCATCTGTTGGAATAGGATTGGCTGTAATAGTTGTATTAACAATTACAGCACCTATAAACTGGTTTCTTTGGGAATTCTTACTTGATAAAGGTGCTTTGGTTTGGATTAGTTCAGATTTTCAAGATACTGATTTAGGTTTTTTAAAATTAATTGTTTTTATATCTGTTATTGCTGCAATGGTTCAGTTAGTTGAAATGTTTATGGAAAGATTTTCACAATCTTTGTATAATAGTCTTGGAATTTTTCTTCCGTTGATTGCTGTCAATTGTTCAATTTTAGGTGGATCATTATTTATGGTAGAAAGAGAATATACTATTTCTGAAACCGTAGTTTATGGTTTTGGTTCAGGTGTTGGTTTCTTCTTAGCAATTGTAGCTTTAGCATCAATTAGATATAGAATAAGGTATTCCAACATTCCTCCTAGGTTGAGAGGAGTTGGAATGGCAATGTTATTAACAGGATTATTATCAATGGCCTTTATGGCATTTTCGGGGATCGATTTATAATGAGTGATATTTTATTAGGAGTAATTGTTTTTTCATCAGTAATACTTTTGTTGGTTATAATTCTTAATGTTTTAGGAGATATTCTTCTTCCACAAGGAGAAGTTACGTTACTGATAAATGATGATGTAGATAAATCTATTAACGTTCAAACTGGAGGTACAGTCCTTTCGGCCTTAGCAGCACAAAACGTTTATTTGCCATCCGCTTGTGGAGGACAAGGAACTTGTGCACAATGTAAATGCCAGGTTACCGAAGGTGGAGGAGATATTTTACCTACCGAAGAAGCATATATTTCTCGTTCAGACCAAAAAGATAATTGGAGATTAGGCTGTCAAGTAAAGATTAGAAATGATATGAAAATAAAAGTACCTGATGAAATCTTTAGCATTCGAAAATGGGATGCTGTTGTTAAATCAAATGATAATGTAGCTACTTTTATTAAAGAATTAATTTTAGAACTACCAGAAGACGATCCAATCCAGTTTGAATCTGGTGGCTACATACAAATTGATGTACCAGAATATAAAGGATTAGAATATAAAGATTTCGAAATTCAAGACTTGTATACTAGTGACTGGGATAAATTTGATATTTGGCAATATGTTGCAGAAAATAAAGAGCCAGTTTTCAGAGCTTATTCAATGGCAAATCATCCTGCAGAGGGTAACATGATTATGTTAAATATTAGAATTGCTAGTCCTCCACCAGATAACCCATCTGCACCTCCAGGAATAGCTTCTTCATATGTTTTTGATCTCAAAGAAGGAGATAAGGTAACTGTATCCGGACCTTACGGTGAATTCTTTATTAAAGATACCGAGCGTGAAATGGTTTACATCGGAGGTGGTGCTGGAATGGCTCCATTAAGATCTCATATTTTTCATTTACTTAAAACTGAAAAATCTAAACGAAAAATTTCATTTTGGTATGGTGCTAGATCAGAAAAAGAAATGTTTTATGATGATGAATTCAAAGCTCTAGCAGAAGAATTTGATAATTTTAGTTATCATGTTGCTCTATCCGATCCACTGCCGGAAGATAACTGGGAAGGTCCGACAGGATTCATTCATCAGGTTGCACATGACATGCTATTGAGAGATCATGAAGATCCTACTGAATGTGAGTATTATTTATGTGGTCCTCCAATGATGATTAGTGCTGTTCAAAAAATGCTCTGGGACTTAGGCGTTGAAGAAGATATGATCGCTTATGATGACTTTGGCTAATAGACTAGCTTCATTAATAATTCTTTTATTACTTAGTTGTAGTTCTCCTGAAAAAAATCTTGTTACTATCAATGGTAATACTATGGGAACAACATATACTGTAAAGTTTTTTCCAAAAACAAATAACCCAGTAGAAATTGAAGAAAATTATATACTTATTGAAAAAATATTAAAAGATATTAATCAACAAATGTCAACCTATATACCATCAAGTGAAATTTCAACTTTCAATCAATCTGAATCAACTGATTGGTTTTTTATATCTGAAGATTTTTATAAGGTTTTAGAACGTTCATTTAAATATTATGATTTATCAAATGGTCAATATGATATAACAATCATGCCTTTAGTCAATTTATGGGGATTTGGTCCTGATATTTTTGAATCTCCACCTTCAGAAACAACGATTGACAGTGTTAAAGCTTTCATTGGCCAAGATCTAATTGAAGTTGATAAAGAAAAAATACGTAAGAAAGATTCAAGAGTTCAAATTGACTTAAGCTCAATTGCGAAAGGTTATGCAGTTGATAAAATTTTTAATTCTTTAATTGAATATGAAGATCTTTTTATAGAAATAGGAGGTGAAATCAGGACCAGATCAAAAAGTAAAGATTGGAAAATAGGAATTAATACTCCATCAATTACAAATTTTAAAAATGATATTGAGCTGGTTATTTCCCTTAACAATCTTTCAATTGCAACTTCAGGTAATTACCGAAATTTTTATATAATTGATGACAAATTTTATCATCATGAAATAAATCCAAAAACTGGGTATCCAATTTCTTCTAACTTGGGTTCAGTTTCGATTATTTCTGACAAATCATGCTTAGATGCCGATGCACTATCTACAATGTTTTATACAATCGATAATTTTGATATTGTAGAAAACTTAAAAGGTATTGAATCTTTTTCAATACTCTTAAATGAGGATAAATCTTTTACAAAGGTTTTTTCAACTGGATTTCCAAAGAATTAAGCATTGCTATCACATTTATCTTGATCGCCACCACAAATTTCACATCCGTCAGGTGAATCACCACAAGCTTTTCTGAGTGGTTTATTTTTAAAAATCAGTCCCAAGTTCATCGCTAACATTGATAGCCCAATAATGAGTAAAACAGATAATAAATTTTCCATTTCAAAATATAAAATAATTAATACGATTTTAATAATTTTTTCATTTCTTTTTATTTAAATTACCGCCTATGGAATTATTGAATCATCCAGTTGGAATTATATCGATAGTCCTTTTTATCATTGCATATGCTTTTGTGATGACAGAGGAGGTTACGCACTTAAGGAAGTCTAAGCCCGTGCTTTTTGCTGCAGGAATTATTTGGGCAATGATCGCTTGGGTAGGAGTGCAAACAGGAGATTCTTATGCTGTCAAAAAAGAATTGATGCATGCTTTTGATGAATTTAATCAGTTGATGCTCTTCCTTTTAGTGGCGATGACTTATATAAATTCAATGACTGAGAGAAATGTTTTCGAAAAATTGCGTTCTATTCTTCTAAATCAAAATTTTAGTTATAAAAAATTATTTTGGATTACTGGGTTTATTTCATTTTTCTTATCACCTATAGCGGATAACTTAACAACTGCACTTACAATGTGTGCAGTGGTATTAGCTGTGGGAAAAGGCAATAAAAATTTTACAAGTATAAGTTGTGTCAATATTGTTGTAGCTGCTAATGCTGGTGGTGCTTTTAGTCCTTTTGGAGATATAACAACACTAATGGTTTGGCAGGCTGGTTACGTTGAATTTTTGCAATTTTTCAAACTCTTTTTACCTTCATTAGTAAATTTTATTATTCCGGCATTTATTATGAGTTTTTTCATTGATGGTTCTGCGGATGAAGTTGAAAATCCTCCTGTGTTGTTAAAACGAGGTGCTGTGACTATTAGCTGTTTATTCCTTGTTACAATTATGATGGCAATTTCCTTTAAACAATTCCTTAAGCTTCCTCCAGTATTTGGTATGATGTTTGGATTGAGTCTTTTGCAACTTTTTGGTTATTATTTGAAAAGAACTTATTCTGCAGAGAGCAAAATTTCTCGTGATGGCTCAGATCAACCATTTGGAGTATTTAAGCAAATTGCTCAAGCTGAGTGGGATACCTTATTATTTTTCTATGGAGTAATACTTTGTGTAGCTGGACTTTCAAAAATTGGTTATTTGGCACTGATAAATACTACACTTTACGATGGTCTTGGTTTTACTATTGCAAACTCTTTGATGGGAATTATATCTGCATTAATTGATAACATACCTGTCATGTTTTCTGTGATTCAAATGCATGATACTACTACCATGGACTTAAATCAGTGGCTTTTAATTACTCTTACCGCAGGAGTTGGTGGAAGTTTGCTTTCAATTGGTTCTGCACCTGGTGTTGCTTTGATGGGTCAAGCAAAGGGAATTTATACATTTTCAAGTCATCTTAGATGGACTGGAGTAATTTTCATTGGATATGTTTTCAGCATTCTAACCCATCTATGGCTGTCAGGTATGATGTAATGAGAATTACAAAAGTTACTACAAGAAATGGAGATAGCGGTAAAACAAACTTAGCCAAAGGAGAATCAGTCCTTAAGTCTAATAATATTATTCATTGTCTTGGAGAGGTAGATGAATTAAGTAGTATCATTGGAGTTTGCTTATCATTTAGCCAAAACTCAGATATAACAGAGTTCTTAAAAAAAATTCAGAATAATTTATTCGATATAGGTGGACATATTTCAATGAATCTTGAAGATAATTCTATCATAAATGAAAACATGATTTCAGATTTAGACGATCAAATAAATTATCTTAACCAAGACTTAGAACCTCTAAAAGAATTTATTTTACCAAGCGGAGATCATTTTTCATCAAATTTACATGTTGCTAGAGCAATTACTAGAAGAGCTGAAAGATCGGCTGTAACATTATACAATAATTCTTTGGATAATAATCCCGTAATAATGTATTTAAATCGTTTATCAGATTATTTCTTTGTTCTTTCAAGATATCATAATAAACAAAATAATATTCCTGAAAATACTTGGCAGAGGTAAAATATGGATTTTCATCTAATAAAATCCATTATCGATAAACACGATAAAATCTTTATTTCATCTCATATAAATCCAGATGGAGATAGCTTAGGTTCTGCTTACACTATGTACAAATATTTAGATTCAATTGGCAAGGATTGTATTATCGTTAATCACTCTCCAATACCAGAAGTATATAATTTTTTGAATGAGGATAATATTTTTCAAGAGCTCGATGGAGATTCAGCATCATTTATTAAAAAAGCAGATCTAGGATTGATATTAGATATAGGAGATTTTTATAGATTGGGAGATTTGGCATTTTTAGTTGAAGAAAATGATATTGAAACGTTAAGCATTGATCATCACGCAAAATCTGATAATGATCTATTTAAGAATGAATACATCGATGTCAAAGCCTCATCCGTAGGTGAAATTTTATATTCATTTTTTAAAGAGATTGATCAAAAAATTTCAGATGAAATGATGTTAGGTATTTATGTTGCTGTCTTAACAGACACCGGTTCATTTAGACATAGTAACACAACTGATCTTTGTCATCAAGTTGCCGTTGATGCCATTCAAATGGGATTAGATATCTCTAAAGTCTATCAAAACATTTATGAAAATTCTTCGATAAGCAGAATGAAGCTCTTAGGAAACGTGATTCAAAAATTAAATTATGATTGCGATGGTGAAATAGTCTGGTTTTCTTTGAATCATGACATGATTAAAGAGGTCAATGGCTCAAATCAAGATTTTGACGGGTTTACAGATTTTTTTCGAGGAATTAAGGGAGTTGAAGTTTCCTTAATGCTTTATGACCTTGGAGGAAAAGTTAGATTAAGCTTTAGATCAAAGGGAAAGTACAAAGTTAGCGAGATCGCTAAAAAAATGGGTGGAGGTGGACATCCTTTTGCAGCTGCAGCACTAGTAGAAGGTGAATTTTCAGATGTCAAATCAACAGTTTTAAATTTAATGTCAACATATATAAGCAAATTTAATGAAGATAATTTTAGCTAAAGATGCTGGATATTGTTTTGGAGTAAGAGATGCTGTAAATAGCGCTTACGAAATGAGCAAAAAATATGGAGAAGTCTATATGTTGGGAGATATTGTTCATAATGAAAGTGTCGTAAGTGATTTAGAAAAAGAAGGTGTAAAAGTTGTTGAGAAACTTGATCAGATTCCAAAAGACAAACCTGTTCTTTTCAGAGCTCACGGTACTGCAAAAGAGGTCTGGAAAAAAGCTGAAGATAAAAAAATGAATATTATCGATGCTACATGCCCTTTAGTTCATGAAATACATCATGAAGTAAAAGCATTACATAAAGAAGGAAGAAAAATTATCATTATTGGAGACCATGGTCACGATGAAGTAATTGGAATTGCTAGTCAAATACCAGATCCAGTGATTGTTGCTTCAGTAGAAGAAGCTGAAGCACTTAGAAAAACAAAGAAAGCTGGAGTTGTAACTCAATCAACCCAAACAATCGAAAACGTGCAAGATATTATAAACGTTTTAATGACAAAAGTATTTGATTTAAGATTTGTTAATACAATTTGCTTTCCAACCAAAAGAAATCAAGAACAAATTAAAGAGTTGTCTGAAGTAACTGACTTAATGATTATTATTGGATCATTTACAAGCGCTAATTCCAAACGTCTAGCTGAATTGAGCTCAAAAAGGAATGAAAATACATTTCAGGTGACTTGTGCTGCAGAAATTGATTCATCTTGGTTTAAAGATGATGTAAATTCTGTAGGAATATCCGCCGGAGCTTCAACTCCAGACTGGATAATCGAATCAGTAATTAAAAAAGTCAAAGAAATAACAAATACACAAGAAAAGGAAATAATTCATGAGTAAAGAGTCTTTCAAAGTTAAAGTCGGTTTAGCAGAGATGCTAAAAGGTGGGGTAATTATGGACGTTACTAATTTAGAACAAGCTAAAATTGCAGAAGATGCAGGAGCAGTTTCTGTTATGGCTTTAGAGCGAATTCCATCGGATATTAGAAAAGATGGTGGTGTTGCAAGAATGAGCAACCCTCACATGATTAAAGAAATACAGGATAATGTTTCAATACCAGTTATGGCAAAATGTAGAATTGGTCATTTTGCTGAAGCACAAATTTTAGAGGCCTTAGAAGTTGACTTCATTGATGAAAGTGAAGTGCTTACAACGGCTGACGAACATGCTCATGTTGATAAACATCCTTTTAAGGTTCCATTTGTATGTGGAGCAAGAGACTTAGGTGAAGCCCTAAGAAGAATAAATGAAGGGGCTGCATTGATTAGAACTAAAGGAGAAGCTGGTAGTGGAAATATTGTTGAAGCTGTAAGGCATATGAAAATGATTACTTCACAAATTATTGATCTACAAGATGCTGATTTATCGAAAAAGGCAGAAGAATTTAGAGTTCCTTTAGATTTAGTAGAAGAGGTGGCTAAAAATCAAAAACTAACGGTTCCTAATTTTGCTGCTGGAGGAATTGCTACTCCTGCAGATGCTTCTTTAATGATGCAACTGGGCGCTGAAACAGTTTTTGTTGGTTCTGGTATTTTTAAAAGCCAAGATCCATCTGAAAGAGCTCATGCAATTGTTAAAGCTGTTACACATTTTAAGAGTGCAAAAGATGTTTTAACTGCTTCTTATGATTTAAAAGACGCAATGAAGGGAATTTTAATGTCTGACATTCCTGAAGATGAAAAATTTTCAAATAGAGGCGACTAATTGTGATTGGTGTCCTTGCACTTCAAGGAAATTTTGATTCTCATATTAAAATTCTTAAAAAAATTAACTTAAAACATAAGCTAGTTAAAACGAGCGATGATCTAAGTTCTGTTGATGGTCTTATAATTCCTGGGGGAGAATCTACAACAATAACTAATCTCTTGAGAAAGAATCAGAGCTTGATGGATGGTATTAATAAGCTTTCTAAGAAAAAGCCAATTTTAGGTTCATGTGCTGGACTTATTTTAATGTCTAAAGAATCTAACGACTCAAGGGTACATAACTTTGCTTTTTTAGATGTAATAACAAGCAGAAATGCTTATGGAAGACAAGTTCATTCTTTTGAAGCTAAAATTAATGTTACAGATGGCTCAATTAGTTCTGATATTGATGTATTATTTATTAGAGCTCCAAAAATAGATAAAATAAATAACGATGTTGAAGTTTTAGCAACCTTTCAGGAAGAAGTAGTTGCAGTAAAGCAAGGAATACATATTGGAATTTCTTGTCATCCTGAACTATTGAATGAAACTTTAATACATGAAATTTGTTTCAAAGGAAAATATGAAATATCTAGATAAGATTAATTCTCCAAAAGATTTAAAAAATATTCCAAAAGAGGAATTAGGAGAAGTATGCAAAGAGCTTCGCACTTATATTATTGATACAATTAATGAAATAGGAGGACATTTAGCTCCAACTCTTGGCGCAGTTGAAATAACAACTGCTGTTCATTATGTTTTCGATGCTCCAAGAGACAAAATTGTATGGGATACCGGTCATCAGGCATATGCTCATAAAGTTCTTACAGGTAGATATAGTCAATTCCCAACTATCAGAAGATATAAAGGGTTAAGTGGTTTTTTAAAGCGATCTGAAAGTGAATATGATGTTTTTGGTGCTGGTCATGCATCAACAGCAATTTCAGCTGGTTTAGGAATGGCTGTTAGTAGAAATTTAGAGAATGATGACTTTAAAGTTGTAAGTATTATTGGTGATGGAGCCTTATCTGGTGGTCTTGCTTTTGAAGCCCTTAATAATGCTGGGAATATAAGAAAGCAAATGCTTGTTATTGTTAATGATAATGATATGTCTATTAGTCCTAATGTAGGTGCGTTTAGAAACTATCTTGTTAAAATTGCGACCAATAAACAATATAATAGATTGAGAAGATGGATTTATCGAACTATAAAAAAACTTCCAAATAGTTTGAAAGTCGTAGAAACTCTTTTAAGAAAAGCTGAATCAAGTGCTAAAAATTTTTTTTTACCTACAACAGTTTTTGAAGATCTAGGTTTTAGATATTTTGGTCCAGTTGATGGTCACAATATCGAAGAAATGGTAGAGATTTTGGAAAATATAAAAAATTATGATAGCCCTGTTGTGTTGCATACAATTACACAAAAAGGAAAGGGCCTTGATTACGCTGAGGATGATCCAATCAAATATCATGGAGTTAAAGAAAAGAAAAAAGATGGTACAATTTCTAAAGTGCAAGCTCCAATATATCAGAATGTTTTTGGAGAAGTAATATGCGATTTAGCAGAAGAAAATAAAAATATAGTTGCAATAACTGCTGCAATGAGAGAAGGGACTGGATTAGTTGAATATTCTTCAAGATTTCCGGAAAGATTCTATGATGTTGGTATCGCTGAAGGTCATGCAGTAACTTTTAGTGGCGGGTTATCAACGGAAGGAAAAATTCCTGTAGTCGCAATTTATTCAACCTTTCTTCAAAGAGCCTTTGATCATATAATCCATGATATTGCTTTACAAAATTTACCTGTCATTTTTTGTATGGATCGTTCTGGTTTGGTTGGTGAGGATGGTGCAACTCATCACGGTGTTTTAGATATTTCTTATTTACGATGTATTCAAAATATTATTATTTCAGCACCAAAAGATGGAAATGAGTTAAGAGATTTGCTTTATACTGCAACTTTAAATACAACTAAACCATTTACCATAAGATACCCTAAAGAACAGTCAGTAAAATTTGAAGAAAAATCTCCACAAAAAATTGAAATAGGCTCATGGGAGGTAATAACAGAAGGAAGTGATGTACTTATTTTAGCAGTCGGGTCAATGGTAAGTAAGAGCTTAGAAGTATATAGTAGGCTAATGGAAAAAGGTATTTCCTCTGAGGTGGTTAACTGTAGATTTATCAAACCTATGGATGAAAATTATTTAAATGAATCTTTACCAAAATATAAATTAGTTGTTACAATTGAAGAAGGTGTTACAGATGGTGGATTTGGTGAAGGAGTTATAAACTGGTCAAATAAAAAGAATATTGAAAATTCTATTTTAACATTAGGTGTTCCAAACAGGTTTGTAGATCATGGACCAAGAAATATTTTATTAGAAGAAATAGGGTTAGATTCAATGACTTTATTCGAAAAGATTTATAATTTTTCAAGGAAATCAAATGAGTAAAAAAGTTGAAAGAAAAGATAGTTTTAAAAGCATTAGTGGCGATGAATTGAAGGACTTCTACTCATCATCCAATAATGAAAAAAACTATAATATTGATCCAGGAAGTTTCCCATATACTAGAGGTATTCATAAGAATATGTATAGAGGAAAATTATGGACCATGAGACAATTTTCAGGATTTAGTACACCAGAAAAAACTAATGAACGATACAAATATTTACTTAAAAATGGTCAAACTGGCTTATCTGTAGCTTATGATATGCCAACTTTAATGGGTTATGATCCAGATCACGAGTTATCTTCAGGAGAGGTTGGTGTCTGTGGTGTAAATGTAGCTTCCTTAAAGGATATGGAAATTCTTTTTGATGGAATAGACCTTGAAAAAATTTCAGTATCACAGACAATAAATGGTCCTGCAATTATTCTTTTTGCATTTTATGTAGCACTTGCTAAGAAAAATGGAATAGATGTCAGTAAATTGAGAGGAACCTTACAAAATGATGCATTAAAAGAATACATGGCTCAAAAAGAGTGGATTTTTCCTCCTGAACCATCTGTTAAACTTGTTGTTGATATCATTGAATACTGTTCTGAAAACATGCCATTATACAACCCTGTATCAGTCAGCGGATATCATATTAGAGAAGCTGGATCTACTGCTGCACAAGAGCTTGCTTTTACACTCAATAATGGATTTGCATATATTGAAGAGTGTTTAGAAAGAGGATTAAAAATAGATGATTTTGCCCATAGATTATCTTTTTTCTTTAATGCTCATATGGACTTTTTTGAAGAAATTGCTAAGTATAGAGCTGCTCGCAGAATTTGGGCAAATAGATTAAAAGATAAATATGGCGCTAAAAATGAAAGTTCATTAAAACTTAAATTTCATTCTCAAACAGCAGGATGTTCATTAACAGCTCAACAGCCAGAAAATAATATTGTTCGAACAGCCTTTGAAGCAATGTCAGCAGTGTTAGGTGGAACAAATTCACTTCATACAAATTCATTGGATGAAACTTTAGCATTACCTTCTGAAAAAGCTGCAAAAATAGCGCTTAGAACACAGCAAATTCTAGCTTTTGAAACTGGAGTATCTAATGTAGCTGATCCTCTTGGTGGATCATGGTATATTGAAGAATTGACTGACAAACTTGAAAAACAAGCTATTAAGTACTTTGAAGAAATTCAAGAGATGGGCGGAACAGTACAAGCTATTGAGGATGGTTATTTTCAAAAAAAAATAGCTGAATCTGCATCTATTTATCAAGAATCAGTTGATTCAAAAGAAAGAATAATTGTTGGAGTAAATGATTTTATTGAGGAAGACGAAGAGTTAGATATAGAGATTCTCAAAATTTCAAGAGATGCTCAAGATACTCAAGAAAACAAAATAAAAACTCTTAGAAAAAGTCGAGATGAAAAAAAATTTCAAGAAAAGATGAAAAAACTAAGCGATGCTTGTAAAAAAGATTTAAATTTAGTTCCTTTTTTGATAGAGGTTGCAGAACAAGGTGGTACTGTAGGCGAAATCGTAGAAGTAATGAAAAAAGTTTATGGTGAATGGGAAGAATCTTTTGGAATATAAATTATGAATAAAGTCACTACATCAACTCTTATTATTTTTGTCTTAATTGCTGGTTGGGTATTTTATCTAACGAATATTAAGAAAGATGATTCATTAACTGTGAGATATTATTCTATTTCTGAACTAGCTAGTGAATCAAATGATATCAAAAAAATAAAAGTTGGTGGTTACATAAAACCAAATTCAATTGATATCTCGGAAAATGATCAACTTGAAGCTTCTTTTTTCGTATATCAGAATAATGATAGTGTAAAGGTAACCTATTATGGAATTAGACCAGACCTCTTTAAAGATGATGCTGAGGTTGTAGTATCTGGTTCATATGCTAATAACCTTATTTCAGCCACAGAATTGCAAACTAAATGTGCCTCCAGATATGAAGGCGATCTTAAAAACATAGAAAAAATATAATGATTTCTCAAATTGGTAGTATTGCAATCAGCCTTGCTGGAGGATTAATTTTTTCTTCATTCATATTTTTAGGTTTATTCAAAAAATTTAAGAATCAAACATATTTACAGGTTGCTGAAAGAGCAATTCTAGCAACTTCTTATTGTATTTTTTTAGCATTTTTTTGTCTATTAAATGAATTATTAATTAGCAATTTTAATTTACAATATGTAGCTCAATATACTAGTTATGAAACCCCTGTCTTTTATAAGATTACTGCACTATGGGCAGGACAAGCTGGCTCATTATTGTTTTGGTCTTTTATAACTGCTTTTTTTGCAGTTACATATATTTTTACAACTTTAGAAAAATTGAAAACATTAAAATTCCACTCTTATTTAATTTTATCTTTTATTTTTTCTTTTTTTATTCTCCTTTCAAATTTTATTGCAAATCCATTTGAACCTGTTTCTTCTGATATTATTGTTCAAAATGGAAACGGTCTAAATCCATTATTACAAAATTTCTTTATGGCAATTCACCCTCCAATACTTTATGTTGGATTTACTGGTTCAGCAATTATTTTTATTATGGCGCTTGCAGCATCTATTTCAAAAGATATTTCTTTTGAGTGGGTTCAATCTATTAGAAGATGGTCTTTATTTGTATGGACATTTTTATCTGCAGGTATCATTCTTGGAGGATATTGGGCATATAACGAGCTAGGATGGGGAGGATATTGGGCTTGGGATCCAGTTGAAAATTCATCATTAATGCCATGGCTTACATTAACAGCTTTCATTCATTCATCAATGATTCAAGAAAAGAGAGGAATGTTAAAGAAATGGAATTTTCTACTTGCTACCTCAACTTATATACTTGTTATTCTTGGAACATTTATTACCAGAAGTGGAGTAATCTCATCCGTCCATTCATTTACAGCTGAAAATCTTGGTCCAATGTTTTTTGCATTTTTAGCAATACTAATTCTCTATACTGTTTTCTGGTTTTTTAAGAGAAAATCTTATTTAGATACTCCAGATAAAATTGATTCTTTTACATCAAGAGAAGGTGGATTTTTGTATAATAATCTAATTCTCATTTTAATGTGTTTCACAATTATGTGGGGAACTCTATTTCCGATTTTATCTGAGGCATGGGATGGTAATAAGATTTATGTGGGAGCTTCTTATTTTAACCAATTAAATATTCCAATAGGACTTGTATTATTATTTTTAATGGGAATTGGACCATTACTTTCTTGGAACTATACTTCTAAAAGCATTTTGCTAAATAGATTTAAATTGCCATTAAGTATAAGTTTTTTATCTGGAATAGGATATATGATATTTTCAAGCTCATTTCAAATATATGTTTTTGTTGCTATAATGGGTGTTTCTTTTACCCTAAGCTCAATTTTAGGTGAATTTTATAAGTCTTATAAAAAACAAAAGAAGGCGTCAAATTTTATACACTCATTAGGTAAGATGTTTTTAAGCAACAGACATAAAAATGGAGGTTATATAGTTCATATTGGAATTGTATTATTATTCATTGGATTTATCGGAAGAGCTTTTGAGGTTGAAAAAGAATTTAGCTTATCTCCAGGTGAACAAATTTATTTTTCTAATTATGTTTTCAAGTTAAATAGTATTAAAAGTGAAGCTCGAGATAATCATTATGCTTTTTTAAGTGAAATTGATGTTGTAGACAGTAGCACAAATCAATTGCTTGTTAATTTAAAACCTGAAAAAAGAATCTACTTTTATTGGAATTCAGATCCAGAAAAAAGACAACCTCATAGCGAATTGGATATCTATAGCACCATTCAAAAGGATATTTATTCCATTTTTTCTGGCTATGATGCACAGAAGAATATCGGTTACTTTAAAATTATGATTAACCCCTTAGTAAATTGGGTATGGATTGGTGGAGTATTAATGGTGATTGGTTCCTTGTTTGCTTTCTGGCCGTCAAGGAGAGATAATTAAATGGAAATGTTTAATCAGTTATTTATATTTTTCTTCCTTATGATTGTAATTTTTTATGTTTTTTGGCCAATAATTAAGCAAATGAAGTAATGTTACAGATAAAAAATCTTTCTAAATCTTTTTCCAATACACCAATATTAAATGATGTGAATTTTTCTTTAAAGTTAGGAAAAATTTGTGCAATTGTAGGAAATAATGGTTCTGGAAAGACTACCTTTCTTAAATGCCTTTCAGGACTAATGAACTTTGAGGCTGGATCAATAGAATTTAATTCTGCTAATGGCCATCTTTTCTTAAGTGACAAGCTAAACATTTTTGGTGATTTGACTATTGAAGAGAACCTAAAAGTAATTTCTACTTATCATGATCAAAATTATAATAGGATTGTTTTTAATGATTCTCTTACAATGCTCAATATTGAACAGTTCAAAGATATGCCATTAAAATTCTTATCAAGAGGGAACATCCAACGAAATAAGCTTTGCATAGCAATGAATCTAAATTGGGACTATTTGTTAATTGATGAACCATTTAGCAATTTAGACGCAGAAGGAGTTAAAATTTTTAGAGATATTTTTAATAATTTTAAATCTGATAATAAGTCTATCATTTATTCCACGCATCAGGATAATCAAGAATCGCTTTATGATAAAGTAATTTCAATAGAAGACTTCAGGGCTTTCAAATGATTGCAAGACTAATAATAAATGAGTTTTATTTAGAAAGAAAGTCATCATTTAATTTGCTATACATATCTTTCTTTGCAATTTCATGTTTAATGTTTTTGCTCTTTTCTTTTCCTTTATCAAAAATTTATGATTCAACAGTGTTTTCTGGATTCTTTTGGATTATTATATCGCTTTCAACAATCAAGCTTATTGAAAATTCTTTTGCTAGAGAAAAAGATTATAATATTTATGATCTTATTTATTCATCCTCAATTGATTTGACAAAGATTTATTTTGCTAAAATATTATCACTCAGTTTAATTCTTTTAGGGGTTCAATTTATAATATTTTTTAGCTATATGATTTTATCTGATTTGAGTTTTGAAATTATATCAAATCTTATTTTACTAAGTATCGTTACAAACTTTGGATTATTATCTTTTGGTATATTGATTTTTTTATTAACTAATACAAATACTTCTAAAAGCTTCTTATTTCCAGTTATGTTTTTCCCTTTAATAGTTCCAATTCTTATAAATGCATCAAATATTCTTTTTGGTATTATTATTGGAGAAATGTCATCTTTATATATTGAATCTTGGTTGATATTATTAACTTTTGCCTTAATTGGAATCCTTCTAGGGATAAATTTATTTGAAAGACTAATTAAACAATAATGAACTTAACTTTTTTTATTATTACCATTTTCTTAATGATCTCAAATTTAGTTTGGATAATTTTCTTTACTCCAATGGTTCCCAATCAAGAATGGGCGCAAAAAATATTTTATCTCCATGTTCCAATAGCGTGGTCTGGATTTTTAGCTTATTTCATTGTGATGGTAAGTGGAATTTTTTATCTCTATACAAAAAATCTTAAATATGACAGAATTGGCTTTGCGTCTGCTGAAATAGGGACTATTTTTACTTCTTTAGTCTTAATTACAGGGCCTATTTGGGCAACACCAATTTGGGGTCAGCCTTGGGTATGGGAACCTAGATTAATTACTACTCTAGTACTATTTCTGATTTATGTAGGATATTTTATTATGAGAAATATTGGGCTATATCGTCAAAGAGCAGCACTTGTATGTTCCATTATTGGAATTATTGCATTTTTAGACATTCCAATAATTTTTGCATCAGTTAATTTTTGGGCAGCTGAAATTCAGTCTCATCCTCAGTTAGGCATGAATAAGCAGCCGTCTGGGATTTTAAATCCATTTTTATTTTCATTGTTATCATTTACTTCTTTGATGATTTTAATGCTATTATTAAAAATAGAAGTTTTGAAAAAGAAAGATATTGAGGATAGATATGTTTAATTATTTATCATATTTTTTGTCAGCACTTTTTGTTGTTTTTATTACTATTTTAACCTGGTTTATTATTAACGTAAAAAAATATAGAAATTAATTAGGGGAAATTTGAATCATGGAACGAAAAATTGTACATGTTGTAGGAACTGGAACTATTGGAGAACCGCTGATAGGTATTCTTTGTGAGCAAAAAAGTAACTTAGGAATTGATGAGGTTACATTTCATAAACAATCCCCTTTAACTAAGGATTCTCCTAAGATTAAAAACTTAATAGCGAAAGGTGCTAGGCTTGCAGTTCGTGAGGATAGAGTAGAAAGTTTTAAAGAAATTGGTTTAGAACCTGAATTTACTATGCAAGAAGCTGTTTCTAGAAGTTCAGTCGTAATTGATTGTACTCCTAAGGGTTTTGGTCACCAAAATAAAGTAGATTTTTATGAAAAATATGCTGATAAAGTTAAAGGATTTCTAGCTCAAGGCAGTGAAGACGGTTTTGGAAAAAAATATGCTCGAGGAATTAATGATCATGTTATCAATTCAGAAGATCAATTTTTACAAGTTGTTTCTTGCAATACCCACAATATTGCATGTTTAGTTAATACAATAGCATTAAGTATATCTCCAGATAACTTGATTAATGGAAAATTTGTTTGTATAAGAAGAAGTAATGATATAAGTCAAACAGATAGTTTTGTTCCTGCTCCAACAGTTAATGACCATGGGAATCCGGTTTACGGGACTCATCATGCAGAAGATGCAGCAGGATTATTTAAAACAATGAACCTTGATCTTGATTTATTTTCTTCAGCAATGAAGGTTAATTCCCAATATATGCATACTGTATGGTTTAATTTGAAGCTTAAGGAGCCAACTTCAAAACAAAAAGTTATTGATTTGCTTGCAAGCAATGATAGAGTGTCATTAACAGAGCATCATTCAGCAAATGAGGTATTTTCATTTGGAAGAGACCAAGGATTATATGGAAGAATTTTAAATCAAACTGTCATTGTTGAAGATTCTATTAATGTGCGTAATGATCACGAAGTTTCTGGATTTTGTTTCACTCCTCAAGATGGAAACTCAATACTTTCAAGTATTGCTGCAACTGTTAGATTTTTGAATCCACATTCCTACCAAGATAAAATTAATTCTTTGGGTGGATTTTTCTTTGACAGAGTATAATGTTGAATTACAAAAAGATTATTTCGAGACTGCTTGATCAAAATATCTATATTTTATCAAATGATAATAAAGAAGCTATAATAATTGATCCTGGTTTAGGATTTGATTTAATTGATGGCTATCTTAAATCTGAAAATTTATCCCCAATAGCTGTTTTGGCTACTCATGCTCATATTGATCATATTGCTTCTGCCAGTGATTGTATAAAAAATTACAACATACCATTTTATATTTGTAGAGGAAATAGCATCATGCTTGATCATTATGATGTCATGAAGGGATATATGCATATTGATTCAGAAAAACCACAAGTTAGTCATTGGATTGAAGACACAGATAAAAAATTAACAGTTGGTTCATTTGAATTTAATGTTAATTACAATCCTGGACATTCTCCGGGATGTATGAGTTTTGAAATAGACTCACTTATCTTTTGTGGAGATTTAATATTTAAGGGATCAATTGGTAGAACTGATCTTCAAACATCAAATCCAGCTCATATGGAAAAATCATTAGAAATGTTTGTAAATTCATTTGATGTGAATTCAACCTTGCTCCCCGGGCATCGTGAAATAACAACATTAGATTATGAATTAAAAACAAATCCATTTTTAGTGAAATATGCAAAATAAAATTATATCAAATCTTGATTCATTAATTGAAAATGAAAAGCCTCATTTTTTACTGGCAGTATCTGGTGGTATAGATTCAATGGTTCTTTTAAAGTTTTTTCAAAAAAACCATGAATCCTATAAGTTTTCTGTAGCCCATATTAATCATAATTATCACTCCGATGCTAAAAAGATGGAACATTTAGTACAAGATCAATGTACTAAAATGAATAATGATTTAGTTATTGAAAACATTTTTTTAAAAGGAGTTAATTCTAATATTGAATCAAATTTTAGAAATATGAGATATAGTAAATTAGAAGAAATTAGAACAGAAATTAAAGCTGATTTTATTCTTACTGCTCACCATGCGGATGATCAAGTAGAAACTATTTTGATGAAAATTATGAATTCCTCTGGCTTAGATGGACTTCAAGGATTGAGAAAATTAAAACAAAATATTATCAGACCTATGTATAATATTTCAAAAAGCGAAATTAGTGATTATGCTTCTTTAAATAATGTTAAATATATTGATGATCCAACAAATTCTGATAACACGTTTACTAGAAATTTTTTGAGGATGAATGTGATACCTGAATTGAAAAAAATTAAAAATGATATTCATATTCCTTTCAATAATTTTACTGATCGAATTGATGAGGTGCATGATTTAATTGTATTTAATGTGCAGAATTTTTGTAATTCAGACAGCTATATAGCAAATGATAATAATATTGAAATAAACAAATCGGATTTTTATAACCTTCCTTTTCTTGTTCAGCTAAAAATAATCTCAAATCAATGCATTGATACTAAAAATTCATTTTCAAAAACTGATGTAAGAGAAATAAAAGATTTATTAAGAAAAAATCTTACAGGTAGTTCAAAAAGAGTAAATGATAAAACAATTTTAATAGATAGAAATTCATTAATTATTTATAAAAATATGAAAGATGACATTTTTATAAATGTTGAAGCTGGAAAAGAATTCAAAGGAAAAGATTTTACTTTTTCCTGGGATTTTAATAAAGCACCTAAGACTTTTAATAATGATAATGAGATTGAATTTATTGACGCATCAAAGATTACTGACAACTTAGTTATAAGGTCAGTTAGAGATCATGATAGTTTTTTGCCATTGGGAATGAGCGGCAATAAGAAAGTTGCAAAATTCTTAAAAGACAAAAATTTATCGTTCTTAAAGAGGAAAGAATCGTTAGTAGTATGTAACCAAGATGAAATTATTTGGGTTGCCGGTTATCAATTAAGTGAAAAATATAAAATTCATAAAAATTCAGCTAAAATTGCAAAACTAAATTTCTCTAGAAATTAGTTTTTTTATTATACATTTTTATTAAATTCTTCTCCATGAAAAATCAGACAAATAAGAAACCAAATCCAAAAAAAGCTCAATCAGGGCCTAGCTCATTACTTATTTGGGCATCAATAATTTTGTTCATAATAGCTTCTTTTGCTTTTCTTCCAGATGAATCAGCAAGTGAAGTTGAAGTATCTTACAACACTTACAAAGAATTATTAGCTGAAAACAAAATTAAAGAAGCATCTATTGAGAACGATAATTCTTTTCATGGAGAACTTTTTAATCCTGAAACTTTAATCAACAAGCATGGCGCATCGTTCGAAGATAGAACCTTATTTGTTGTTTACTTGCCATCTGATTATTCTGATCAAATAGCTTTATGGGATGAAAAAAATATTGAATACAATTTTGAAGGTGAGAAAATTGATTGGACTAGTTGGTTGCTTGGTTTTGCTCCCTGGCTATTATTAATAGCTTTTTGGTTATTTCTAATAAGAAGAATGCAAGGTTCGGGTAATGGAATGAATAATGTATTTAGCTTTGGTAAAAGTAAAGCTAAGATTTTTTCTGGTAACCAGAAGAAAGTAAAGTTCAAGGATGTTGCTGGATGTGTTGAAGCCAAGGAAGAGCTTGAAGAAGTTATAGCATATTTAAAAAGTCCTAAAAAATTTGAAAAGCTTGGAGGAAAAATTCCAAGAGGTGTTTTATTAGTTGGTCCTCCGGGAACTGGAAAGACATTATTAGCTAGAGCTGTAGCTGGTGAATCTAATGTTCCTTTTTTTAGTATAAGTGGAGCAGACTTTGTCGAAATGTTTGTGGGAGTTGGAGCATCGCGTGTGAGAGATTTGTTTGAACAGGCAAATAAAAATGCACCTGCGATTGTTTTTATTGATGAGCTTGATGCGGTAGGTCGTCAACGCGGAGCTGGATTAGGTGGTGGACATGATGAAAGAGAACAAACACTAAATCAGCTGTTAGTAGAACTTGATGGATTTGATAATTCTAGCAGTGTTATTGTAATGGGAGCAACAAATAGGCCAGATGTGTTGGACTCAGCATTGTTAAGGCCCGGAAGATTTGACCGTCAGGTTGTAGTTGATGTTCCCGACCTAAATGGTAGGCATGATATTTTAAAGATTCATACAAAGAAAATTAAAATTAAACCTAAATCAGTAAATTTATTAGATATTGCCAAAGGAACACCTGGAATGGTTGGAGCTGATTTAGCTAATCTTGTAAATGAAGCTGCATTACTTGCTTCTAGAAAAAGAAAAGCAACAGTTGATAATGCTGATTTTCAAGAAGCTCAAGATAAAGTTTTAATGGGTGTCCAAAGAAAAAGTATGGTGCTTTCGGATCATGAAAAGAAAGTAACAGCTTATCATGAAGCAGGGCATGCAGTAGTAGCAATATTTTCTCCAGAAGCAGATCCTGTCCATAAAGTTACAATTATTCCCAGAGGAAGAGCATTAGGAGTAACAATGCAGCTGCCAATTGATGAAAAACACGGTTATTCAAAAACATATATTTTAAGCAGATTAGCTGTAATGATGGGAGGAAGAGCTGCGGAAGATTTAATATTAAATGAAATCACTACTGGCGCATCAAACGATATTGAAAGAGCAACAAGTATTGCTAGAAGAATGGTTTGTGAGTGGGGAATGAGTGACAAGATGGGCCCAATGGCTTTTGGAAAAAAGAATGAAGAAATTTTCTTAGGAAGAGAAATACAATCTCATAGAGACTACAGTGAAGAAACTGCTCAGATGATTGATCATGAAGTTGTATCAATTATTAAAAATGCACAAGACACTGCAAGAAAAATTCTTGAAGAAAAAATTGATCTACTGCATTTAATGGCTGAAGAATTACTTGAACATGAAACAATAGATGAATCAGATATTAAAGTCATGCTATCAGGTAAAAAAATCTCAAAAAAATAATACATGAATATCAAACAATTCAATGATTGGCTTACAAGTGAAGATAAGCAGTCATTAATCATGGGAATTTTAAATGTCACTCCCGATTCTTTTTCAGATGGAGGACAATACTTTAAAAAAAATAATGCTATTGAGCATGCATTAGAGATGGTCAAGAATGGTGCAGATATAATTGATATAGGCGGTGAATCAACAAGGCCATTCTCAGATCCAGTAAGTTTAGATGAAGAAATTTCAAGAGTGATACCTGTCATTGAAGGTATAAGAAAAAAATCTGATGTTTGTATATCAATTGATACTACTAAATCAATTGTAGCAAGCAAGGCTCTTGATGTTGGTGCTTCAATAATAAATGATATTAGTGCTATGGAGATTGATCCGCTAATGGCTGATGTTGCAGTAAAATTCGATTGTCCCTTAATTATAATGCATATGAAAGGAACTCCTAAGAATATGCAAGATAATCCCCAGTATAAATCTCTAATACCGGATATCAAAGATTATCTTGTTGAGAGAATAGATTTTGCTATTTCTAAAGGAGTAAATCAAAAAAAAATTATAATTGATCCCGGAATTGGTTTTGGTAAAACTGTAGAAAATAATTTTGAAATCATAAATAATTTAAATCACTTCGTTGAATTGAATTTTCCAGTTTTGCTAGGCGCATCAAGAAAATCCTTTATTGGAATATCTTTAAATCTTCCTGAAAATGATAGGTTAGAAGGTTCATTAGCAGCTAACGTTATTGGATTACAAAAAGGTATAAAGATTTTCAGGGTTCATGATGTTTCTGAAACTAATAAAGCCCTTTTAATTGCAAATAAAATTTTTAATTCAAACCATTTAATTAGCTAAATTATTATATGAACCTTTTTGAGATAAGTTTTTTAAAGTTTACACTAACTGATCTGTTTGATTTGATCTTGGTTACATTCATTTTTTCTTATGCCTATTCTTACTTTAGAGGTACTCGAGGTGGTCAAATGTTAATTGGTTTATTAATTATATTTTTTGCTGGATTTATAATTAATATTCTCGGATTTAAGGCTACATCTTGGCTTTTAAATCTTTTTCAAACTGTTTGGGTCGTAGTTTTTGTAATTCTATTCCAACCTGAAATCAGAAGACTTTTAACTTCTGTTGGACAGAATCGAATTTTAAGAAAGCTTTTTCAAATTGAAAAAACGGCTATTCAAGAAGATATACTTTTCAGCATTGAAGAAATAAAAAAGAACAAGTGGGGTGCTTTACTTGTTTTTGAACGTGAAAATTCCTTAAAAAATGTAGTTTCTGATGCTGTTCCAATGCATGCTTCATTCAGCCCTGAGCTTTTAGTATCAATTTTTAATCCATCTTCTCCTTTGCATGACGGAGCTGTAGTAATTCATAATAATTTAATTGAAGCAGCAGCATGTATTTTGCCTCTGACGGAGAGCAAAACTTTAAATCCTGAAATGGGAACTAGGCATCGAGCAGCACTTGGAATTTCAGAAGAGAGTGATGCCTTGGCAGTTGTTATTTCAGAAGAAAGTGGAAAAATTTCTGTTGCTGAGAATGGATATTTTATAAGTTCAGCCCTCTCTTTGGATGAATTAGGTAAGATTCTAAAAGAAAAGATGAACGAATTTATTGAGGAAAATTAGGAATGTTAAAAAACAAGATTTTAGATTTATTAAACCGATCAAATTTTATGACTTTATCAACAAGTGTTGCTGGCAATTCTTCTGCAGCAAATGTTTATTTTGCAAACGATGGATTAGATATATATTTTTTCACTTTCAATCCATCTAGAAAAGCTGTACAAATTTCTATGAACCCTAAAGTTCAATGTGTTATTAGACCTGACGGTGAAGATGGTATTAAGGAGTTGCAAATTGATGCATATGCTTCAAAAGTAACAGATGAGGATGAAGTTGAAAAAGCCAAAAAAGCAATTCTTAATGTCACTGAAGCTTTTTCAGAATATATGCATGATGATTTTTTGATTACCAATGATGTGATAGGGTACTACAAGATTCAGCCAACAACAATAAAATATGTTGATTTTTTTGCTGAAAAACAATTTGAATGGATGGAAGTTCCTGAAAATAGAATTGGATTATTTAAAGAAGTAAGAAATAATATACTGAATACATTAAAATATTGGATTAGTGTCGTAAGAGCACCTTTTTTAACAGCTACCATTGCTCCAATCATGCTTGGTTCTGCTATTGCATATAAACAGTTTGGGGTCTTTGATTGGTCGATATTTTGGATGGTACTATTTGGCGCTGTTTGTGCTCAAATTGGCACAAATAATATTAATGATTATTTTGATCATAAATCTAGAAATGATGAAATGAATAAGTTGGCTAGTCCATTTAATGGCGGATCAAGAGCCATTCAATCTGGATTAATTACCCCTACAAATATGCTTTTGCTTTCAATTTTCTTTTTTTCATGTACAATCCTAGTTGGTCTTAATCTAAACAACCTCTTCTTTGACGGAAGGATTGATTCAGTCTTAATGTATCTAGGATATTTGGGTGTATTTTTGGGAGTGATGTATACTGGATTTTTTAAACTTGCATACAATGGTCTTGGCGATTTAGCAGTATTTATTGGTTTTGGTCCTCTAATGGTGTATGGCGCGGCTTTGATGCAAAACTTAGCAGTAGCGCCAACTCAATCAATTGATCCAATAGTTACATTATTTTACTCAGCTCCTGTTGGAATATTTATTGCCTTGGTCCTTTTTATAAATTGTTTTCAAGATTATAATGCTGATAAGGCTGCAAATAAAAATAGCTGGGTTGTAAAATTGGCTGGTCCAGGTGAAAAAGCTAATTATAAAAAACCATTTTCAGTTTGGAAAAGTTTAATGGTTATATCATTTATTTTGATTGTTGCAGCATCAGTTTATGCACAAAATTATTTTACATTAATAGCATTGATTCCATTACTTATTTTCAATTATGCATCCAAGAAAGGTTCTGATTGGTTAGTTGAATGGGAAAAAGAAGATGCTAATCTTCAGCAATTACCTTATGAACTATTAATTGTTAATGTATCAACCATTGGAATTCACTTTTTAACTGGAGTACTATTAACAATTGGAGTATTACTAAGTGTATGGATTTAAAAGAAGCATATTCATTATTTTTAGAAAAATATAATCAAATTAGGAGGCATCTTTGACCTTGAATCAAAGACCTCTGATCTCCAAAAATTAAAAGAGCAAATTTCTGATCCCGCAATGTGGGAAAATAATACTGAATCTACCTCTGTAATGAAAAAAATATCTTTTCTTGAAAAAGATATTGCCTTAAGGAAAAATCTTGTTCAAAAAGCTGAAGATGTAGAAGTACTTTTTGAATTTTTAAATGAAAATCAAGTTGAAGAAGAAGAAGTTAAAAAAGAGCTTAATACCTTTTCTAATCTTCTTAAGGAGTTTGAATTAAAACTTATATTAAATGGTGATAATGATAGTAACGATGCTATAATTACAATTCACCCAGGTGCAGGAGGTACAGAAAGTCAAGATTGGGCTGAAATGCTTTATCGCATGTATTCAATGTGGGCTGAATCAAAAGGTTTTAAATTTAATGTTATTGACTTTCAAAACGGTGACGAGGCCGGATTAAAAGATTGTACAGTGGAAATTTCTGGTGATTATGCTTATGGTTTATTGCAAGCTGAGATTGGTATTCATAGACTAGTTAGAATTTCTCCATTTGACTCTAACAGTAGAAGACATACTTCATTCGCTTCAGTGTCAGTTTCTCCAGCAGTTAATGAGGATATTGATATTGAAATTAATCAAAAAGATTTAAGGATAGATACGTTTAGGTCAAGCGGTGCTGGCGGTCAACATGTTAATAAAACAGATTCAGCAATAAGAATAACTCATATACCATCAGGTATTGTCACTCAATGTCAAACGCAAAGATCTCAGCACAAAAACAAAGAACAAGCATTAAAAGTATTAAAATCAAAACTTTTTCAATTAGAGATGGAAAAGCAGCTTTTAAACAAAAAAGAGCTTGAAGGAGAGAAAAAAGATATTGGTTGGGGTAGTCAAATTAGATCCTATGTTTTTCATCCTTATAACATGATTAAAGATCATAGAACCAAACATGAAGTAGGAAATATAAAATCAGTTATGGACGGTAATATTGATGATTTTATATATAGTTATTTGTTAGATAAAATGGAAAAAAATAAATAAGTTTTCGAAATGGAAAATAAAAGTTTAAAACAAATTATAGACAATCGACTTGAAAAGTTAAAAAAAATCCGTGAATTAGGAATAGAGCCTTACGCATATTACTATGACAGCTCTCATCACACATCAGAAATAAATGAAAAGTTAATTGATACTAAGGTTTCTTTAGCAGGAAGAGTTATGTCTCTTAGAAAAATGGGTAAAGCATCATTTGCTAATATTCAAGACCAAGAAGGACGCATCCAATTTTATATTGCAAGAGACGACGTTGGTGAAGATAATTATAATTTATTTAAACTAACGGATATAGGTGATTTTGTTGGGATTGAGGGTAAGGTTTTTAAAACTAAAACAGATGCATTAACTATTAAAGTTTCCCATCTAACAATCTTGTCTAAAAACATAAAGCCAATCCCTGATGTTAAAGAAAAAGATGGAGAGAAATATAATTTAGTTTCAGATAAAGAGTTCAGATATAGAAAAAGGTTTCTTGATTTAATTATTAATCCTGAAACAAAAAACAATTACGTAAAAAGATTTAAAATAATTAACTCTATAAGATTGTTTTTAAATGATCATGGATATATTGAGGTAGAAACACCTGTATTACAACCAATATACGGAGGAGCAAATGCAAAGCCATTTACAACACACCATAACGCATTAGATCAAGATTTTTATCTTCGTATTGCAACAGAGTTATATTTAAAGCAATTAATTGTAGGTGGATTTGAAAAGGTTTATGAACTTTCTAAAGATTTTAGAAACGAGGGTATAGATAGGAGTCATAATCCTGAATTTACCATGCTAGAATTTTATCAAGCTTATTCTGACTATAATTTTATGATGGATTTTGTTGAACAAATGTTTAAAAAAGTTGTTAAGGACCTTGATATGAAAAAAATATCATGGGATGGCCATAAAATTGATTTTAGCAAAAAGTTTGCACGAAAAACTATGGGAGAATTAATTAAGGATCATACTGGAAATGATATTGATATCTCTGATCATTCAGCCGTTTATAAAGTTTGTAAAGATTTAAAGCTTGAAGTTAGCAAAAAGGATAGCTTAGCTTCTTTAATAGATGAAATCATGAGAAGAAAAATTGAACCAAATCTAATTCAACCAACATATGTAGTCAATCACCCTGTTGAAATTTCTCCGTTAGCGAAAGTGAATAGGGACGGAGATAAAGATTTCACAGAAAGATTTGAATTATTTATTGCGGGAATGGAGTTTGCAAATGGTTTTTCAGAGTTAAATGATCCAATTGATCAAAGAAAAAGATTTGAAGATCAATCAAGGAAGAAAGATGGTGGAGATGAAGAAGCATTTCCAATTGATGAAAACTTTCTTGAAGCGATTGAGATTGGAATGCCTCCTACTGCAGGAGTAGGTATTGGAATTGATAGATTAGTTATGCTATTAATTGATACTCGATGGATAAGAGACGCCATAATTTTCCCTACATTAAAATCCCTTAAATGAAGCTCGTATTATTTTTAATTAAAAAATTATTTATTTCAAAAAATAGTAGTTTAGTTTTTCGCCTTACAAACCTTGTTACCATAATTAGTCTTTCATTGGGTGTTGCATCATTAAACATTGTTATGAGCTCTATTGATGGTTTCGAATCTGAAATTTCAAAAAAATTATCAAATTTGAATGGATATAGTTCGATTAATCATTTATTTGAAGATGAAATCATTCAAAACGAATTTGATCAACCATTTATATTAGATAAAGTACCTTATTTAGAAAAGGTAGCATTATTAAAATCAAAAAGTGATTCCAAGAGCATTATTATAAATGCATATCCAATTAACGATTTTAATAAAATTAGACTATTCAAATCATTTGATACTAATAAAATAAAAAATGAATCAATTGTTGTTGGAAAAAGATTAGCAGACAATCTAGACCTTAAGCTTGGAGATCAGGTAGTTATTTTCAATCCCAAAAAGCTTGAAAATATTTCTAACCAAAATAGATATGATTTCTTTACGGTAGCCCATATTTATAATTCTGGTATACCTGAATTTGAAGAGAGAAATATTTTTACTTCTTTAGAAAATCTTCAAAAGTTTTATAGTATTGAAAATTATATTTCGGGATGGATAAGTATAGACCCGATTGATGACATTATAGATTATCCATTTTATGAAATGACTATATACGATAAGTATTCGAGTCTTTTTGAATGGATAAATACTCAAAAATGGCCAATTTTATTTATTTTTAGTCTAATTGCAGTAGTTTCATTTTTTGGGCTTTTAAGTTCTTTGAGTATTTTATTTGATGAAAAGAAAATGGATTTTACAATACTTAAGGTATATGGATTATCTCACAAGTCAATTTCAAAGATATTTATTTTTCAATCAATGATTCTTGCATCGATTGGATCAACAATTGGTATATTGTTATCCTATGTTATTATTCAATTACAGAATAAATTTAAATTAATAAGCATTGAGCAGAATATTTATTTTGTTGATTACCTCCCAATGGAATTTAATTTTAGTAATTCACTTTTAATTGTCATCATAAGCGTTATATTAAGTTTTATAATATCCGCTTCATCTGTAAAAAGATTTGCTTACTTTAATCCAATGAATGTTTTGAGGAGCAAATGAAAATTTATTTATTAATTGCTAAAAGATTTTTGTTTCCAAGAAATGATTTTTGCTCTAATACAATTAATTTTATATCATTTATTGGTCTTTTCATTGGCGCTGCTGCAATAGTGTTATCTGTTTCTGTGCTTAATGGTTTTCAAGGAATTTTACAAACTGAAGCTAAAAAAATTTATGGTGATTATTTGGTTGAAGATATAAGCAATACTAGCTTTTTAAAAGATTCGAATAAGGATAATGAAAATTATTCAATTTTTCAGGAAAATGAATTTCTAATTGTATCTAATAAAAAACAGAAACTAATTGAATTTAAATCTGTATCTAATGAATCTTTGAATGATTTTTATGAACTTGATCTGCAAAATAATTTCAAAGCTTTATCCAAAGAAGAGGTGATAATTGGTAATTTGCTTGCAAATCGACTGAACGTTGACATTGGAGATAGCATTCAAATAATATCTAAAGATTTTCAACTTAATTCCTATAGTCTTCCTGATATTTATGAGTTCAGAGTTGCAAATATTTTTTCAAATAGAATTTTAAGAGCTAATGATTTTCTAGTATTTGGAGTGAATAAAGAAATCTTCAAAAAAGCAAATTTTTCTGCAGAGATAAATGGAGATATTGGAAGCATTAAAGATTCATCAACAACATTCTTATCTTGGGAAGATAGAAATCGTCAGCTTTTTGAAGCAACTGAAATAGAGAAGAAAATAACTTTTTTTACTTTATTATTAATTGTTTTAATTGCATCATTTAATCTGTCCTCGTCAATCATGCAGATTTCATCAAATAAGATAAGGGATCTAGCAATTTTTTCATCTATTGGTATGAAAAAAAATGATATTAAAAAAATATTTATCATTTACAGTTATTTAATCGGTCTTTCTGCATTATGTGGAGGCATTCTTTTTGCTTTATTAGTAATTTTATTACAAAATAAATTATCCTTTATAAAATTATCTCCTGAGTTTTATTTAGTTGATACTTTACCAATGCAGATATTTATTTTTGATATTGTACTACTTTTATTGGGTTCAGTCTTTTTAATAGGGATTTTTACAAATATTCCTTTGAGATTCATTAATAGTTTGAGTCCTGTAAAAATAATTAATAAACAATTATGATAGTTGATATAAAAAAACTAACAAAAACTTTTTCAGATGGAAGTAGAAAGCTTCACGTTTTAAAAGATATTAATCTTCAAATAGATGAAGAAAGCATCATAACAATAAAAGGCCCTTCAGGATCTGGAAAATCAACATTATTAAGTATTATCGGAACCTTAGACAATGCTGATAGTGGAGAACTTTTAATTAATGGAATTAGTATTCAGGAAAACACCAATATTGATAAGCTAAGAAATAAGAGTATAGGTTTTGTATTCCAATTTCATAATCTAATTTCAGAACTAACATTAGAAGAAAATGTCAGTCTTCCAAAAATGATAGCCAAAGAACAATGGGATAAAGATGAGTTAATTGACCTTTTTGAGTACTTCGATCTAAGAGATAGAATGAATTCATTCCCAAATGATTTGTCAGGTGGTGAAAAGCAAAGGGTGGCAGTGATGCGAGCTATTATTAATAATCCATCAATTATTATTGCAGATGAACCAACAGGAAATCTTGATAAGGAAAATGCTTTAAAAATGATGTCTCTTTTTGAAAAATTGAATACTGAAAAAAAACTCACAATAATTATCGCAACGCATGATGAGGATGTTTTTAATATCGGTCACAAAAAATATCAATTAGTTGACGGTTGCCTTGATTTAGTTCATTAGTATGACTTAATGGCATATAATTTGTCAATTATGTCATATATTATTCTCTGGCATCATCTTTGCATCTATAAAGGTATAATTTAATTTTAAGGAGAAAATAATGGGTAAAATTATTGGTATTGATTTAGGAACAACAAACTCTTGTGTTGCTGTAATGGAAGGTGGAGAACCAACTGTTATCACAAGTCCGGAAGGCGGTAGAACCACTCCTTCTGTAATTGGTTTTACAAAAAAAGAAAGACTTGTTGGCGATCCGGCAAAAAGGCAAGCTGTAACAAATCCAAAGAATACTATTTATTCAATTAAAAGATTTATGGGTAGAACCCCAGCTGAAATAAAAAAAGATATTGAAGAAGTTCCATATGAAGTGTCCATTGATGGAAAAAAAATCAATGTTGAGGCTAATGGTAAGAAATATCAACCTCAAGAAATTAGCGCAATGGTATTGCAAAAAATGAAACAGATGGCTGAACAATATCTTGGAACTACTGTTTCTGATGCTGTTATTACGGTTCCAGCTTACTTTAATGATGCTCAAAGAAAAGCAACAAAAGATGCTGGAAAAATTGCAGGTTTAAATGTTAAAAGAATTATCAATGAACCAACCGCAGCTTCTTTAGCTTATGGTTTTGATAAGAAAAAAGATGAAAAAGTTGCTGTATTCGACCTTGGTGGTGGAACATTTGATATTTCTATTCTTGACATATTGAATGATGAAGGCCAAAGTATTGAAGTAAATGCAAGCAATGGTGATGGAAGGTTAGGTGGAGATGACTTTGACCAAAAAGTGGTTGATTGGCTTTCTGAAGAGTTCAAGAAAAATGAAGGCATTGATTTAAGAAAAGATCCTATGGCTTTACAAAGATTGAAGGAATCAGCAGAGAATGCTAAAAAAGAATTATCATCTTCAAAACAAACAGAAATAAATCTTCCATTTATTACTGCTGATTCTTCAGGTCCCAAACATTTAAATATGACCTTAACAAGAGCAAATTTTGAACAATTAGTTTCTGATTTAGTTGAAAGAGTGGTAGCACCTTGTAAACAAGCTTTAAAAGATGCAAAATTATCACCATCAGATATTAATGAAGTCATACTCGTTGGAGGATCAACTCGAATTCCTGCAATCCAGGAAAAAGTAAAAGAAATTTTTGGTAAAGAACCTAATCAGAGTGTTAATCCTGACGAAGTTGTTGCCTTAGGAGCTGCAATCCAAGGTGGAGTTCTAGCAGGGGATGTTGATGATGTGCTTTTACTAGATGTTACTCCTCTTACATTGGGAATTGAAACAATGGGTGGTGTAGCAACCCCATTAATTGAGAAAAATACGACTATTCCAACTCAGAAATCTCAAATTTTCTCTACTGCTGCTGATAATCAACCTATGGTTGAGATTCATGTTGTTCAAGGAGAAAGATCATTAGCAAAGGATAACAAAAGCCTTGGAAGATTTCATTTAGATGGTATTCCTCCTGCTCCTAGAGGAACTCCTCAAATTGAAGTTTCTTTTGATATGGATGCAGATGGAATTTTAAATGTAAAAGCTGTAGATAAAGCAACTTCTAAAGAGCAAAGTATTAGAATCGAAGCCCAAAGCGGCTTGTCAGATCAAGAAATTGAAAAGATGGTAAATGACGCGAAAAAGCATGAAGCTGAAGATAAGGCTAAGAAAGAAGAGATTGATACAAAGAATCAAGCTGAACAACTTGTATTTCAAACCGAAAAACAAATGAAGGATTTAGATGATAAGTTATCAGACGACGATAAAAATGACCTGAATGATGCACTAGAAAAGCTGAAAAAAGCAAATGAGTCTTCCGTCATTGATGATATAAAATCTGAAATGGAAAATTTAAATTCAGTTTGGAGTTCAAAAGCTTCTTCAATGTATGATGCATCTAATGCTAGTGCTCAAGAACCTCCTGTTCAAGAATCAGAACCAGGCGGTGCTGAAGCAAAAGATGATAAAAAGATTAAAGATGCTGATTTTGAAGTAGTTGAAGACTAGTTTTAGATTCTTTATTAATCTATAATTACTTAGCTTTTCAACTATGAATAGCACTGTTTTAAAAATACTAAAAACTATTGCTAGTGTTTCTCTTGCATTTATCAGTTTCACTATCATTGTTATAATAGCTTTTTATTTTTATCTATCAGACGGTGTTGAGTTCAATTTAAATAAATCAAATCAAACCTTAAATAGTTTGACAAATAGGTTTGAACTAGACTTCAGTAAGAATTCGTCAATTTATTTCAAGGCAAGAGAAGAAAATATTAATACCTATATTACTCTTGAGAATGCCATTATTAAACGATCGGGAAAAATTTTAATTAATTCAGAAAATATCACTTTAAATACCACTTTAGACTTTACTAAAACACTACAATTTGTATTTGAAATTATTTTAAATAACAATACAGACTTGAATTTGATAAATCCAGTAAGCATCAAGTTAAAAAATCCAACTTTAGATCTTGCAAGTATTGAAAATCAAGATGCAGAAATAAATAAAAGTGAAAGATATTTTCCTGTTACAATAAAGGCTGAAAACGGAAATTTAATTGATGGTGATATTGAAATTGGTCAGTTTGATTTTTTTCTAAATATTAATCAGTACTATGAAAATTCATCACTAGAAAAGTACAAGTTTCGTTTAAAGTCATCTCAAAATTTTCCTGTAAGTTATATTGCTCAATTTTTTGAAGATGTTGAAAGCATTGGAGATAAAAAGGAATCTATATCTTTTGATTTAACGTTTGAAGATGAATATGCAAGCAATGATGATATTTCTCAAAAGCTTAATGGTGTAATACAGATTAGAAATACAACAATGAGATTAAAAACATTTCCTGTTCAGTTAAAGCCTGAGCCAATAAGAAGATTAAATTTAGATTTAAACATAAATGATAATGTTGGTCAAGCTAACTTAGTTGGAACATTGTATAATCCTAAAAAAAGTTTAGGTCTGCAAACAGAACCTAATCTTCAAATAGGAGGTACTTTAAATTTTGAAGAAATTCAGAAACCTGAACTTAATTTAATCGTTAATGGTTATGATATATATTTTGCTAAACTTGAAAATTTAAATTTAAATGGGGTTACTGACTTAACAGTCTCAATAATTGGTAAAAATGTATTAGATTTACAGGGTTCTTTAAAAATTAAAAAAAGTAATGGGTTCTTAGTTCCATTAGTAGATACAGAATTTGAGACTAAACATAGAATAAGAAATATTGATGAAGAAAAATGAATTAGATAGACTGAACTCAAAGATCCAACAAAAGTCCACTTTTGTTGAATCTTTAAGAGAAAGCATCTCTGAGGTCATTGTTGGACAAAATGAGCTAATTGATAAAATTCTTATTTCAATCATATCTAATGGTCATATACTTTTAGAAGGAGTACCTGGACTTGCTAAAACTTTAACTATTAACACTGTAGCTAATTTAATTAATGTAGAATTTAAGAGAATTCAGTTCACTCCTGATATGTTGCCCTCAGATTTATTAGGGACTCTCATTTATAATCAAAAGACCGGTGAGTTCAACACTAAAAAAGGTCCAATTTTTTCAAATATAATTTTAGCAGATGAAATTAATCGTGCTCCGTCAAAAGTACAAAGTGCCTTGTTGGAATCAATGCAGGAAAAGCAAGTGACTATTGGTGACGATACTTTTAAACTGGCGAAACCTTTTTTAGTTTTAGCCACTCAGAATCCAATTGAACAAGAAGGTACTTATCCACTACCAGAAGCTCAGGTTGATAGATTTATGATGAAGGTGATTGTTGATTATCCTTCAATAGATGAAGAAAAAGAGATTATTAATAAAGCTAACACTCAAAATGATAAAAAAATTAAATCAGTAGTGAAAGCGCAAACAATTCTCGAAGCTCAAAATCTTGTAAATGATATATATATTGATTCTAAAATTTCAGAATATATTTTGAATATAGTCTTTGCTACTAGGGATCCTAAACGGTTTAATTTATCAAAATTAGCGGATTTAATTTCTTTTGGTGCATCTCCAAGAGCTTCAATTAATTTAGTTTTAGCTTCAAAAGCCAAATCATTTATTGATGGAAGAGGATATGTTATACCTGAAGACGTAAAATATGTCGCAAAGGATATTTTAAGACACAGAATTTTGCTTTCATATGAGGCTGAGGCAGAAGAAATCACTTCTGAAGATATAGTTGATCAATTGCTTCAAGAAGTACCAGTACCTTAGTTTTGTAATGTCAAAAGAAATACTTAAAAAAGTTCGTCAAATCGAAATAAGAACAAAAAATGTTGTAAATGATTTCTTTGGCGGCGATTATCATTCAAATTTTAAAGGAAGAGGTATGACTTTTTCTGAAGTGAGAGAATATGTTCCGGGTGATGATGTAAGATCAATTGATTGGAATGTAACTGCAAGAACTGGAAAGCCTCACATTAAAATTTTTGAAGAAGAACGAGAGTTGTCCGTTTTAATTCTTATAGACGTAAGCAGTTCCGGTGTTTTTGGTTCAAAAAAGAATTTAAAAATTGATTTAGGTGTAGAGATTGCAGCTATGTTAAGTTTTTCGGCAATAAAAAATAATGACAAAGTTGGACTTGCCTTATTTAGCGATAAAATTGAAAAATATATTCCACCAAAAAAAGGCAAGAAACATGTTCTCAGACTTATAACAGATATTGTAAATCATGATTTTGAAAATAGCAACAAGCGTACATCGATAAAGACCGCAATTGATTTTGCAAATAAAATATCTAAAAGAAAGAGTGTCATTTTTCTTATTTCAGATTTTATTGATGATAATTTTTGGAATGAGTTAAAATTTTTAAACTTTAAGCATGATGTTGTTGGATTACAGATTTATGATTCATATGAGCGTAATTTCCCAAACGTTGGCTTAATAAATATTCACGATTCTGAGACTGGTGAAAATACATGGATTGATACAACCAGTAAAAAAAATAGAGAAAAATTTCAAAAAAATTCAGACGAGAAACTTGATAAATTTTCTATGAAATGTAAGAATATTGGTTTTGATTTACTTCAGATAAGTACTGATGATGATTACATAAAATTTCTTATGCAATTTTTTAGATCAAGAGCAAAAAGAAGCTAATGAAGATTTATATCCTAATTTTTTTGATATTTTTATCTGCTTGTAATACTGATTTAAAAAATCCAAATATATCTTTTGAGACAATTCCTGAACAAGCACAAATTGGTTTTCCGATAAATCACAAGGTAGTAATTAACGACTTAGGAGAATTATTTACATTAGACTCTGTAGCGTGGGAAGATTCATCAGCTTGGTTATCAGATTCTTCAAAAGTATTTATTAAAGAATCAAATATTGACACTTTAAAAAATTCAATTTTACTGAATTATCAAATTACGTTCTGGGATACCGGTTCAGTAGCTATACCCCCATTATATGCTTTTGTAAGTTTTCCCGATTCTTCAGAAGCTTCTATCTTGAAGACTGATTCATCGTTTGTTTACATTTCATCCGTTTTAGATACTACAATGACAACAGTTATGGCCGATAAGCCTTTGAAAGAGATTCAATTTCCAATTGAAAGGTTGAGACTTTTTGTATTTTTGATTTTATCGTTATTAATCTTTTATACTTTTTGTTTGATAAGAACTAGAGATAAAGAAAAAATTTCTAAAAGAAAGTTTTTTAATTTTAATCCAAAATCAAAAGCATTAAATGATGTTGAAAAAATTGACTTGAATACCGATGCTAATGAATTTTTTGTTAAAATTTCTGAAGTTTTGAGAAAATATTTTCAAAATAATTTTTATATCATATCATTTGAAATGACTTCATCAGAACTCAAAGAATTTTTTAAAGATAAAGATTTAAACTATTTGTTGGATGAAATTGATCAAGTAAAGTTTGCTAAAAAAAACCCAAATAAAAGTGAAAAAGAAGATATTTTACAATTATTAAAAAAAGTTATAAGAAAACTTCTATAAAGCAATTAATTCATTTAATTTACACTCATGAGTACAACAGCTGATATAAGAAATGGAGCAGTAATCAATTTTAAAAATGCTCGAATGAAAATTGTAGAATTCCAACATGTAAAACCTGGCAAAGGGCCAGCATTTGTAAGAACCAAGCTTAAAGATATTCAATCTGGAAAAATTATTGATCACACTTTTAATTCAGGAGCTAAAATCGAATTTATTAGAGTTACATCTAGAAAATTTCAGTACTTGTATAAGGATGGAGATAGTTTCATCTTTATGGATAATAATACTTATGATCAGGTTCAAGTTGATAAGCTGCTAATGGACAATAGTTCTTTCTATATTAAAGAAGGCGATAATATTGAAATTTCTTTTGATGGTGATGAAATTATTAGTTTACTCTTACCCGCAAAAACAGTTCTCAAAGTAACACAAACTGATCCAGGACATAAAGGAAATACTGCAACTAATGCGTTAAAGCCAGCTATATTAGAAACTGGTCTTGAGGTTCAAGTTCCATTGTTCATAAATGAAGGTGACTTAGTAAAAATTGATACTAAAGATGGTTCTTATTCTGAAAGAGTAAAAGAATAGTTAAATGTGGAAAGATAAGATAAAAGAAATTATTTACATGCTAGAAAATAGCGATGTAAATGAAATTGAAGTAAGATTTTGGTTCAAAAAAATTAAGGTAACCAAAAAGCCTCCTGTTTTAAATGTTGATTCAACACAATTATCATCCGACAATCAAAATATTCCAAATTTAGTTAAAGAACAGCCTGTCAATCAAAGCTCAGAGGCTTCTAACGACATACCTGAAACAAAACTAGTCGAAGTAAAATCTCCAATGCCAGGGACATTTTATTCAGCACCAGATCCTGAATCAGCATCATTTGTTAATATTGGTGATAAGGTCAATGCTGGAGATACCATCTGTATTGTTGAGGCTATGAAGATTATGAATGAAATTCAGGCCGAAGAATCTGGTGTTATTGAAGAAATTTTAGTTGATAATTCAAGTTCTGTTGAATTTGATCAGGTATTATTTAAACTAAAACAATCTAAGTAACCATGTTCAAAAAAATTCTTATTGCTAATAGGGGTGAAATTGCTATAAGAATCATTCGAGCATGTAATGAAATGGGCATCAAAACTGTTGCAGTGTATTCAAAAGCAGATAAAAATTCATTACATGTTAAATTTGCAGACGAAGCTATTTGTATTGGAGAAGGTCCTGCGGTAGAAAGTTATCTTAATATCCCTAGGATTATTGCTGCAGGAGAAATTACAAATGCCGATGCCATTCATCCAGGCTATGGCTTCCTGGCTGAGAATGCAAAGTTTAGTAAAATTTGTAAAGAAAATGGATTTACATTCATTGGTCCAGATGCAGAAATCATTGACTTAATGGGTGACAAAGTGAATGCAAGAAATGCTGCCAAAGATGCTGGCGTTCCCATCATTCCTGGAAGTAATACTTTATCTTCAGTTGAAGAATTTTTAGAAATTGCTGAACAAATTGGATATCCTGTAATGCTGAAAGCTGTAGCAGGAGGCGGAGGTAAAGGAATGCGCGTTATTAAGAATGCAAATGAAGCTGAAAAAGGTTTTAATATCATTCAAAATGAAGCAGGGATGGCATTTAATAATTCAGAAATCTATGTTGAAAAATTTGTTGAAAATGGCCGTCATATTGAGGTCCAAATTTTGTCAGATAAATTCGGAAATCATCTTCATTTAGGAGAAAGAGAATGTTCTATTCAACGAAGTAATCAAAAATTGATTGAAGAATCACCCTCTCTATTTGTAGATCATAATTTAAGAGATGAGCTAACATCAAAATCTCTACAGCTTGCAAAAAAAGTTAACTATGTAGGAGCTGGTACAATTGAGTATTTGGTTGATGATGATAAAAATTTTTATTTTATTGAAATGAATACAAGAATTCAGGTAGAGCATACCCTGACAGAAATGGTATGTATGATTGATCTTGTTAAAGAACAGATAAGAACTTATGCAGGTATTGAACTATCAATGAAGCAGGAAGATATAACAATGAGTGGTCATGCTATAGAATGTAGAATTAATGCTGAAGATCCATTTAATGATTTTATACCTTCACCAAAGAAGATTGACTCACTTAACTTTGCTGGAGGAATTGGAGTAAGAATTGATTCATTTATTTATGCTGGTTATCAAATTCCAACAAATTATGATTCAATGTTAGGAAAGTTGATTGTTCATTCATCGTCGAGGAAAAAAGCATTAATTAGAATGAAGAGGTCACTCCAGGAAACTTTTATTGAAGGCCCTAAAACAACTTTACCACTTTTAGAAATGATTTTTGAAAATAAAGACTTTAATAATGGAAATTTTGATATAAATTTTTTAGGTAAATTTTTAAAAAATATAAAGGAAAAAAATAATGAATCATCCTGATAACTTAATGTACACTTCAGAACATGAATGGGTTAAAATTGAAAATAATATAGCTACAGTTGGTATTACTGATTTTGCACAAGGTGAGCTTGGAGACATAATATTTTTAGAATTTCCAGATGTTGATGAATCATTCAATGAAGGAGATGTATTTGGAACAATTGAAGCGGTTAAAACAGTATCAGACTTATTTATGCCAGTATCCGGAAAAATAGTTGAAGTCAATGAGGAATTGAATGATGATCCTGAAAATGTTAACTCTAGTCCATATGATAGCGGATGGATGGTTAAAATTGAATTATCATCTGACAGCGGTACAGACTCGTTACTTAATTCCAAATCCTATATTGAAATGATTGGTTGATCATGCTTAAAAACTTAGAGCACTACGTTCAAGTTTTAAAAATTGAAAAAAATCATTCCTCAAATACAATAGATTCTTATTTATCTGATATCAAATCTTTTGAAAAATATTTAGTCAAAAGAAAAATTTCATTCAAACAGATTGTAAATGAAACTGAAATAATACAAAAATATTTCAAATACTTAAACCGAAGTAAAATTTCTTCAACATCAATTAAAAGAAAATATTCTTCCCTATCTTCATATTTTTCTTATTTAATTGATAGAAAAATAATTAAAAAAAATCCACTTAATGGCATTTATACACCAAAATTATCAAAGAAGTTGCCAACAGTATTATCTATTGAAGAGATTAAAAGAATATTTAAACAATCAGAGAATACAGATAATGAGCTCTTAGGTTTAAGAGATAGATGTATTATCGAATTGCTTTATTCTTGCGGTTTAAGAGTTAGTGAATTGTGCGAACTCAAAATAAATAATATACAGTTTGATGCTAATGTAATCCGTTTTTTTGGTAAAGGAAATAAAGAGAGAATAATTCCTTTAACATTTTATGCTAAGGAATGGTTGGAGAAATATTTATATCAATCTAGACAAATACTGTCTAATAGAAAGTCATCTGATCAAAAATTTGTCTTTTTAAGCAATAATGGAAAAAGATTAACTAGAGCGGCCATATGGCAATCAATCAAAAAGTATGTTAATGCAGCTGGCATTACAAAAACTGTTTCTCCTCACACTTTCAGACACTCATTTGCTACGCATCTTGTTGATGGAGGGGCGAACTTAATTGAAATTCAGAAACTGCTTGGTCATTCAGATATTTCAACGACAGAAATATATGTTCATTTATCAAAAGAGTTTATTGATAGTGAGTACATGAAAGCTTTTGATAAAAAAAAGAATTAATTATCTTTAATGCATGGGAATAGCAAGTTTACCATTAGAAATACAATTGATTTTAGTGCCTACAATATTATTTGCACTAACTTTTCACGAATACGCTCACGCGAGAGTAGCATATCTTCTTGGTGACTACACTTCATATTACCAGAATCGCATGAACTTGAACCCTTTTAACCATTTAGATCCTTTCGGAACTTTTGCTCTTTATTTTTTAGGTTTTGGATGGGCAAAACCCGTTCCAGTTGTTATGCAAAATTTAAAAAATCCCAGATCTGATATGATGATGATTGCAATGGCTGGACCTGCATCAAACATGTTTCTTGCCTGTTTAGCATCAATTATTTATCGGCTAAATTTCTACTTTCAGTTTAGTGAAGAGGTTATTTTCCCTCTAGAAATATTTATTCAAATTAACATTGTATTAGCTATTTTTAATTTGATACCTTTAAATCCTCTTGATGGTTCAAGAATTCTTCCATTATTAGTTAGAAACCCAAGAACACTTTATAACATTGAGATTTATGGACCAAGAATTTTAATTGGATTAATTGTTTTAAATTTGATAGGAATTCCTATTTTATCAACAATAATTTTAACTCCTGTATCTATTATTTTTTATTTATTAACAGGTGCATAATTGAAAAAAATCTTTTCAATTTTTGGTCCTACTGGAATTGGAAAATCTAGTTTAGCAATTGAATTAGCCAAAAAAATTGATGGTGAAATTATAGGTGTAGATTCAAGGCAAATTTATAATGGAATTCCAATAGGTACTGCTCAACCAGACTCCAGTCAATTAAACGAAGTACCGCATCATCTTATAGGATTTAGGAAGCTTAATAAGAAAATATCTGCCGGAGAATACGTAGAATTAATTGATAATAAAATTGATAAGATTATTCAAAAAAATAAGTCCCCAATTCTTTGTGGCGGTACTGGTCTTTATTTTAAGTCTTTGAAAGATGGAATATTTGAAGGTAGTCATACAAATGAAGATATAAGAAGCAGGCTTGAAAAAGAATATGAAATTGATAAAGAAAAATTATTTAGGTCACTTCAAAAAATAGATCCTGATTACTCAAATAAAGTTCATATAAATAATAAAAAAAGATTAATAAGAGCTCTTGAAGTCTTTGAAACAACTGGAAAGCCAATGTCAGAAAATTTTGATGCTTCATCTAAAAATAGCAGATATGCTAATGATTTCTATTTTGTTTATTTAAAAATGCATAATGATTTGTTACATCCTAGAATTTTAAAAAGAATTAAATATATGATTGATGATGGTATGATTGATGAGGTTGAAGAAATAATTCAACGCAAAATAAATATTTCTCATATTGATTACATAGGGTTTAAAGAAATTTCTTCTTTTTTAAACAAGGAAATCTCAATTAATGAAGCCATTGAAAATATTTTTGTGAGAACAAGACAATATGCAAAAAGACAAAAAAAATGGTTTAATGTAAATGCCTATGATATTTCTTTTGATTTACATGAGATTTCTAAAAATGATATAGTTGATAAATTGATTCAAATAAACTAATTTTCGCAAACAATTGGAGAATTAAATGCTAAAAAGCAAACATCTTATCGGTCTAGAACATTTTCCAGTTTCTGATTTGAATAAAATAATCGATACTTCATTTAAGTTCAAAGAAATACTTCAGACAGAAAGCAGAAAAGCTATTCTTCTTCAAGGAAAAACTGTTGTAAACATGTTTTTTGAAAATTCTACTAGAACTAAAATTAGTTTTTCATTAGCTGAAAAAAGATTAGGTGCTGATAGTATTAATTTTTCTGCTTCAACAAGCAGTGTTAAAAAGGGTGAAACATTGAAAGATACTGTACAAAATATTGAATCCATGAAAATTGATGGTGCAGTAATAAGGCATGGACATCCAGGGTCTGCATTAAAATTGACGGAATACATTGATGGAGCAGTAATTAATGCTGGCGATGGTTCTCACGAACATCCTACTCAAGCCATTCTTGATATGGTAACAATTAAAGAGAAATTTGGAAAAATAAAAGGTCTTAAAGTTGGAATCGTTGGTGATATTTTAAATAGTAGGGTAGCTAGAAGCGACATTTTTGCATTGAAAAAACTTGGAGCAGAGGTTGTAGTTTGTGGTCCAAGTACTTTATTACCAAACGATGCAAAAAAACTTGGAATAAATATTACATACAATTTAGATGAAGTTCTCAATTGGTGTGATGCAGTTATAGCTTTACGTATTCAGTTAGAAAGGATGCATTTAGGAAGGATTCCATCAAAAAGAGAATATCATAGCGAATTTGGTCTTACTTTTGAGAGAATAAGTAAATTGAAAAAAGATATAGTTATTATGCACCCGGGACCAATGAATCGAGGTGTAGAAATTGATAGTAAAGTGGCTGATTCAGATAATGCTGTCATTCTTGATCAAGTGTTAAATGGAGTTGCATCTAGAATGTCAATTCTTTATTTACTTTTAGGTGAAGGAGATATGGAGATATGATAGAAACTGAGAGTACAAAGAAGCTTTTATTTAAATCTGGAAGAATAATTGATCCATTTACCAAAAAAACATTTAATGGCGATATTCTTGTTGAAAATGGAAAAATTTCAAACATAAGCGACTCAATTCCTTCAAGAGGAAAAGATTATCAAGTTGTAGATTGTAAAGGTCTAGTTGTTACTCATGGTTTTTGTGATATTCATGCTCATTTTAGAGAACCAGGAAGGGAAGATAAGGAAACTTTAGAATCGGGATCTTTTGCAGCTTTGGGCGGAGGATTTACTCAAGTCTGTACTATGGCTAATACAGACCCTATTATTGACTCTCCTGAACATATTCATTATATAGTTAGCAAAAGTTCAAAGCTTCCAATTGATATTTTCCCTATTGGTGCTGTTTCAAAAGGCTTAAAGGGAGAAGACTTAACAGAAATGTTATTGATGCAGAAAAATGGTGCCATTGCTTTTAGTGATGATGGTATGCCAATACAAAATGCGCAATTTATGAAATTAGCTTTAACATATGCTAAAATGCTTGATGTCCCAATTATGAATCATGCTGAGGATATACTTCTTAGAAATAATGGAGTTATGAATGCTTCTACAACATCAAATAATCTAGGTTTAAAAGGTAATACTAGCTTAGCTGAAGCTGTAATGGTTTACAGAGATTTATTATTAGCTCAATCATTAAGCTCAAAACTTCATTTATTACATATTTCAACCAAACAAACTGTCGATTTATTGAAGCAATTTAAAAAGAAAAATTCACTTATCACTTCAGAAGTGTCTCCTCATCATTTATTTTTTATCGATGAAGATGTTAATGCATTTGATACAAGTTTAAAAGTTGCTCCTCCTGTCAGAGGAAAAAATGACAGAAAAGCATTAATTGAGGGTATTAAATCAGGCCTTATTGATTGTATCGCTACAGACCACGCGCCTCATACTATCGAAGATAAAGAAACGACTTTTAATGATGCTGAATTTGGCATGATTGGACTAGAGTCCTGTTTTGGTGCTGTAAACAAAGTTTTGGTAAAACAAAATGGAATGAGTTTAAAATCTCTAATTGAAAAGCTTACTGTAAATCCTAGAAAAGTAATGAACTTAGAACAAGATTTATTTTCTATTGGATGTAAAGCACAAATCACTATTTTTGATCCGAATGAAAAATGGGTATTTACCAATGAACATATTTTATCGAAATCATCTAACTCTCCATTTTTAGGAAAAGAACTAATTGGAAGAGTGAAATATATTGTTTCAAAAAACCAATTTTTCACAATATAAAATCTCTTTTATTAATCATTGACTAATGAGAACACATCGATTAAGTTTTGGGGCATTTTTATAGAATTATGAAAAAGACAACAAAAACTATATCAGCAAAAGATATCAACCAGCAATGGTGGCTTTTTGACGCATCTAATCAGGTGCTTGGAAGGTTTGCATCTGAAGTAGCTCAAGTTCTTAGAGGAAAACATCGTCCTGATTATTCTCCAAATATTTACATGGGGGATGCAGTGATTATTGTTAATGCCGATAAGATAAGAGTTACTGGGAACAAATCTGAAACTAAAAAATATTTTAGACATTCAGGATATCCTGGCGGTGTCAAATATGCTAGTTTTAGCGAGCTAATGAAAAATGATTCTGATAAGGTAGTTCTTAATGCTGTAAAAGGTATGCTTCCTAAAAACAAACTTGGAAGAGAAATATCTAAGCATATTAGAATCTATAAAGATACTAATCACGGTCACGAAGCACAGCAACCTAAAGAATGGAGCTCTAATTAATGAATAAAGAATATTTTAATGGCGTTGGAAGAAGAAAGAATTCAACTGCTAGAGTTTATCTTTCAGATGGAAAAGGAAAGTTTTCTATTAATAACGTTTCAGATGATATTAATTCTTATTTAAAAAGAGAGTCATTGGTAATTCATGCAGTAAAGCCCCTTGAAGTTTTAAATTTAAAAGGTAAATATGACATTAAAATCAATGTTCAAGGTGGTGGTTTAACTGGTCAAGCTGGAGCAATTCAATTAGGTATTGCTAGGGCATTATTAAAAATAGATGAAGAATTCAGATCTCAACTTAAATCACATGGTTTGTTAACCAGAGATGCAAGAGAAGTTGAAAGAAAAAAATATGGTCAACCAGGAGCTAGAAAGAAGTTCCAATTCTCAAAAAGATAAAAGTATGCAGAAAATTACAAAAGAAGATTTACTCAATTCAGGTGCTCATTTTGGACATGTTAGTAGTAAAACAGATCCAAATTTTAAAGATTTCGTAGTATCTCAAAAAAATGGAATTGATATCATTAATTTAGATGATACGCTTGAAGGTTTAGACAAAGCTTTAAATTTCATTTCAAATATTGTTCAAAGAAGTGGAGAAATTCTTTTCGTTGGCACTAAAAAGCATGCAAAGGATGTTATCCAACAAGAGGCTGATAGATGTGGAATGTTCTATGTTGTAGAAAGATGGCTTGGTGGAACTCTTACTAATTTTTCTACGATTAAAAAAAGTATCAAGAGATTGCATTCTTTAGAGAAAGAAGGTTCTTCAATATTTGAAGACTTAACCAAAAAAGAACTTTTAATGTTAAACAGAGAAAAAATTAAACTGTCTGACCAGCATAGAGGTATTAAGGATATGAAAAAGCTTCCAAATGCAATTGTTATCGTAGATGGTAAAACCGAATCAATTGCTATTCAAGAAGCTAAAAAGCTTGAAATACCAATCATTTGTATTGTTGACTCAAATACAGACCCATCGCTTTGTGATTATCCGATTCCTGCAAATGACGATTCAATTAGAACAATTCAATTAATAGTTAATGAGATTGTAAATACAATTATCTCTGTTAGTAAAAAAGACGACGATAAATCTGAATCTGTTTCAGATAAAAAAGAAGAAAAAGAAGGATAATTTAATGAGTGTCGATGCTAAGTTAGTAAAAACTTTAAGAGAGAGAACCGGTGCGGGTATGATGGATTGCAAAAAAGCTTTAGTTGAAGCAAATGGTGATCTTGATGCTGCATTAGATCATTTAAGAAAAGCCGGAATTGCCAAAGCTGCAAAAAAATCAACTAGAGCTGCTAATGAAGGCATTATTTTCTCATATATTCATCCTGGAAGTAAATTAGGAGTTTTAGTTGAACTTGGTTGTGAAACAGACTTTGTTGCAAAAACTGAAGGCTTCAATGATTTAGCTGCTTCAATTGCTATGCAGGTAGCTGCATCAAATCCGTTAGCTGTTGATGAATCTGGAATTTCTCAAGATATTATCGATAAAGAGAAAGAAATTTTTATGGATCAGGCAAAATCATCAGGAAAGCCTGAAAATGTTGTTGAAAAAATTGTTGAAGGTAAGTTAAATAAATTTATTGAGGATAATTGTCTTGTTCATCAGTCATTTGTAAAAAACCCTGATATGACTATTTCTCAATTAGTTCAAGAAGCTGTAGCAAAACTTGGAGAAAATATTACAATTAATAGATTTGTAAGATTTGCTCTAGGTGAACAATCAAATTAGAACATGTTAAATCAAAGTATCGATTCTGCTAAGTCAAAAATGGAACAGACTATTTCGTTCGTTCAAAGTGAAATAGGTAAAATAAGGACTGGTAGAGCTAATACAGAAATGTTTAATAACATTCTTGTGAATTATTATGATAATGAAACTCCGCTTAATCAGGTCGCAAATATTGCAGCATTAGATGCAATTACTATTAGTATTCAGCCTTTTGATAAAACTGTTATTGATGATATTGAAAAGGCTATTCTTGAGTCAGATCTAGGATTTAATCCTTCCAACAATGGTAATAGTATAATGATTACTTTTCCACCATTGTCCGCTGAGAGAAGACAAGAGTTAGTTAAAGTAGCTTCAAAGATTATTGAAGACGGCAGAATTTCAGTTCGTAATATTAGGAGGGAGATTATTCAGTCTGCTAAACGTATTGAAGACGAACAAAATATATCTGAAGATAACATGAAAACATTCTTGGATGATATTCAGGAAGTGACCGATTCTTTTATAACAAGACTTAATGCCCTTCAAAAAGAAAAAGAAGTAGAAATTCTAGATAAGTAAAAATTACTTATTCTACTCGCACTTAGACCAGCCGCAATCTTTACAGACTAAGCATCCACCTTCATTAACAATACCGCTTCCATCACATTTGCTGCAATATTGACCATATTCTCCGGCTTTACTAAGAGGTGGATTTTCTTCAGCTATTTCAAATTGGCTTTCTTTTTCCTGTGAAGGTGAGTCGCCATTAACAAATGTTTCTAGCGCTCTTCCAATTGCATCAGGAGTTGATAGGATAAGTTGACCGTCTTCCCATGTTGGGTTTGGGCCACTGATTCCTTTCAATTGATTGATGATACTGTTTGGATCAACACCGGAGCGTAATGCAAGCGAAATTAGTCTACTAATTGCCTCAGTTTGAGCAGCAACTGTGCCACCAGCTTTACCGATAGCTGTAAATACTTCACATAAACCATTTTCATCTTCATTCACTGTTACATACAGAGTTCCATCACCAGTACGCATACGTCTAGTTTTTCCTTCCGTAATAGAAGGGCGATTACGAGCGGTTTTCATCTCTGCGTTTTGAGATGTTTCTTCTTTATTCTCTGATGACTTTTCATCAGTAATTAAGATACCTTCTCTTGATCCTTCACGGTAAACTGTAATACCCTTTAAGTCAGCTTTGTATGCAGTCATGTAAATGTCTGCAACAGTATCTACAGTAGTTTCTTCTGCAAGGTTTACAGTAGATGAAATAGAGCTATCGATGTATCTTTGTACTATACCTTGCATCTTAACTCTAAAATATGGATCAACATTGTGTGCTGTTACAACATATTCTGGTAGATTTTCATCTGTACCAAACATTTCTTGCACAACTGGATGATAAACAGTAAAAGTATCAAACTCTTTACCTAGACTATCATTCTTCTTCACTTTTCTTTTATAAGATGTCGCAAAAATTGGTTCAACACCAGAAGTAACTCGCGCTACGATGGCGCCACTACCAGTAGGTGCAACAGTTGTAAGAGTACAATTTCTAATTCCATTGTTTTTAATTTTTGTTTGTAGTTTTTTTGGAAGGTCTTTTACAAATAGACTTTGTGAATATCCATCCCAATCGAAATTAGGGAACTGACCTTTTTCTTTGGCTAAATCTACACTAGTTTCGTAAGCAGTGTTTCTGTGAATTTCCATGATTTTACCAATAGTTTCTAATGCTTCATCTGAATCATACTTGATTCCCATTTTGACGAGCATATCACCAAGGCCGAGTATTCCGAGTCCAACTCTTCTGTCATTCATGGCATTTTGTTTTTGCTCTTCTAGTGCGTGACGATCTAGATTGTAATCGATAACATTATCAAGAAATCTTGCACCTATTGCAGTTGTTTCTTTGAAGCCGTCGAAGTCAAAATTACCATCTTGATCTACAAAACGTTCTAAATTTAGTGCTCCTAAATTACAGCATCCACCATCCGGCAATGGTTGTTCTGCGCACGGGTTAGTAGATACTAATGGACTACAGTATTCTGCATTGTGATATTTGGTCATTGTATCCCAAAAAAGAAGCCCTGGCTCAGCACTTGCATGCGCATGTTCGATTATTTTCATCCACAGCTCTTTGGCTTTAACAGTGGTATATGTTTTTCCACCCCATTGTAAATCAAAATCAGAATCAGACTGAACTGCATCCATAAAATCGTCAGTTAATAAGACCGAAATATTTGAATATTTGACCATATCAACATCACCTGTTTTAATTTCAATAAATTTCTCAATGTCAGGGTGATCAACACGTAATGTTTGCATGTTTGCACCTCTTCTACCATGTTGAGCTATGGTGTTAGTATTTTCACTAAAAAGATTCATGAAACCAACTGGACCACATGAATTACCACCAGTTCCGAGAATTTCATCTCCACCAGGTCTGAGAACAGATAAGTCATGTCCACAACCACCACCATATTTGTATGTCATGGCTTCTTGTATTACGCAATCATATATTGATTTGATAGAGTCGTCTTTAATTCCAACGACGTAACAATTATTTAGGGTAGTTGTGATATCTTCACGTCCAGCTCCATGCATAATTCTGCCACCAGGTACAAATTTAAAATTCTTAAGCGCTTCAAAAAAAGCAGCTTCCCATTTATCTTGAAGTTCTGGTGTTTTTTCAACACTTGCCAAAGCTTTAGCTTGACGTTTCCATAGTTCCCAAGGATTTTTCTCTCCGGGTGCTAGGTATTTCATTTCAAGAACGCTTCGACCAAGATCGTCTTCTTTATAATAATTATCTATTGTGTATTCTTCTGGACAACTTTCTTTATCTTGATCCATTGACTCTTTTACATTAAAGCCAAGGATTTGGTTTTTTAACTCTGAATCTATCTTTGGATTTTTATCCGATTCTGTTGGAAAGTTTATTTCAATTGCTTCCGCCATAATTCTTAATTCCGCCCTTTGTATGTTAATATTCTGCGCGTCAAATGACGCTGTTTCTCTAAAAGAGATTATTTTTATTGCAAATACATAGCTTTCGAAAAGCTAATTGGCTGGCTAAGCAACTTATTTATTTTTTTTTATTTGAGTCAAGTTTAAAAATGTAAAAAATAATATTTTTTTGATTTAGTTCAGGATTATTACAAAAAAAGGCCCATTAGTCACATAATTTTGCCTACTTGTTTTGCATCATTTTCTGTATTAATATTTGTAGCGACAACGCATATATGACAGAAGTAAAATTGAATAAAAAATTCACATTAAACGATAAATATACATTACTTGAAGGTAGAATTATTCTATCTGGAATACAAGCGCTCGTACGTCTATTACTAGACCAAAATAGAGCTGATTTAATCAAAGGAATAAATACAGGTACTTTAGTTTCAGGTTACAGAGGTTCCCCAGTAGGAATGCTAGACATCAATTTAGTAAGAAACAAAAAGTTATTAGATCAGCACAATATAAATTTTATTCCTGGAGTCAATGAAGATTTAGGTGCGACACTTATTTACGGAAGTCAAATGGCCGGAATGGTATCAAACGTTAAGTATGACGGTGTTCTGGGTATGTGGTATGGTAAAGCACCTGGAGTAGATCGTTCTGGAGATATTTTTAGACACGCAAATTTTTTAGGAGTTGGTAAAAATGGAGGTGTATTAGCGGTCGCCGGAGATGACCCTTCTTGTAAATCGTCAACTCTTCCATCACAGTCTGAACCAGCACTATTCGATGCTATGATGCCAATTTTTTATCCTGGTAATGTTCAAGAAATTTTAGATTTAGGTAGATATGCATATGAGATGTCCAGGTATTCTGGTTTGTGGTCTGGTTTTAAAATTGTAACTGATATCGCCGATGCTTTTGGAAGCGCTATTGTTCATCCTGAAAGAATTAACATTAACATACCTGATTTCCGATACAACGGTCAGCCATGGAAACATACTCAAAATGCTAAATTAGTTGGACATCATAGTTTACCAACTGAAAAAGAAATCCACTTAGGTAGAATTGAAGCTGCTAAACATTTCTTGGCATCAAATAATATCAACAAAATCACAGTTAAATCAGATAATGATTCAATAGGAATTATTACCGCTGGAAAGACTTATTATGATATTGTTGAGGCTTTAGATTCTCTTGGTTGGAATGAAGCATTTTTAAATGAAAAGGGAATTAGGATATTAAAACTCGGAGCAACTTTCCCAGTTGATATTAATATTATTAAGCAATTCACTAAAGGTTTAAATGAGGTCTTCGTTATCGAAGAAAAAAGATCGTTTATTGAGATGTTAATTAAAGAAGAGGTTTACAATTATTCTAATAAGCCACTTATTATAGGTAAAATTGATGAGCATAATAATCCATTAATTCCTGGATATGGTGAATTAACAGCTGATGACTTATCAAAAATTATTTTCAATCGATATGCTTCTAGATTGGGCGTTGAATCAGATAATAATAAAATAAATATTATATCAGAGGTTGATAATAGAGTTTACGGCGAGTCTCTTACTTCAAGATCAATGTATTTCTGTTCTGGGTGTCCTCATAATACTTCAACAGTTAAATTACCGGAGGGTGATTCAGCTTTTGGAGGAATTGGTTGTCATTTAATGGCAATGTTTGTGGATGACGGTAAAGCGTTTGGAACAACGCATATGGGAGGTGAAGGTGCTCAATGGGCAGGTATGGAGCCTTTCATTGAAAAAGAACACATGTTTCAAAATATTGGTGATGGTACTTTTTTCCATTCCGGTTCGTTAGCCTTGAGACAAGCTATAGCAGCTAACTCTCATATTACTTACAAAATCTTGTATAATAGAGCAGTAGCAATGACAGGAGCTCAAGATCCAGACGGTGCGTTAGACTTACCTGAATTAACCAAATACCTTAAATCACAAGGTGTAAAAAAAGTTATCATAACTACTGATGATACTGGTGCATATAAATCAATTGATAAATCTAGATGGGATAAAGATATTGAGATATTGCACAGAGATGAAATTGTTGATGCTCAGAAAAAATTAAAAGCGATAAAAGGTGTAACCGTTTTAGTTCATGATCAGTCTTGTGCTGCAAATTTAAGAAGATTAAGAAAACGCGGTTTGGTGCATGAACCAAAGAAGCGCATATTTATTAATGAAGCAGTATGTGAAGGGTGTGGAGATTGTGGAGTTAAGTCTAATTGTTTAAGTGTACAACCAATTAAGACTGAGTTTGGAAGAAAGACTCAAATAGATCAACCTTCATGCAATAAAGATTATTCCTGTATTGAAGGTAATTGTCCATCATTTATACAGGTTATTCCATCTGACAAAGATGATAAAAGAAAATTACCTGATATTGGGTTTGATCCGTCAATGTTACCTAATCCAAAAAAGATTCAAAAAGATGTAGCTAATGTATTTATGCTTGGTATTGGAGGAACAGGAGTTGTAACTGTAAATCAGATTATTTCAACTGCAGCATTTATAGAAGATAAAAAGGTGATTTCTCTTGATCAAACAGGGTTAAGCCAAAAAGGTGGTTCTGTTGTTTCTCATTTGAAAATTGTTAATAACGATAAAGAATATTCCAGTAGAGTTGCAAACGGTGAATCTGATGCTTACTTAGTCTTTGATTTGCTAACTGGTGTAAATCCAAAAAATATGGCAAAATTAAGTTCGAAAAATTCAACTTCAGTTATTTCAACATCTGAAATTCCAACAGGGGATATGGTAAGATCTACTGCTGAAGAATATCCTGAAGCATCTTTTATGATTGATTTAATTAAAGAATATTCTAAAAATATTACTTTATTGAACGCAACTGAGCTTTCAGAACATTTCTTTGGTAGTAATATGCAGGCTAATTTCATTGTGATTGGTGCTGCTTACCAATCTGGTTGTATTCCAATTTCTAGCGAATCAATTGAAAAAGCTATCGAAATGAATGGGGTAGCTGTTACACAAAATACTAATGCGTTTTATATTGGAAGAAAAGTGGTTTCAGACCCTCATTGGGTTGATACTATTGATTTATATAGATCTGGTAGCTTAGCTTCAAAGCCAATTCTTTCTTCAGAAGCTTTAAGTTTAATAGATTCAATTTCACCGGATGAAGAACTAAGAAAAATTCTTGAGCATAGAACTCAGGAATTAATTGAATATCAAAATCTATCTTACGCGAAAGAGTATATGAGTTTTGTTGGAAATATTTTTGAAAAAGAGCAAAAAACTAGATTAAGCTCTGAACTATCTCAAAATGTTGCAAAATATTTATTCAAATTAATGGCTACAAAAGATGAATATGAAGTAGCTAGACTTTCCCTCAAAGCCGAGCTTGATTCTGCAATAAATAAGGAGTTTGGTAAGTCCGCAAAAATTAGTTATATGCTTCATCCTCCTTTTTTAAAAGCAATGGAAAATATTCCTATTTTAAACATGTTACCTGGAGTAAAATCAAAATTAGCTTTAGGATCATGGTTTAAAGTGTTTTATGTAATGCTAAAAAACATGAAATTTTTAAGGGGAACACCTTTCGACTTTATGGCATGGTTTAGCAATGATGTTAGAAAAGCAGATAGAAAAGCATTAAATCACTACAAATCTATTCTTTCTAATAACATAGATGAAATAGGAAATGGTAAATACCAAGATCTAAAAGACTTTTCTATTTTACCAGATATTATCAGAGGATATGAAGAGGTTCGATTAGAGACAATGGATAAATTTTATTTTAAATCTAACAATCTTTTTAAATCATAGAATTTTATTTCAATTTTCTTGAATAAAAACTATATTTATTGAACACAAATATTATATAGGATGCATTCAATGTACAAAAGAATTCTTTTTTTAGCCCTTTTTAGCTTTGCGATAGGTCAGCACCAAAATCATGATCATAGTCTTACAGATGACGGCTACATCCGTTGTGCTACAGATGAGCTTGAGCAAGAGCTTCAACTTTTCAATCCTAAATTCATTGCAGAAAGAGATGCTCAGATTCTTAAAGCACAGCAATTAATCAGAGACAATCCTCAATGGAGATCAAGTAACAATTCACAGAACACAATTTTTGTTCCAGTAATTTTTCATGTTTTATATAATTCTGCATCTGACAATATTTCTGCTTTTCAAATAGGAGAAAACTTTGATCAAATAAATTTGGATTTCTCAAATTTAAATCCTGATGGAGATGAAATTCCTTCTGCTCCTAATCCTTCGGATGCTCCATTTGATCCAGGTATAGACTATAGTCATCAAGCAGTAAGAGGGACACATAACGTAGTATTTGTTGGTTCATTAGGTGAGTCTACTGGTGCTCAATTAATTGAAGGTCAAACAATTAGAAGATATAATATAAGTCAAGGCACTGTAAGTGGGGTGAGTGAGGCTAGTAGTCTTGCATCTTCAACACCTACAGATAGCGGCGTAGAAGGTGGATATCAGAATGGATTTTTAAATATTTACATTGCTCCTTTAACAGGTGGTTTACTAGGTCAAGCATATCTTGGTTTTCCAGAATCTGTTGTATTATCAGGGTCTGTTGGATCAGTTGAAAATCCAGGAACTACTGGTGGTTATAATAGAGGAAGAACGCTTACACACGAACTTGGACATAATTTTACATTTAATCATCCATTCAATAATTCTGACTGTAGCAATCAGTATTGGAGTGATATTCCTCAGCAATATATTAATAATCGTGGAGCGAATATTTATGAGTGGCCTTCTGGTAGTGGAAATTTTTATGGTAGAAATGCTGAAAATAGTTGTATTTCTATTTCCGGAAAAGGTGATCAGTTTATGAATTATATGGACTACGTATATGATGATCAAATGAGAATGTTTTCTGAGCAACAAGCTTTGGAAGGATACGCTTGGGCAGCAAGTAGAAATTGGGCTCAGGTTGTTAATGGAGTAATTACACAGGTTTCCTCAGATGTAGCTTATGCTACATCAGAAAGAGAATTTACAGTTGATGTCACTTTTGATGAAGTGGTTACTGGTTTTACTCAAGAAGATATTGTTTTAGAAAATGCAACAATTATAAACTTTAATTCTGGAGATGGACAAAATTATAGTTTCGATGTACAAGCCATAGTAGATGGTGAAGTTGAAGTGTCTATTGCAAGAGAAAGTTGCGTTGGAGTTGACAGTGGTGATGCTAACTTAGGATCAAATAAACTTGTAGTAATTGTTGATACTTCTGCACCTGAAGTAGGTACTGTGGATATCGGAAATATTCAAGATACATTTTATATTACTTCCCAAAATCCAGGAATAAATCTTGTTCTTAAGGATTTTGGAGATGATGTAAGTGGCATAAGTAATTACTATGTATCGGTTGGTCTTTCACCAACTGGACAAGAAATATATCCTGCTACAGCGTTCTCAAGTACATTTATATCTATTGATGAAAGCAGCTTATCTGGTTTAAGTGATTTCCAACAATATTATGTGAATGTTTATGCTCGCAACCTTGTGGGGTTAGATTCCGAAATTGTTAGTAGCACATTTTACTATTTTGGAAGCTTGATTGGTGACCATGATGGTGACTGGGATATTGATTTTGTTGATTATGCTTATTTCATTGCAAATTACCCAGGAATAGATATTGCACCTGTTACTGGAAGTGCGCCTTATTTCTTCCCTAATTTTGATGGAATTTCAGATGAAAAAGATTTAAATATGTTCCAATCTCAATGGAATTGGTCTTTAGATCAATCACCACGAAGAGATGAACCAAATTATACTCAATCATCAGGTCCTGGTATTAGACCTAGTTTGAAATTATTGAATCAGCAGTTAATTGTTACATTTGATCCAGATGCATCAACATCTCAGTTCTATTTAAAATATGCACCTGATGATTATGCCATTGATTATCTTTCAAGTAATCTTAATTCAAATATAGTTTTAAATGGAAATGATTATGAACAGGGAATTATTCAGATGGAAATTGCTGACTACAGTTTTAATAGATCTAATCCAATTGAATTAACATTTAGTTTTGAAAATAATACTGACTCTTACGACTTTTTGAAGTATAGTTTTTCAACTTATAATAAGTCTAATCAGATTGTTGCAGAAGGGTTTGATTATCTTCAAACTGCTCCTTCAAACTATAGTTTAGCACAAAGTTATCCAAATCCGTTTTCAACAGGAGGTACTACTATAGAGTTTGACTTGCCTGTAACAGAAGCTATATCAATGTATATACTTGATATTAGAGGTAGGAAGGTTAAGACCTTAATTGATAAAGAAAATCTTTTTGGATATCTGTCTGTAATGTGGGATGCGACTAATGATGATGGCGATAATGTAAGTAGCGGTGTTTACTTCTATCAGATTAAATCTCGCAACTTTAATGAAGTTGGCAAACTAGTATTTGTTAAGTAGATTTTAAAATGCTTACTCAAAGACCAACATTATCAGATATTAGAGATGCGCGCGTTCGCACCGAATCTATTGTTAGAAAAACTCCAATCTTGACTTCAGAATATTTCAATGATTTGTTAGGCATGGAATTATTTTTCAAATGCGAAAATTTTCAGAAAACCGGATCATTTAAAATTAGGGGAGCCTCAAATGCAGTATTTTCTTTAACTGATGAAGAAGCCAAGCAAGGCGTTGCTTGTCAGTCATCAGGAAATCATGGGGGAGCTATTGCTTGCGCTGCATATTTAAAAGGTATTCATGCAGATATTGTCATGGCAAAAAGTGTTTCAAAAGCAAAAATACATAATGTTAAAACCTATAAAGGAAATATGATATTTTGTGATACTATGGGAGAAAGAGATGAATTATTTACAAATACTGTAAAAGATAATGATAGAGTATCCATACACCCCTATGACAATTTTGATGTAATGGCTGGACAGGGCACTATAGCATTGGAAATATTAGAACAAGTATCCGAATTTGATTCAGTGGTTGTTCCTATTGGTGGTGGAGGTTTGATTAGTGGTATTTCTATTGCTTTAAAAGAACTAAAACCAGATGTGAGAGTGATTGGATGTGAACCAGAAAGCGTTGATGACACCTTTCAAATGTATAAAGCTAATAAACGTATTGAAATGGCTCATAGAGAGTCCATTGCTGATGGTTTAATGGCTATTGTTGGTCAATTAACACTTCCGATTATCCAAGACAATGTAAGCGATATTGTATTAGCTACAGAACAAGAGATTATAGATACCACTAGACTTGTTTGGGAGCGAATGAAAATTGTGATTGAACCTTCATGTGCTTTAGCCTTAGCAAGTGTTATTAAAAATAAAGAAAAGTTCGTTGGTCAAAAGGTAGTATTAGTTATTACTGGTGGTAATGTAGACCTTGTTGCTTTACCTTGGCTCAAAGTCGGTAAAGATTAACCAAATATAATTTATGTAATAAAAAAGCCCTCAATGATGAGGGCTTTTTTATATAACTTAATAAACTAAGTTGATTTACAGATCGTATCCAATTTGAATTTTAGAGAATCTTCCTAATTCAGGAGCTAAGAACATTTCTCTATGTTTAACATCTGTAATATTGTCAATGGAAAGTCCAACAGACATACCATCAACTGCTTCTACATTCCACTTAGCATTCACACCAATTGTGTAAAAACCTTCAATTGGACCAGTAGCAAATGCAGTATTAGCAAAATAGGAATCTTGGTATCTTAATGTCATACCCCAATTAGTTCCTTCGCCAGTATACTGGAATCCACCACCAAGCTTAAATTCTGGTGTATTCATTTCTACTTGAGTTGTAGCACCTTCAATGTCACCTTCAAGTACTGAATCACTTAATAGTGATGCATTTAGATAGAAATTCCAATCTCTGTTTGGAAAATAGTTAAGAGTTGCTTCTAAACCATTTAAAACTAGATCACTAGATAATTGTCTATATCCAACTATCAAATTTCCACCATAAGGTGAGTTTTCAGGAGAAATAGCTCCCATTGGTGTCACTGCTGTATTGCTTAAAATTAATGCAGCATATTCATCTGCACCAGTACCATTACCATTACCACCAGCTGCAGGATCATCCCATCCATTAATTAGTGCAGTTAACTCAGTACCACCAGCTGCCATACCTGTCATAATAGCAGCAACATAACTTGTAGCATTACCAACTTGAGTAACTATTCCACTAGTACCCTGAAGACTTGTTACGTATCCTTCAACGTTCAATTGATAAGCATCAACTGTCAATGTCATATTATCAGAAACTTGTCCTTTATAACCTAACTCAGTTTGAGTCCATACTGTTTGTTTAACAACTGGAGAATCTGGTAATTCAGTTAAAGGATTAATTACATTTAAACCTAAATCAAGTACCACATTAGTAAATGAAGAAGGCATTGCTGTTTCAGCTAATGCCATTAAATCTTGTGCACCAACGCCTGCAGCAGCCTGTGCAGCAGCACCCACAGCAGCATTAACATCGCCTGTGGCACCAAGAGTAGCATTAAATACGCTTTGAACAGTCGTTCCGAAACCCATTTGAGCTAAAGATAAACCAGCGCCTAAACCAGCGGCCATTGATTGTCCAATTCCAGCACCAACTGCTGCTAAGTAAGCAGTACCTTGATCACTTTGAAAGAATTGGCCAGTAAACAATGGAGCAAATACTCCATGTGCAGCGGCGTTCATTGTGTTATTATTCATTTCCCAATTATGGTTTATGCCTAAGCCAAGAGCAGGGGACCAATTAGATCTATATGTATGTAGTCCATTTGCATCTCTGTGGTATGTATAACCAACAGTAGATGATCCCATTGCCTTAACTTGGAAGTCAGGATTAAAAGGTAATCCACCAAATGCTGGATCACGGAAATCAATACCTAAACCACCATATACGAAGTCAGTTGCGTAACCGATATCTAAATTTTTAGTAAAGTTACCAGGTAGGTCATTGTTTTTTCCATAAGTTAAACGGAATGAACCGCGAATATTATCTGGAGTATAAACAAGAGCTAGTTTTGGAGCGAATAATGTATCTTCTCCAATATCTCTAGTAAAGTTACTTGAATCAAATCTACCAGTACCAACAAATTTTAAATTATCCCATTTTTTTTCGTAGGAGTAATATGCTCCAACGTTTTGGAAGTCATCAATATCTTCATGCTGTCCATTAATAGTTCCACCTGTTCTTGGAGTTCTATCTAGCACATCAACACCCCATACAAGAGATTGATCATTTTTTAATGGAAGATTATGTTGTAACTGAAATGCAACATTAGATGAAGTATCTTTAATAATCAAACCAGTTGAAATATTATAAGTTTGCTCCAAATCATTGATATTAGTAAATAAGTTTAAAAATAAATCTCCGCCAAGAAAATCTTGTCTTGAGTATGATAGCTGTGCCTGATAAAGATTAGCATCATCAGTAAACTGCCTTCCAACTCCTGACATTTCAATAGCAGAAATATTTGCCATACGTGCATTGAACTTCAAAGTTGATTTAAGATCAAGACGAAACTCTGAATTGAAGTCCAACATTGTTGCTTCGGGACTAAAATCAGTTCTGGCATCATTGGAAACACCACCTACTGGATCATTATATTTTGTATCATAATCAACAAATGGATAAATAGTAGATTGATTTCCTCTTCTGATAGTATCAGGTTCATAATAAGTATGACCTTCAGCTTCAGCTTCATTAACAGTTGAAGGAATATCACTATTCCAGTCTGTAAATGTTGTATGTCTAGCACTAATTCTAATAGCTGCTCTTGGACCGATTTGTTGAGCATGACGAGCATATATTCTCAAATAATCTCTGTCACCAGTAGTTAAAGAAACCCTAGTACCTTGATTAAAAGGAGATTTTGTGTAAATGGAAATAACACCTTGTTGTGTATCAGGTCCATACATAGGTGTTGCAGGTCCTTTAACCAACTCTAATCTGTCAATTTCAGAATCGTCAGGAGCAAAAAATTGTAAAAGTTGAGCATTTACAACTGGATTTCTTGTCCATCTGTTATCCACAACGGCGTGAATTGCACCTGAAAAAACTCCATTAAAACCTCTAAGGGTCATGTTTGAAGATTCAACCCCCATTTTCATTGTTTCAACACCAGCTTTATTTGCTAGTACATCAACAACTGTTGCACCACCTCTAGCTTCGAGCTGCTCTCCGCTAAAGATTTCAACACTGGCAGGTGAGTCAACAACTAACTCAGGTTTTAAGGACGCAGATACAACAACTTGATCAAGTAATAAATTACTTTTTTCAAGCGCTAAATCTGCACTTGCTGATTGTCCACCACTAATAGTAACAACTGCACTAGCATCATTAAAACCAATGAATGAAGCTGTTACAGTATAAGTACCATCACTCAAACCTGATATTGAGAAAGACCCATCAACATTTGATGAGGCTCCAGTATCAGTACCTTCTACAGTAACATTTGCACCAGCAAGAACATTACCATCTTGGTCACTAACTGTACCAGTAACATTCTGCGCAAAAAGTGTTGCTACAGATAAAAGTAGGACATACGCAAATTGAAAACTTTGTTTATTAAGTTTCATTATTTATACCTCTTTTTTATTGTTAAATAATTTTTTTACAAACATTAAATTGAATGTAAAAACATCAATATTTTTTAAAGTAAAGCCTTAAATGAAAAAAACCAAACAAAAAATCTATTCTATTATTAACTTAGTTTTCAATGAAAATGACAAAAAAAATCATATGTATATTATTATTACTAATAGGTGTTAATGCTCAAACAACGGAACAGCTTATGGAAGAAAAAAAATCAAAATTAACTGATATGCAGTACTATGTTACACAAGATTGCGGTACAGAACCTGCTTTTGACAATGAATATTGGGATCATAAAGAACCAGGGATATATGTAGATATCGTATCTGGAGAAGCATTATTCGCTTCTGTACACAAATACGACTCAAATTCCGGATGGCCCTCATTTTATCAGCCTATTGAAGATCAAAATGTAAAATTCGAGCAAGATTATGAGTTAATTCTTCCTAGAACGGAGGTAAAAAGCAAACAAGGAGATTCTCATCTTGGACATGTATTTAATGATGGACCAAATCCTACTGGATTACGCTATTGTATCAATTCTGCTGCTTTAAAATTCATCCCATTAAAAGAAATGGAAGAAAAAGGATATGAAAAGTATTTATATCTTTTTGAGACTTAATGGAAAAAGAATCTCGCCTAAAGGATTTTTTAGCAAATCCTTATAAATCTATGTGGAAAATGGCTATGCCAATCATTGCAGGAATGATGGTGCAAACATTATTTAATGTAGTAGATATTATGTTTATTGGATGGCTTGGCGCAGATGAGGTTACAGCAGTTGCATTTGTTAGTCCCTTATTTTTTATTATAATAGGTCTTGGAGTAGGAATCGGAACTGGAGCGACTGCTACAATAGCTCAATATATTGGTCAAAAAGATAAGAATAATGCTGAAAAAACTGCCTCTCAGACATTATTAATTGGTTTTGTAAGCACAATTTTTTTAACGATCCTTGGAGTAATTTATGGAGAAGGATTACTATCTGTATTAGGGGCTGAGGGAGAAATTTTAACAATAGCTTATTCTTATTTAAGAATTCTAACCTTTGGTCTTGGATTAGTTATCTTTTCAATGTTCTTTAGAGCTATTTTAGCGGGAGAGGGCGAAACAAAAATTCCTATGATAATTGGATTAATTGGAACCATTATGAACCTCATTCTTGATCCAATTCTAATTTTTACTTTTGAGTATGGTGTAAGAGGAGCAGCTTTTGCAACTATAATTAGCCAGATTGTAATGGTTTTGGCATACTTATTTATTATTTTTGTTAAAAAATCATCCTATATATCATTCAATTTTAGACAATTGAGCCCAAATAATTATATATTAAAAAAAATCTTTCAAATAGGGATTCCATCTTCATTATCAATGCTCATTATCTCTTTTGGTCAAGTAGTGATGAATAAGATTCTTGTAAATTATTCAACAGAAGCTGTCGCTGCATATCAAATCGTCTCTAGACTTGATATGTTATTATTTATGCCAATTTTGGGTATAGCTATTAGTTTAACAACAATCGTGGGAATGTTCTATGGAGCTAAAGAATTTGATAAACTTTTATCGGTGGTGAATTATGGAATAAACAGGGCACTATTAATTACTATTATCAGTGTAATTTTCTTTTTTGTTTTAGCGAGTTATATTTTACCTATTTTTAGTTCAAATCCTTTAGTGATTGATATTGGTGAAACTTATTTAAAAATTATAATATTAGTTTATCCTGCAGTAGGAATAAGTGTTATTTGTTCAAGAGTTTGTCAAGCATTAGGACAAGGAATGCCATTACTTATAACTACAATTACCCGTGTGATTATTCTTACAGCTCCGTTGTCTTATTACTTTTATTTTATAGGAAGACCAATAGAATGGGTTTGGTTTTCTCAAGTATTTGCAATATTAATAGCCGCAACTATTTCCTTTGCTTGGATGCGTTATTACTTTAGAAAGTTTAATATTGTTAGAAACTAGCCATTCTGGTAACTTTTCTTAATGAAATCCCTAAAAAATTTACAAGAAGTTAAAAGTTTAGTTGGAAGTGAGCTAGGAGTAAGTAAATGGCATCAAATTTCACAATCCCAAATATCTAAATTTGGAAAGGTTACTGGAGACGAACAATGGATTCATACTGCTCCAATTAGAGCTAAATTATTATCTCCCTTTAAATCAACAATAGCTCATGGTTTTTTTGTCTTGTCCTTACTCCCTAAGTTTTTAGAAGAAACCTATTCAATTAAATCAGCCAAAATGGGAGTAAACTATGGATTAAATCGTGTCAGATTTACCGCACCTGTTCCTGTAAAAAGTTTCGTTCGAGGTAGGGTGATTTTGAAGGATTTTAAAAAAATCAAGAATGGCGGAAAATTAATTGTAGAGGTTACTGTAGAACTCAAAAATAGCGATAAACCAGCCTGCGTTGCTGAACAGGTATTTTTAATATACGAGTAATATTAAGGAGCGTAAAATTACAAATCTATATTTGATAAGACATGGACAAGCGTCCTTTGGTGAAAAAAACTACGATAATTTGAGTAAAAAAGGTATCAAGCAATCAATTGTTCTTGGTAAACAATTATTAAAAAATAGTATATCTTTTGATCAAACAATTATAGGGCCATTAAAAAGACATAAACAAACTTTTGATGGTATTAATAAAGGCTATGAAGGTACGTTAAATAGCCCAATAATTATTGACGAATTTGCTGAAAATCAATTGATGGAAATTGCTCAGCATTTCATTCCTGAAATGTTAAATACTGATAAAAATATTAAGGAAATTTTTAATGCCGTTCCTTTTTGGAAGCGTAAACGAAAATTTTTAGAGTATTTTAACATTATTGCAAAAAAATGGATTCATAATGAACTTGATTTATCTGAAAAAGGTTTTGAAAGTTATGAAGAATTCCGAGAAAGAGTTCGAATGGCAAAAAGTAAAGTATCCTCATTAATGAATGAAAATACGAATACAATGGTTGTGTCATCTGGAGGTGCTATCTCTGGTGTATATGCTGAATGCCATCCATTGACAGTCGATGAAATCATGAAATTAAATTTTAAGATTAAAAATGCTTCTATTACATTGTTTGAGAAAGAAAATGATACTTTTACATTGGATACATTTAATCGTAGTTTAATACCAAGATATTTAGAAACATACATTTAGGGAAATTATGGCTTTACCAAGCGAAAAATTTGAAGAAATAAAATCAAAAATTCAAAACTTCATTGATGAAGAAATGGTAGTTCATGAATACGATTTTAATATCAATCATAAATTTGCAGATCATTTACCATTCCTAGAAGAAAAACGAAATAAAGTAAGAGAGATGGGGCTATTTGCTCCTCAAATTTCAAAAGAGCATGGGGGATTGGGATTGAGCCTTTATCAACTTGGTCAGATTTACGAAATTCTTGGTAAAACATTTTATGGTCTTTACGTATTCAATTGTCAAGCGCCTGATGCTGGTAATATGGAAATTCTTATAGAGCATGGCACTGATTATCAAAAAGAAACATTTTTAAAACCTTTAGTTGAGGGAAAAGTAAGAAGTTGTTTTTCAATGACCGAACCTGAATTTGCTGGTTCTAATCCAGTAATAATGGGTACAACTGCAGTAAAAGATGGTTCTAGCTATGTTATAAACGGACATAAATGGTTTACATCTTCTGCAGATGGTGCTGATTTTGCTATTGTAATGGTAATTACAGATCCAGATCATGAAAATCCTTACATGAAAGCATCTCAAATTATTGTTCCAACAAAAACAAAGGGTTTCAATTTTATTAGAAATATTTCAGTTATGGGAGATGAGGGAGACGGTTGGAATGCACATGCAGAAATTATTTATGATAACTGCATTGTACCGGAAGAAAATGTTTTAGGTCCTGTTGGAGCTGGGTTTAAAATTGCTCAAGAAAGACTTGGACCCGGAAGAATTCATCATTGTATGAGATGGATTGGAGAATGTGAAAAAGCTTTTGATATGATGTGTCAAAGAGCAGCTTCAAGGGAACTTGCTCCTGGAAAACCTTTAGCAATGAAACAAACCATTCAAAATTGGATTGCAGAATCAAGAGCAGAAATTAATGCTTCTCGTTTAATGGTTCTTGATGCTGCCAAAAAAATTGATAATGAAGGTGCTTATGCTTCCAAGGTTGAAATTTCGACGATTAAATTTTATGTAGCACAAGTTCTTCAAAATGTTCTTGATAGGGCTGTACAGGTTCATGGCGCTCTTGGAATGACTGATGATACTCCTCTTGCTTCGTTGTACAGGCATGAAAGATCAGCAAGAATTTATGATGGTGCTGATGAGGTTCATAAGTCAAGAGTAGCAAAAGAAATAATGAAAAAATATCTAAAATAGGATTTCAAAGTCTTGAGAGTTCCTCTAAAGCTTAAATTCTATAATTTTATATCAAAATTTATTCAACAAGGTAAAACTCCAAGTTTTTCAATGGATGCTCCGAAAAAGATTCGAAAAGGGGAAGAGCTTGCGGTTGATAAGCTTAAAACATATTTATTAAATAATAAAATTGACGCTAATGAGCTATTAATAAAACAATTCCCTAGTGGATATTCTAACTTAACTTATTTTCTTAAATCATCAACGCAGGAGTTTGTTCTCAGAAGGCCACCATTTGGTGTTAAGAGCTTACAAGGTGGTCATGATATGTTTAGGGAATACAATGTTCTAAAAAATCTAAAATCTCAATTTGCCAAGGTTCCAGATGTTTACCTTTATTGTGGTGATAGTGAAAAAATTGGAGCACCATTTTATTTGATGGAAAGAGTGGAGGGCTATATTATAAGACCAAATCTCAAACAAAAAGATGCTCCAAAAAAAGAAATAGTTCAAAATGTGTCCAAATCTTTAGTTTCTACGTTGGTAGAGCTTCATAATGTTGATATAAATCAAGCTAATTTAAATGAGTTGGGAAATATTAATGGATATGTTAAAAGACAGGTTGAAGGCTGGATAAAGAGATACAATCATTCAAAAACTGATTCTATAGCAAATATGGAATTTATAGCATCTTGGCTTCATGAAAACCAACCTGTAGAAGTTCAAGGGTCTATTGTGCACAATGATTTTAAATATGATAACCTGGTACTTGATAAAGATGATTATTCAAAAATAACTGCAATTCTTGATTGGGAGATGGCTACTATAGGTGATCCTTTCATGGATTTGGGAACTACTCTTGGATATTGGGTAGATAAAAATGATTTACCAGAGCTTAAGTTATTTCAATTAAGTGCAACAACTCTTGATGGCAATCCAACTAGAGAAGGTATTTTGGAATTATATGAAAAGGAATCTGGACAAAATATCACTAATCCAGTGTTTTACTATGTTTTCGGACTTTTCAAAATCGCAGTTATTGCACAGCAAATTTATTTTAGATATAAAAAGGGTTATACAAAAGATAGAAGATTTTCGTTATTAAACTTAGCAGTTATGTCTTTGTCAATAATGGCAAAACAAGCAATAACTAAAAATCGATTAAGTGATTTATTTGAATAAAAAAAGGCCTTCAATTGAAGGCCTTTTTTAGTAAAAATGAATTGATTATTTTGTATCCATCTTAGCAGCAGCATAAACAATCATACCGATAAGAATTTTATTTACAAAATCAGCTAAATTGTAAACCTGATTAGTTAGATCCATGTCAACTCCACCTGTAGTAAAGTACCCAAGGAAATAGCCTAAAGGATAGATTGCCCATCCAAATGTTACAATTTTTTTCATGCCATCAAATGCATAAGCAGCAGCAGCATTTTTAGAACCTGCGTTAACTTCAGCAGCTTCTCCTGACCAGATTTCTCTTAACATTAGTCCCCAGCAAAGCATACCACCAGCAAATCCAACTACTGGAGTAACTAAAGCATCTGCATTAGCAACATTTACTTCACCTAAGTAACCAAAAATTAACATTAAAACTGAAAAACCTAGTAATCTATTAAGTACACCAGCGCTTACAGCTGTTACAGCAGCAAGAACGATGTAGAATTCTACCATTTGAAGAGGAACAGTGATTAACCAATCAATATATCTAATTGATACAACATCAGTTGCATCCAAATTACCCCTCATATAGTAGTAATGTACCGCAGCGATAAAGCAAACCATACCTGAAACTGTCAATGCAGTTTTCCATTTTGGATTAACATTATCTCTTTCTAGCCATAAGAAAAGACCAGTTGCGAGTAAAGCCATATTTGTTACAAAAAATGTAAACTCTGTAAAGCCCATACTTTATACCTCATATTTTTGTTAAATTATTGTAAATATAAAGCAAAAATTATTTAAAACTCAAATTATTTTAAAAAATATGTTAAAAAGAGAATTTCAGGAAATATACGGTAAAATAAAACTTTTGATGAAAAACGCATTAAAAAGTTCAGCCCATCCCTATCGAACATTCTCTCTAGCTACTATCGATGAGAAAACGCCTAGTATGAGAACTGTAGTATTAAGAGATTTTTCATTAGAAGAACATTACTTTGATTGTCATTCAGATTTAAGAAGTCCAAAGATTAAACAATTAGAAAAAAATAATGAATTCTCAGCTTTATTCTATTCATCCGAAGAAAAGATTCAATTAAGGTTTAAAGGAACTGTGGAAATTTTTCATAAAAATTCTATTACAAAACAAAGATGGGACAATGTAACTCCTTCATCCAAAAGATGTTATATGGGACCTTACAATCCTTCAGATATCTTAGAAGAATATCATCCTAACATTCCAGATAATGTTCAATTCAAAGATCCAACTGACCAAGACTCCTTATCTAGCTATGATAACTTTGTAATAATTAGATGTCATTTTTATGAAATTGATTTTTTAAAGCTGAAGTATAGCGGACATCAGAGATGCAAGTTCATTTTCGATAAAGAAAAAATTAATGTAAGTTGGGTTGCTCCGTAACATGAAAGGAACAATCATATTAATGACGTTACTTGTCGTTTTTGGAACAATCTTTAATTTTTTAACCATCAAACGATATTTGAGAAAAAAGCAAGATGAAGAAAAGTAAATTAATCCTATTATTTTTTGTAGTAACTTTTTCTATGAATTGTTGCTCAAAAAAAGTTGATGTCATAACCATGCATGAATTTCAAGATAAAATTCTTGATAATAAAACTGTTGTGTTGGATGTAAGAACAGAAGAAGAGTATTATGGTCCACTTGGACACATTGATGGCTCCATTTTAATTCCAATAAATGAGTTAGAAGATAGGCTTAGTGAGTTAAACGATTATAAAGAAAATACTATTTATGTTGTATGCAGAAGTGGAAACAGATCAGGGTTTGGAAAAGACATTTTAAATAAAAATAATTTTACTGCAGTCAATGTAGATGGCGGTATGCTTGATTGGAAGACAGATAAGAATGAAAGATAAAAAAGAATTAGCTTTGTATTACAAGAAGTCTTTGCTAACAATTATAATAATGTTGATTATTTTATTCATTCCATTTTTTTTCTATGCGAATTAAACAGAAATACATGATTGATTTTGCCAAGGGCGTGACATGGCTTTTGGTGCTCTATCTAATTTACTATTATAACCAGGCTGATAATCTTACTGCATGGGTTTATTTTTGCTTGCATGGTTCTTATGGTATTATGTGGGTTTTAAAAAGTTATATTTTTCCTGATAAAACCTGGGAAAGTAAAGTTGGAATTCCTTACGCTTTATTGATTTTAATTGGTTTAGTTTTATATTGGGCACCGGCTTACATAATTACTTCTTCAGGACATCAAGCTTCTTTAAAAATTATTGTTTTAGCTATATGTACTTTTTCTATTGGAGTGTTCTATCATTTTGCTTCGGACATGCAAAAATTCATTTTTTTAAGATATCAATCTGGTCTAATAACTGATGGTTTTTGGAAACAATGTAGACATCCAAATTATTTTGGAGAATTATTAATATATCTAAGTTTTGTTATAATGGTAATTGAAACACCTTTATGGTGGTTGCCAACAGTGATTTTGACATTATTTATAATAGCTGTGTGGATTCCTAATATGATTAAAATTGATAAATCTCTTTCGAGGTTTGAAGAGCATAAATCTTACAAAGAAAAAACAGCTTTTATCATACCCTATATATTATAATGAAATCCAAAATAGTAATATATTATGACGGAGTTTGTTTTGTTTGTTCTTCTGTAATTAATGCCTTAATCAAAATGGACAAAAGTGATATTTTATATTTTAGTCCTTTGCAATCAAATTATGCAAGATCTACTATCAATAAAAAGTTTTTGAAGGACATGAATTCTGTAATTGTTAAAAAAGATGAAGAGGTTTTTTCTAAATCTTATGCAGCTTTTGTAATTTTAAGAGAGCTTAAAAGTCCTTTAAGATATTTATTTTATTTGGTCCCAACTTTTTTTGCAGATTTCATTTATAACTTGATAGCAAAAAGAAGATATAGCTGGTTTGGAAAAAAAGAAGAATGTATTTTTCCTATAGACAATCCAAAATTTTTAATTGATTAATGAAAAAAGAGCAATTTTCTAGATTTTACGACATGGAAACCAGATGGTATGATGAGGATATGCTGGGTCATATTAATCATGGTACAGCCGTTGCATATTTCGAAGATGCAAGAGTTAGGCACGCTCACGATATTGGTCTTTTTCCATATGATACTGATAAATTTCCATTCATTGTCGCATCAATGACTTTTAACTTTTTAAAGCAAATTAAACACCCAAAAAATTTAACTGTTGGGTTGAAAATTTCTCGAATTGGTGGTAAAAGTTTTGATTATGAGTATGGTCTATTTATGGAAAATGATGAAGAATGTGCCATATCATGTAATATGACAATGGTTTGCTTTGACTTTTCAAACCAAAAAAGTGTACAAGTATTTGATGAAATTAAAAAAGAGTTTCAGGGGGAATGAAAATGAATATATCTGTTGAAAATGATATTAAAATTATAGAAATGGGAGAAAAAGGTCCAAATCTCCTAAGCGTTGAAAGAGCTAAGAAGCTCATAAAAGAGCTTAATTATAGTGACTGTAAAGCAGTAATTATTTTAGGGAATGAAAAAGTTTTTAGTGCAGGGCTAAATCTTAAAGATTTATCAAATGCTAAAGAACCTAATGAGGTTGCTTTAATTTTCAATACTCTTGGAGAACTTTTAAGGGCTTGCAGGGATTTTCCAGGGCCAGTTATTAGTATCGTAGGTGGTCATGCTATTGCTGGGGGATGTTTGCTAGCTCTTGCATCAGATTATAGGTATGGAATGCACGGTATGCATAGAATGGGTTTAAATGAAATGGCAATTGGAATAGATCTCCCTCCAGATATGCTTTCAATTATATCTCACTCTATCAGTAGAGATAATCTCTTCGAAGTTGCAACTCAGTGTAAAATGTACACACCTAAAGAAGCTTTAAATAAAGGGTTAATAAATGAGATGGTTGGAAACAGATTTTCTGGAAAAAAGAAGGCCAAATCTCAGGCATTAATTAAAGCAAAAAAATTAGCAGAATTTTATATTAGTGCTGGGGAACCTTTTGTTAGGTTAAAACAATCGTTAATGCGTGAAATAGATTTTGACTATCAGATCTTAATTGATAACTGGTTTAGTCCATCAACACAAGCTAAAGTAAAATCTGTTATGTCATCACTCAATAAAAAATGAAAATAATTATTGCGGGCGGTACGGGTTTTCTTGGTAAAAAGATTGTCTCTTCATTAGCTGATAAAGGTCATAGTGTTTGTGTTTTAACAAGAAATCTTCAAAAACATAAAAATACATTCTCAAATAATGTTAATGTGATTGATTGGTCAACTATCAATCCTACTCAATTAAGTGATACAAATATTTTAATTAAGCTTAATGGAGAAAAAGTTGACCAATTATGGACCAAATCAGTTAAAAGTAAAATTTTAAATAGTAGAATCGATTCAACTAGAATGCTGTTTGATTTTTGCGTAAAAAATGAAATAATCCCTCAAAAATTTATTAATGCTTCTGCTGTTGGGATTTATGCTAAAGAAAGTGCTAATTATAATTTTTCTGTTGATGAAAATTCCGAATTAGGTAATACCTTTTTAGCAAAGGTATGTGTTGAAAATGAAAGAAATTCAGATATATTTAAAGTTTTTGAAGATATTGATATTATTCAGTTAAGAATTGGAGTTGTTCTTCAAAAGAAAATCATTAATTTGTTATCATTAAATTTGTTGCTCTCTTTACCTGTTCCAGGTAATAAAAATCATTATTTTCCTTGGGTACATGCTGATGATATTGTAGGATTTATTAATCATTCCTTAGATAATAATTTAATTGGAGCCTTTAATTTAGTTGGATCAGAACTTACAACACATGATACATTTTTTAAATCAATTTTAAAGCATAAAAAAAGTATTATTTCATGGGTAATTTTCCTACCCAAATTCTTTATAAAATTTATTTTTGGAAATATGAGTGAAATGTTTCTTTATGGTCCAAAAACTAAGCCTGCTAGAACTTTAGAAAGTAATTATCAGTTTAAATATTCTTCTTTGCAAGAAGCCATATTAAATTTGTCTGAATAAATACCTTGGAAAATTTTTAAAATTTGGTAAATTTTGGGCTGTGAGATACTTTAATATTTTATCAACAGGATTACTCAATTGACTGCTAAAAAAATCTCAAAAAAACTATCAAAAGAACTTCAGAATTTAGAAAATATGGGTCCTGACGCACATGCTGTTGAAGTGCAGAAAGAGTTAGATGCGGAGGAAAAAAGAAAAAATGCTCTAGGTAGAGCAGATGAAAGAATTAAAAGATCCAAGGTATCTAGTGGAACAATCAGTATGTATTTGTCTGAAATTTCACAATATGAACCATTGTCTCCAGATAGAGAAGTTGAACTAGCAGTGTTAATTGCTAAGGGTGATAAAAAAGCAATGAAAGAATTGGTTGAAGCAAACTTAAGATTTGTTGTATCAGTTGCTAAAAAATATCAAGGGAATGGCTTGTCATTGTCAGATATTATTAATGAAGGAAATCTTGGACTGATCAAAGCTGCTAAAAGATTTGACCCTTCTAGAGGTTTTAAATTTATCTCTTATGCTGTTTGGTGGATTAGGCAGGCAATTCTTCAAGCATTAGCAGAACAAGGTAGGCTTATTAGGTTGCCATTAAACAGAGTTGGTACAATTACTAAGATTACTAAAGCTGCTGAAAAGCTTGAAGCTGAAATGGGTCGTCCTCCAAAAGTTGAAGAAATTAGTCATCAGCTTGACGTAAAAACTGAAGAAGTGTTCAATGCACTTCAATATTCAAGAAGACATAGTTCTCTTGATGCTCCTTTTGCAGAAGGAGAGGATAGTTCTTTAATAAATGTCATTGAAGATGAACAAGAAAAAGATCCTGACAATAATGTAATGGATACTTCTATGAAAGAAGAAATTGCTTCTGCGCTTAGTACTTTAACAGAAAGAGAGCGTTCTGTAATTGAAATGTATTTTGGAATTAATCGAGATAGATCTTTTACTTTAAATGAAATTGGAGAACAATTTAGTTTAACTAGAGAGCGCGTAAGGCAGATAAAAGAAAAAGCTATTCGAAGATTAGCTCATAAGACAAGAAGTGAGCCTTTAAGAGTTTATCTTGGTCAATAGTTTGAATCCAATTCTTATTTTATTTCCAATTTTTCCCATAATCTTGATTATGCACATTCATACTGTTGTTAATGCGTTTCAACTTAGAAAGTCTATCATTAGTAAAGAACTTGACTCACGATGGTTAAAGTATATGCCAGGATGGCAAGAAATTCCTTTAAATATTCAAGCTTCAAGAGAGCTATACAAAAATCTTTTTGAAGCTCCTTTGCCTTTTCTAGTGTACTGTTTATTTGCTTATACTGTTGATCATGTTAGAATGTTAAACCTTGTTTTAGCGTGGCTCTATGTTGCTTTTAGACTTTGGCATTACTTTGTTAGAATGTCTAATCCAAAAATTTCAAAAAGAAGAGTTCCTTTCCAATATTCATTGATTGTTACATTTATTCTCTGGACAGAATTGTTCATATTTTTAGTAAAATAATTTTATAGCAGAACAGTTTTCGAAGTCGTATAATCTTTTCAAATGGCAAAAAAACCAAAAATTGCAATTGTGGGAAGACCTAATGTTGGTAAATCAACGCTTTTTAATAAGCTTTCAGGTAAAAGAACGTCTATTGTTGACCAAATGGAAGGCGTAACTCGAGATCGGGTTTATTCTTCTGCAGAATGGTTATCACAAGAGTTTAATATTATTGATACTGGAGGATATGTAAGCTCAAATGAAGATGTATTTAATGAAAAAATTAAAGAACAAATTTCAGCTGCATTAAATGAATGTGATGGAATTATTTTTCTTGTCGATGGAAAAGATGGGCTAAATCCTAACGATCAATTTTTATCTAAGCTTGTCAGAAAATCTGGAAAAAAATTTGTAATGGGAGTCAATAAGTGTGATACTCCAGAACATAATTTAAGAAAAGATCAATTTTTTGATATTGGTTTTGAAAATCCAATCCCAATATCAGCCTTGAATGGTGCTGGGGTTGGAGATATGCTTGATAATTTGTTTGAATCAATTGATTTTAATTCTATCTCACAATCTGAGGATAATACTGATTGTTCTATCACTATAGTAGGAATGCCGAATGTTGGTAAATCTTCATTATTAAATGCTTTAATTCAGAGAGAACAGGCAATTGTGTCTGATATAGCAGGAACTACCAGAGATTCAGTTGATACAATCATTAAATGGCATGGAAAGGATATTAAAATTGTTGATACAGCTGGTCTTAGGAAGAAAAGTAAAGTTGATTCAGATATTGAATTTTATAGTTCCTTGAGAGCTATGGATTCACTTTTAAGATCTGATCTTGTTCTGCTAGTAGTTGACGCCGAAAAAGGATTTACTAAACAAGAAAAAACTATTGCCAAAGAGGTTATTAAAAAAGGTAAGAGAATGGTTATTCTTGTTAATAAATGGGATTTAGCTTCCGGAACAAATGTTTCTGCTGAATTGTATAAAGAAGACATGTATATGGAGTTCAAAGATCTCCAGCATTATCCTATACTTTTTGTTTCTGCGCTAACTAAAAGAAGAGTTTCAAATATTTTAGAAATTGCGTGGGAAATTTTTACAAAACAGAGAGATAAGTTATCAACAAAGGAATTAAATGTTTGGATTGAAAAAGCTATAAGAAATTATCCTCCTCCAGCTACGCAAGGAAAATCAATTAAAATAAAATTTGTTGAACAAGTACAACAATCTCCTCCAATTTTTGCACTATTTAGCAATTACCCCAAACTGATATCTATTCAATACTTGAGATATCTACATAATCAGCTTAGGGAATCATTTGATTTAAAAGGTATAACCATTAAGTTTTCATTAAGAAAAGGCTAATGAATAAAAAACAAATTTATAGTTGGGCTCTTTACGATTGGGCAAATTCAGCTTTTGCAACCACTGTTATGGCTGGTTTCTTTCCAATTTTCTTTTCACAATACTGGTCAAATCCAGACAACTTATCTGTCAGTACATTTTATTTAGGGTTAGGTAATTCAGTTGCTTCTTTAATAGTTGCTTTGCTTGCACCAATTTTAGGTGCAATTGCTGATAGAGGTAGTTTTAAGAAAAAATTTCTAATTTTCTTTGCTTTTTTAGGTATTGTAATGACTTTAGGTCTGGGATTTATTGCTCAAGGAATGTGGCCAATCGCTTTAATGGTCTACATCTTTTCTACAATTGGATTTTCAGGGGCAAATATTTTTTACGACTCGCTACTTCCATCTGTTTCAAATGAAGAAAATGTAGATGATGTTTCTGCTTTAGGTTTTTCATTAGGATATCTTGGAGGTGGTGTTTTAATTATTATTAATTTTTTAATGATATCTTATCCTGCTTCTTTCGGTTTAGTTGATGCAGTTGAAGCAACAAAATATGCATTTATTTCTGTTGGAGTATGGTGGGCACTTTTTTCACTTCCTTTAATTCTTTTTGTTGATGAACCAAAATACCATGAGAGCGAAAGTGTATCAGATTCAATAATAAATGGTTTGATACAATTCAGAAATACATTCAATGATTTAAAAAAACTTAAAGTAGTTGCTACATTCCTTTTAGCTTATTGGTTATATATTGACGGAGTTGATACTGTAGTACGAATGGCAGCAAATTTTGCTTTTACCTTAGGGTTTGATCAAGCTTCTATTATGGGTGCGCTGGTAATGATTCAACTTGTAGCTTTTTTTGCCACTTTAATTTATATCAAAATCGCAAATTACATAGGCTTAAAGAATGGTATCTATTTAGGAATTTTTGGTTATTGTATTATTCTATTAGCTGGATATTTTGTTGAAAGTATTGCTCACTTTTATATTGTGGCATTATTGATTGGTTGTTTTCAAGGAGGAATTCAAACAATTAGTAGAAGTTTGTATTCAAGAATTATCCCTGAGAAAAAATCTGCTGAGTTTTATGGCTTCTACAATATGTTAGGAAAATTTGCTGCAGTATTTGGCCCAGTTCTTATGGGTTCAGTTACTTTAGTGTTAAGTAATGTAGTTGAAGATGAAGTCAAAGCCGCTAGATTTGGATTATTATCAATAATGATATTATTTATTCTAGGTGCTTATGTATTTTCTAAAGTAGATATAAAAGAAGGCGAAGCAATAGCTAAAAATCTTTGATTTAAAAATTGTAATTTTTTCTAAATTTCACTAGGTTTAATTTCATTTTAAGGGAGAAAATCATTTTAAACTTTTCGAAAGAAATTTCTAGTTCAGGTTCTGAAATTTTTACTGAAGATGCATTAAATTTTTTAGAAAAAGTTCATCTCAAATTCAACGATAGGATTGATAATCTTATTGATGATAGAGTTGAATATCAAAATACCGTTGACGGTGGTATTTTACCAAGTTTTGATCCAAAAACAGAAGATATTAGAAACTCTGAATGGTCTGTGAGGCCAATTCCAAACAATCTTAAAGATAGAAGAGTAGAAATTACTGGACCTGTTGATCGCAAAATGATTATCAATGCTCTTAATTCTAATGTTAATGTTTTCATGGCAGATTTTGAAGATTCCCTTTCTCCTTCTTGGGAAAACATCCAAAACGGATTAATTAACATGCGAGATGCTGCTCACAGGACAATTTCTTTTCAGCACAGGGTAACTTTAAAAAAATATAATTTACGTTCAAATCCTGCAATTCTTATGTGTAGAGTCAGAGGATTACATCTTAAAGAAAAGCATATTTCATGCAATGGAGTACCATTATATGGGGCTTTAGTTGATTTTGTAATGTACTTATATCACAATCATAAAGCTTTAGAAGCATTTGGATCAGGTCCATATTTTTATATTCCAAAATTACAGTCCTATCATGAGGCTAAATTGTGGAATAATATCATCTCATTTTGTGAGGACGAGCTGAAATTAAATAGGGGAACAGTCAGAGTGACATGTCTTATTGAAACTTTACCAGCAGTTTTTCAAATGGAAGAAATATTATATCACCTTAAAGACCATATAATTGGTTTGAATTGTGGAAGGTGGGATTATATCTTCAGTTTTATCAAGACATTACAATCTTATCCTGAAAAATTATTACCTGACAGAAGTATTATTACAATGAATCAACCATTTTTAACCAGCTATTCTACATTACTCGTAAATACTTGTCACAAAAGAGGTGCTTTTGCTATGGGGGGAATGGCAGCTTTTGTTCCGTCAAAAGATCATGATGAGAATAGAAAGATTTTACAGAAGGTTAATGAAGACAAATTATTTGAAATAAATAATGGGCACGATGGAACATGGATTGCCCACCCTGGGTTAGCTGATTATGTAAACGAAATTTTCAAAGATAAATTTGATACTTTTCAAACTAACCAATTAGATTTTATTTCAGATAAAAAAATTACTGCTGAACAATTATTGCAAGGATGTAATGGAGTTAGTTCAGAAGAATGTCTTAGATCAAACATAAGAATTTCACTTAAATATATTGAAGCTTGGATTAATGGTTTGGGTTGCGTAGCTATTTATGGTTTAATGGAAGATGCTGCAACTGCAGAGATTTCTAGAACCTCAATCTGGCAATGGATTAAGCATAAAAATAGGCTTGATAATGGAAAAATAGTTGATAAACAATTATTTAAGCAATATTTAGATGAAGAATTATTGAATATCAAAAATGAAGTTGGTATCGAAAAGTTTGAAAATGGAAAATTCAATTTAGCGAAATCAATTTTTGGAGAAATCACTTTGTCTGATAATGTAGAAGAATTTTTAACCACTAAAGCGTACGAGGAGTTATAATGAATTTAAATGAACAAGTATTAGAATTAAAAAATGATTGGGAAATGAATGAAAGATGGGCGTATGTAAAAAGACCTTACTCAGCTGAAGAAGTTGTTAAGCTAAGAGGTTCTCTTCAGCCTGAATATACTTTGGCAAGAATTGGAGCTGAAAAGCTTTGGAATATGCTTCATAAAGAAGATTATGTTCATTGTCTAGGAACTTTAACTGGAGGACAGGCAGTGCAGGGAGTAAAGGCTGGCGCAAAAGCAATTTATGTATCTGGATGGCAAGTAGCAGCAGATAATAATAGTGCTGAAGCAATGTATCCTGATCAATCTTTGTATCCAGTTGATTCAGTTCCTTCTTTAGTAAAAAGAATAAACAGTTCTTTTAAAAGAGCAGACCAAATTGAATGGATGAGCTCTAATGGTAATCCAAAATTTGACTTTTTTACACCAATAGTAGCTGATGCAGAAGCTGGTTTTGGTGGAGTTTTAAACGCTTTTGAGCTTATGAAAGCTATGATTAAAGCGGGAGCTGCTGGAGTACATTTTGAAGATCAGCTAGCAAGCGTAAAAAAATGTGGTCATATGGGTGGTAAAGTCCTTGTACCAACACAAGAGGCAATAAATAAGCTTGTTGCAGCAAGGTTAGCTGCAGATGTTTCAAATGTTCCAACCTTATTAGTTGCTAGAACGGATGCTAATGCAGCAGAATTACTTACTTCTGACATTGATGAGAGAGATGCTGAGTTTGTTACTGGAGAAAGAACAACTGAAGGTTTTTATAGAGTAAAACCAGGCATTCAACAAGCAATTTCAAGAGGTCTTTCATACGCTCCATACTCTGATTTATTATGGTGTGAAACAGGAAAGCCTAATCTTGAAGAAGCAAAACTATTCGCTGAATCAATTAAGAAAGATCATCCTGAATTAATGTTAGCTTATAATTGTTCTCCATCATTTAATTGGAAAAAGAATCTTGATGATGCTACAATAGCTAAGTTCCAAAGAGAGCTTGGTGCAATGGGTTATAAATTCCAATTTATAACTCTTGCCGGAATTCACTCAATGTGGCATGGTATGTTTGATTTGACAAAAAACTATGTCAAATCTGGCATGACTGCTTATGTAGAATTACAAGAGAAAGAATTTGCAGATCATAACAAAGGATATACTTTTTCTGCACATCAGCAAGAGGTTGGTACAGGCTACTTTGATGCAGTGAATAATTGTATTGTTGGAGACCCTTCAACGAGCGCCATGGACGGCTCAACAGAAGAAGATCAGTTTTAATTTTTTTTTGAAATAAAGTACTGAAAAAGTCACAATATTTTATAAATTATCCTCGTGAATAAAGTTTCAGAATTTTCAGAATTAGTACAACCTACTCATATAAATACTGCAGGTACGCTTTTCGGTGGATATATGCTTTCATGGCTTGACTTAGCTGCTGCCAAAGCAGCATCTGAATTTCTAGAAGAAACCGACGCTTGGGGCTCTGTGACTAGGGCTTTGGATAAAGTAGAATTTAAAGAACCAGTTTACCTTGGTGATTGGGTAAAATGTAAATCAACAATTATCGATGCTGGAAATACGTCAGTCAAAGTTCAAGTTAAAGCATTCGCAGAAAGTAAAGATCACGGAAAAAGACTAGCATGTACAGCTGATATAACATTTGTTGCAGTAATAAAAGATGAGAATGGTAAGCTAGTAAGTTTTAAACATAATCTAAGTTTGTAAGGGAAAAAAATGGCACACATCAAAAAATTAAACTTTTTAAAAAATCATAAAGATTTAGTAGATGAAAATTATGGCATGGTTGCGGTACCAACATTTTCAGATAAAATGGATAAAGATTTAGCAGAATTGTTCAAATCTCAAAATAAAACAGGAAAAGTTGGAGATCTTGTTTTTGAAATCGATAATAATTCAAGAATAGTTTATTACGGTCTAGGTGATTCATCTGACAAAACAGCAGAAAATTTCAGAAGAGCAGCTGGGGAAGTTGTGGGTTATGCTTTACAGAATAAATACAGCGATATTGCAGTTGAGTGCCCTGTAACAGATGAGGGTGAATATTTTTGTCAGGCATTTGCAGAAGGTTTGATCCTTTCAAGTTATAGATTTTTAGATTATTTCACGGATGAAAGAGGAGATTATCACTTGAAGAGCATTACCATGGTTGATGCTTGTAATCAAGATGCAGCAAAAAAAGGTGCAATTATTGCAAGTGCTGTTTGTGATTCAAGAGATCTCGGCAATCATCCTGGAAATGTGACTACTCCAACAAGGTTGGCAAATTTTGCAAAAGAAGTTGGCAAGAAAGGTAATATGAAAGTTACAGTTTTTGATAGAGAAGAATTCACAAAGATGGGCATGGGATCATTTGCCGGAGTAGCTCAAGGCACAAATGAACCTCCAAAGTTTATCATTATGGAATATTTTGGAGGAAAGAAAAGTGAAAAGCCAGTATTGCTTGTAGGAAAAGGTTTAACTTTTGATACAGGAGGAGTTTCACTTAAACCTGGTTTAAATATGGACCAAATGAAATTTGATATGTGCGGTTCAGCGGTGGTATTTGGAGTGATGAATGCTATAGCTGAATTAAAACCTAAGATGAACGTTGTAGCTATTGTTCCTTCAACGCATAATATGTTAGGTGGCTCAGCCTATAAACCTGGAGATATTCTAACTGCATACAATGGAAAAACTATTGAAGTTTTAAATACTGATGCAGAAGGTAGATTAATTCTTGCTGATGCTTTGGCATATGCAAGTAAGCATTACGACCCAGAGTATATGCTAGATTTTGCAACATTGACAGGCGCTGTGGTAATTACTCTTGGTCATATAGCCACAGGAATAATGAGCAACAATGAAACACTAGTAGAAAACATTAAAGTTTCTTCTGATAATACCGGAGAACATGTATGGCAACTACCATTATGGGATGAATATTGTGATCAAGTCAAATCCGAGGTTGCCGATGTAAAGAACTTAGGATCACCAGGTCAAGCGGGAACTATTGCTGGAGGAGCATTCCTCAAAGCATTCGTTGGTAAAGATATTCCATGGGCTCATTTCGACGTTGCAGGAACTTCATATCATGTAGAAAACAGAAGCTATATTCAAAAAAATAGTGCTTCTGGACAAGTGATTAGATTAGTGCTCGATATGATCGGTGCTTAATGAATAAGCTGAAAGCGATTAATTCAGTTCAGTTTTCGATACAATTGATAACTGCATTGCTACTTTTATACTTTACAATAAAATCTGATACCCCTGATCGAGCTATAATTCCAATTTTATTGCTTTTAGGGTGGTCGCTTGGTTTTTATCAGAGAAGAGTTACTAGAAGAAGAGTTAATAAGCTCCGAGGTTCTAAAAATAAAGATGTTTTACATGAAGGTTAAGAATGAATGAATTATTCAAAAACGATATTACTTTAGATCAAGAAAATCATAAATATATTCTTAATAGTAGTCCTGAATTCAAATTTTTAAGCGTTACAGAGTTCATCCATTTCTTTTTTGAAAAGTTTGATCAAGAAACAGTAGCTACCAAGTTGATAAATACTAACCCAAAGTATAGCGGCAAAACGTTAAATGAAGTACTTAAAGAGTGGGGTAAAGGCGCAGAGAGAGGTACAATAGTCCATAATGAATTAGAGATGTATGTTAAAGAAAATATTGATCCAAAACATAAAATGTCAATTACTGGTGTAAGATGGTTAAAAGAGAAACAAAAAAATGAGGACAACTCATTTTTTTCAGAAGTTATAGTCTATTCAAAAGAATTAGGAATAGCAGGAACAATTGACTTACTTGTCTACAATAGTGAACAAAATATGTATCATTTAGTTGACTGGAAAACTAATAAAAGAATTAATAAAAATTCATTTAGGAACAAGAAAGGAATACTTTCATCATCAAAACATTTAGACGATTGTAATTTTATGCATTATTCTTTACAACTATCATTTTATAGATATATTCTTGAACGTTACTATGGATTAGAGGTGGGTAGCCAAACTTTATTTCATTTAAAAGAAAATAATACCTATGAAATCTTTAATATAGAGTACAAAAGCGAAGATCTAATAAATATGCTTCGTGAAAAAGAATTAATCTAAAATAAAATATATTATATCAATAAGAGTATATAGAAATAAATATCCAATTACTTCAATAAGTACACCATTTATTCTGCTAATTTTAACTAATACTTTTTCCTCAGTTTTTGGTCTTTTGTACTTAAAAATATTTGGAATTAATCTAGGAGTAGATTTCATATAACTTTCAAATTTATCTCCATGATTTTTCCTAAGTTTTCTTTCTTCATTGGCAATAGTTGGTACGTGAAATAAAATAAAAATTAATAGGAGAGCCAAAGGAAGATAAATAGCTTTTAATGCTATACTAAAACCTAATAACATTATTAAACTAAAAAAGTATAATGGATTTCTTACCATTGAAAAAGGTCCAGCAGTAATAAGATTTTTTGTTTTATTGCCTTCAATATATAATGAAGCCCAAATTCTACCAAATGAACCAAAAACAACCAGTACAAAGCCTAAAATACTCATTTGTAATGATTCGATAGCGGTTATTTCAAGAGTATAGGCTCTAAAGTCATTATTTGTAACTGATAAAATAATAAGAAATAAAATAGAGACTCTTAAAAAATACATCCTATTTTTTGCTAAAAATTTCATAATAATTTATTTAATGCTTATTCTCTTTTCTTGAACTAGTTCGCATCCCGGGATATCCTCACCATTCTTTAATGATTCTTTTATTTTATCTTTGTTCAATAATTTAGTTTCTTTTACTTGAAAGAATTCTTCAGGTATTTTTTCTTCATCTATGATATTTACTTTCAAAGGATTTTTATACATAGCAATAACTATGTCATCGCTTTCAATCTTTTCAGTATTAGTTTTTTCGAAATTAATTCTCAGATAATCTTTTAATCTTGTAATTTTCTTTTCCAAAGAGTTTCTGCGATGTTTTTGATTACTTTCTATCTCCTTAATACCTAAAGCCAAATGCTCAAGATTTCGGATATATTTAGCTACGTTAGCTGATTTTGATTTGAATTCACCCTCAATCGATTCTATTTCTTTTATTAAATCTGAATCATCATGATCTAATAAGTTATCTAAAGATTTTTCAAATTCATTTGCGATATCATAGAGAGTTGATTTTGACATGATTTAATATAGAAAAAAAAATAAAAGAAGTTTATAATTCTTTTACTTCTTTAAGTAAATCATTTAGCATATCTTTTGCATCACCAAAAACCATAATAGAATTATCATATCCAAATAATTCATTTTGCACTCCAGCAAAACCTGGATTCATACTTCTTTTATTAATAATTACCGTTCTTGATTTATCTACATTCAAAATAGGCATACCATAAATAGGACTAGATTGATCGTGTCTAGCTGCTGGATTTACTACATCATTTGCGCCAAGAATAAGTGCTACATCACAATCTTCAAATTCTGGATTAATTTCATCTAAATCTTTTAAAACGTCATAAGAAACATTTGCCTCAGCTAGCAAAACATTCATGTGTCCAGGCATTCTTCCAGCAACTGGGTGAATTGCATACAAAACTGTTTTACCCATAGCTTCAAGAGATTCTGCTACTTCTCTGGCAACGTGTTGTGCTTGAGCAACTGCAAGTCCATATCCTGGAACAATAATAATTTTTTCTGCAGCATCTAAAATCATAGCCGCTTCGGTTGTTGAATAGCTCTTAATATTCATTTCTTTTCCATCTGAGCTTCCGCCGCCTTCAGACTCAGCTCCAACTGCACCAAATATTACGTTTGCAAGAGAACGATTCATTCCTTTGCACATAATGTTTGTTAAAATCAGTCCTGAAGCTCCAACAAGAGATCCACTGATAATAAGTGCATTGTTACTAATTAAAAATCCTGTAGCTGCCGCAGCAATTCCAGAATATGAGTTAAGAAGTGAGATAACAACTGGCATATCTGCACCACCAATAGGAATTGTAAGTCCAACACCAAGAATTAATGCAAGAACAATAATAACAAAAAATGCATTTAAATAACCATTGTACATTGATGAATCAAAAAATAAACCAGGTGCAAGTATTAAGGAAACTGAAAGCAGAGCAATGACAGCATTGATAGCTTGTTGACCTTTAAATGTAATAGCTCTTCCTGATATAAATCCTTGAAGTTTTCCAAATGCAACAAAACTGCCAGTAAAAGTCAATGATCCAATAAAAACACTTAAACATACAATGATAAATGGGCTATTTGGTGATGATAAAAATTCTGAAGAAGCAACAAAAGCAGATGCTGCTCCACCAAGACCATTGAAAATTGCAACCATTTGAGGCATTTCAGTCATTTGAACTCTTGTTGCAAAGATTGCTCCAATAACTGCTCCGATTCCTACTCCTGCAAGTATCAAGGTAAAGTCAAATTCTTTTCCTGGATATGTTAATGTCGCTATAATAGCTATTAACATTCCTAATGAAGATAATAAGTTTCCACTTCTAGCAGTTTTAGGATGCGATAATCTTTTTATACCTAAAATAAAGGCTACTGCAGAAATTAAATAAAGGATGTTTGTTATTTGAATAGCTTCCATTTTTTTTACTTCTTTTTAAACATTTTTAACATTCTATCTGTAACAAGAAAGCCGCCAACAACATTAATAGTTGCACAAATTAAAGCAGCTAAACCAATATATTTACTTGCATCACCTGCATCTGCTAATATCGCTAAAATTGCACCAACAATAGCAATTCCTGAGATAGCATTTGAACCAGACATTAAAGGTGTATGTAATGTAGGTGGAACTTTGTTTATAATTTCATTTCCAACAAATACTGCAAGAATAAAAATAGTAATCAAGCTAACAATATCAATTTGCATTACATTGACTCCTTCGTTGGTTGATGTCGAACTTCACCATTTTCAATAAATAGCATTCCATCAATTATCTCGTCTTCTTTATCAAGTTTAAATCCTTCTTCTGAATGGCAGTGATCAATGATAGCCTCAATATTCTTTGAGAAAAGTTGGCTCGAGTGATATGCCATTGTGCTTGGTAAGTTTGAATTACCATCTATTAGAACTCCATTGTGATTAACTATTTCATTTTCTTGAGTTAATTCACAGTTACCACCATTTTCAGAAGCTAAATCCATAATAACTGAACCAGGAGCCATAGTTTCAACCATGCTTTTTGGTATTAACATCGGTGCAGGTCTATTTGGAATCAATGCAGTTGTAATAACAATATCTGACTTTCCAACTCTTTCTTTCATTAATTCTTGTTGTTTTGCTTTGTATTCATCGCTGGTTTCTGATGCATAACCGCCAGAACCAACACCATCGTCTGAATTGCTTTCAACTTCGATAAATTTTGCACCTAAGCTTTCAACCTGTTCTTTTACTTCAGGTCTTACATCAAATGCTTCTACTTGAGATCCCAATCTTTTAGCAGTTGCAATCGCTTGTAATCCAGCAACTCCAGCACCAATTACTAAAGTTCTTGCAGGAGAAATTGTTCCAGCAGCAGTCATTAAAAGTGGCATATATTTTCCAATATGATTCGAACCAATTAAAACTGCTTTATAACCTGCAATGTTAGCTTGAGAGCTAAGTACATCCATTTTTTGTGCTAAAGTAGTTCTTGGAAGCAGGTTTAAAGAAAATGCAGACACTTTTTTATCTGCTAATTTCTTTACACAATCAATTTCTTTAATTGTCTGTAATAAAGAGATAAAAAGTGTTCCTGATTTTAAAAGTGACACTTCCTCATCTGATGGAGCATTTACTTTACAAACAATGTCACAATCAAAAACTTCGTTTTGGCTTACAATTTTAGCTCCTGCCTCTTTGTAGTCATTATCAGAATAGTTCGATAATAATCCTGAATCAGATACCAGAAAAAATTCATATCCTTTTTTAGATAATGCAGAAACAGTAGAGGGCACGATGGCCACTCTTTTTTCTTCAGATTTGTGTTCTTTTAAAATTCCAATTTTCATAGCAGTGAAATCGACGTAAAATTACGCATTTTAGAACATTCATCAAGAACTTTATTCATATTAAAAAAATTTTTTTATTAAATTAGAAAATGCAATTATACCCCAAAGCAAAAGTCTTCAATTCTTTCAAGCTAAAAGTATCTGAATTACATACAATTTTTGTTGAAGAATCAGGTAATAAAAATGGAAAACCGGTAATTTTTCTTCACGGAGGACCTGGAGGTGGAATTAGTTCTTCTTATAGACAATATTTTAATCCAGATGAGTGGAGAATAATTATGTTTGACCAAAGAGGTTGCGGTAAAAGCATGCCTTTTGCAGAACTTGAAGAGAATACTACATGGGATTTGGTGGCAGACATAGAAAAGATAAGAGACCATCTTCAAATTGATCAATGGGTAGTCTTTGGGGGAAGTTGGGGAAGCACTTTATCTTTGGCATATAGTCAAAAACATCCTAATGCGTGCAAAGGTCTAATTTTAAGAGGCATTTTTTTAGTTCGTAAGAAAGAAATTGATTGGTTTTATCAATATGGGGCAAGCAACATCTATCCAGATAAATGGGAATCTTATTTAGCACCAATTCCAGAAAATAAAAGAGATAATTTATTAAATGCATATTATGAAATTTTAACTGGCGATGATCATAAAAAGAAGATTGAAGCAGCAAAAGCCTGGAGCACATGGGAGGGAAGTTCTGTAAGGCTAATCTTAAATGATGATTTTATATCTGATTTTGGTGATGCAAAATTTGCTGAAGCGTTTGCTAGAATTGAATGCCATTATTTTATGAACAATTGTTGGCTTCCAACTGAAAATTATTTAATCGAGAATGTTGATAAAATAAGACATATTCCAGCAGTAATAGTTCATGGAAGATATGATATAATTTGTCCTGTTATTCAAGCTTGGGATTTACATAAAGCATGGCCGGAAGCAGATTTACATATTATTCCTGACGCAGGACATTCAATTTATGAAGAAGGTATTAAAAATAAACTACTTGAATACACTGACAAATTTCTTGAGCTTTAGTTTATAAGAAATTCGCAATAATTGCTATTAATGCTCCAGCTGAAAAAGATGTTGAGTTTGAAATATCTATAGCAGAAACAATCAAGCCAGCAATGACTATCAATTTATTATTAGCATTTCTTGGTTGCTCTTGTTCATAGATAATATCTTTTTCTTTTGGCGTTTTTTCTTCAGTTTCAACAATATCAATTTTATTTTCCACAGAAATACTATTTTTAGCAACTAATTGACTGTTTCTAAGGAAAAATTGCAAAGTTTTTCTGTTCGGAGTATTTATTTCAAAAGATTCAATCTCTGAAAATAATTGAACAGCAATTTGAGTAGATTCATCGCTATTTGAAATTTCAATATTTTTTAAAGAATCATTTTTGTAATTAGCTAAAGATAAGCTATCTGCATTAGCATCATATATTGTCATGTAGAACCATTCTGAAGAATACCAAGCAGTAACATTTTCAAGATTTACTTTCTTGTTTGAATCAAGCTGGATAACTGTACCGTTATTTTTTGATTCAATTTGCAAATTTTTAATTCTTAAATCTTGAGATAGAATAATAGAACTGGAAGCTAAAAATAAAATTGTTACTAATAGATTATTTCTCATCCATTGAATATATTATTTGTTTAGATTCATATGAAACAATTTTATCGATGAAAAGTTCACAAATTAGAGAATCATTTATCAGCTTTTTTGAAAGTAAAAGTCATGCTCGTGTACCAAGTGCGCCGGTTCTTCCAATTGGAGATAAGTCCTTGCTATTTACAAATGCTGGAATGAATCAGTTCAAAGCAATTTTCTTGAATACACAAGAACCTAAATATTTACGAGTAGCAAATAGTCAAAAATGCATTAGAGTTAGTGGAAAGCACAATGATTTGGAAGAAGTTGGAAGAGACGGATTCCACCATACTTTTTTTGAAATGCTTGGCAATTGGTCATTCGGTGATTATTACAAAAAAGAAGCAATTGAATGGTCATGGGAATTGTTTACAAAAGTTTGGAAACTAGATAAATCTAGATTGTGGGTTACTGTTTATGAAGAAGACGACGAAGCTTTCGACTTATGGAAAAATCAAACAGATATAGATTCAAATCGAATAATTCGTTCTGGTGCAAAGGATAATTTTTGGGAAATGGCTGAAACTGGACCATGTGGTCCATGTTCTGAAATTCATTACTATGTTGGAAATAATCCATCAGATCAACAAGCTGAACTGGTTAATAATTCTTCAGAGTATTGGGAATTATGGAATCTTGTATTTATTCAATTTAATCGCCTCAAAGATGGGACTATGGAGGATTTACCAAAAAAACATGTTGACACTGGTGCTGGACTTGAAAGAATTTGTTCAGTATTGCAAAACAAAGATTCAAATTATAAAACTGATTTGTTTTCAAAAACGATTGAAGATTTAGAAAATTTATCTAACACAAAATATCAAGATTTTGAGGTTTCATATAATGTTATTTGTGATCATATAAGAATGCTTTCATTTGCAATTGCTGATGGAGTTGTTCCATCAAATGATGGTAGAGGTTATGTTGTGAGAAGAGTTCTGAGAAGAGGTTCAAAATTTGCTATGAATTTAGAAATTAAAGAACCGATTCTATACAAATTGGTTGAGTCAGTGGTTTCGACCATGTCTTCTCATTATCCAGAGCTAAAAGAAAAACAAGAATATATTGAGCAAACTATTCTTTCAGAAGAACAGTCATTCTTGCGAACGCTTGAAAATGGAGTTATTCAATTTGAAAAAATTGTAAGCAGTACATCTGGATCAGAAATACATGGGAAAGATGCATTTAAGCTATATGATACTTATGGATTTCCACTTGATTTAACTCAACTTATGGCTGAAGAAAGAAAGATGACTGTTGATATAGATGGTTTTGATGTTGAAATGCAAAATCAAAAAGAGTTAGCTAAATCTGGTCAAAAATTTGAAATGGATAATCTTGATTTAAAATGGAACTTAGAAACTAAAAACAGCCATTCGATTTTTGTTGGTTATGAAAATGAAAGTACTTCTTCAAAAATTATAAATCACGCTGAAAGCGGAGACGACATAATAATCATTTTAGAAAATACACCTTTTTATTCCGAGTCTGGAGGTCAAATTGGCGATACAGGCATAATAAGGAATGATGACTTTTCAGCTAGAGTCAATGATACCCAAAAAAATGGAGATTATGTTTTACATATATGCACACTAACAAATGGCAGTATTGGTGACAATCTTTCTGTAGATTGCATGATTGACGTTGATAGAAGAAATAATATTAAAGTGAATCATACAGCAACCCACTTACTTCATCAATCGTTAAAAGATGTTTTAGGTAACCATGTAAATCAGGCAGGATCTTTAGTTCATCCAGAATACTTAAGGTTTGATATTACCCATCCAAATAAAATTTCTTCAAAGGAATTAGAATCTATTGAGTTAATTGTAAACCAGAAAATAGATGAAGATATCACAGTTGAAACAAGTATTAAAAGTTTGGAAGAGGCTAAAAAAGAGGGCGCTACTGCATTGTTTGGTGAAAAGTATGGAGACCAAGTTAGGGTAGTTACAATGGGCGAGTTTTCTAAAGAATTATGTGGAGGAACCCATGTCTCAAGTACAGGTAAAATTAATAAATTTAAAATTAAGTATGATAAAGCAATCTCATCTGGAATTCGAAGAATAAACGCTATCACTCATAATCAAGTTGATTTGTATTTAAATGAAAAATCAGAAGAACTAGGATTACAAAAAGAAGCAGAGCAGAAGAAAGCAGAAGAAAAGCAAAGTCAATCCATTTTACTTGATAGTGTAAATGTTGATTTAATAGTAGGTAAACCAATAAAGGAAATTAATGGAACTGATTTATTTTTTAGCAAAGTTGAGCTAGGAATCGCTTCAGATTTAAAAAGCTTGAATAAAAAAATTAAAAATAAGATTGACTCAGGAATAATATTTTTATTTACTGAAATTGAAAATAAAACAACAATATCTGTCGGCATTTCTGATGACTTAATTGCTAAAAATTTAAAAGCTGGAGATTTGGTAAAATCTATTGCATTAGAACTTCAAGGCGGAGGCGGAGGTAGAGAGGATTTTGCTATGGCTGGAATACCTCATACGAATGCAGATGATTTAAAAGCAGTTGTTGAAAAAATAATTTTAAGTATTTTGGAGGAAATATAATGCAATTTCAAAAATTAAATAATTCATTCATCGTTTATGTTGAGAAGGGTGAAAAAGTTATGGAAACATTAACCAACTTTTGTATTGAAAATAATATTCACTCAGGACAATTAGCAGGTATTGGAGCAGTCAAAAATATTGATATTGGAGCATACGATATTAATACAAAAGATTATATTCATAGAAAATTTGATGAAATATTAGAGTTATTATCATTTCAAGGAAATGTAGCATTGAAAGATGGTAAACCATTCTTACATACTCACATCACCCTAGGTACCCATGATATGGAGGTTTTTGGGGGGCATTTATTTGAAATGGAAGTAGCTGCAGTTGGAGAATTCATTATTCATGATTTTAGACATGAAACTCATCGAAAAATGAATGATGAAATTGGACTTGCAACATTAAGTTTATGTAAAATCAAGGAGTAATTATGTCAAAATTTAAATCACCAAATCCTGTTGGGCCATACTCAATGTTTAGAAAATTATCTTCTGGAGGTTGGATAACCTCAGGACAGATTCCCATTGACCCTAAAAATGGTACTTTGAATAATAATAGCGTCGAAGAAGAGGTTATGCAAGTTTTTGATAATCTTGAAGCTGTTTTATCAGATAATGGAAAATCTTTAAATGATGTTAGAAAATTTTTAGTTTTTTTAACAGATTTGTCAATTACTCCATTGGTTAATGCTGAAATTGAAAAAAGGGTTAATGAACCATTTCCTGCTAGATCAACAATTCAAGTTGCAGGTTTACCTATGGGAGCAAATGTTGAAGTAGAATGTTTAGGATAATAAAAAATATTTTCATAGGGCTGATTCTAATTTCTATATGTTTCACTCAGCAGAAGATTGATTTTAGAACTGCAGATGAACAAGCAAAAGATCCTAATGTAGCATTAAAAAAGTCGTTGATTTTTCCAGGAGTAGGGCAGTTATACAATGATCAAAAAATCAAAGGATATACTTTAATTGCTGCTGAACTTTTTTCTTTATATAGTTTTAACGAAAATAGAAAAAAATACAAAGACTACAATGAGAGTTATGACAAATTTCAAGATTATTATTTAAGAGAGAGAAATCGTTTTGCTTGGATAGCAATTGGATTGTATTTTTATGGAATTCTAGATTCTGTTGTTGAGGCACATCTAAATGATTTTGATAAAATAGTTAAAGAAAACGACCCACAATCAGATACAGGAGATATTGATGGAAAATAATAGAGAGCAATGGAGTTCAAAAGCTAGTTTTATTTTAGCAGCTGCAGGATCAGCGGTTGGTCTTGGAAATATTTGGAAATTTCCATATATAGCTGGAGAAAATGGAGGAGCTGCATTTCTATTTATTTATTTAATTTGTATTGTTTTAATTGGTTTACCTATTCTTAATATTGAAATATTGTTAGGTAGAGCTACTAAAAAAAATCCCGTAGGAGCATTTAAAACGCTCACAAATAATCCTTTTTGGAAATATGTAGGCGCATTAGGTGTCTTAGCAAGTTTTACCATATTATCATTTTATAGCGTTGTTGGTGGATGGTCTTTGGCTTATACATATGAAGCGTTAGTAGGAACTTTTAATACTCCAGCATTTACAAATCCTTCAACTGCAGGAGATTTCTTTAATTTTAGAAACAGTAGTCCTTTATGGGTAATAGGGTATCACACTTTATTCTTATCTATTGTTGTTTTTATTCTTTTGTCAGGAGTAAGGGCAGGTCTTGAAAAAGCGAGCAAGTTTCTTATGCCAATATTGCTATTTATTTTGATGATATTGGTTGTCCAGGGATTAATTCTACCAGATGCCAATAAAGGTGTTTCATTCTTATTTCAGCCAGATTGGTCCAAGATCAATGGCCAGACGTTCCTCCTAGCTTTAGGACATGCTTTTTTTACTTTGAGTTTAGGTATGGGAGCAATGATGACATACGGAAGTTATTTATCTGACAAAGACGATATTGTTAATGCATCGTATTTAGTTGCATTTTTAGATACTGTCATTGCTATTTTTGCAGGTGTAGCAATATTCACTGTAGTATTTTCATCAGGCTATGATCCTACAGCTGGACCAGGTCTAGTATTTCATGTACTACCACCATTACTATCAAACCTTGTTGGAGGATATATATTTGCATTTTTATTCTTTTTATTACTCTCTATTGCTGCAGTTACATCTGGAATTTCAATTTTAGAGGTAAGCGTTGCTTATTTAGTTGATGAGAGAAAATTTTCTAGAAAGAAAGCAGTATTACTTATGGCTGGTTTAGTATATCTGGCAGCTATTCCATGTGCATTGTCATTTAATGTTCTTTCTGACTATACTTTCAACTTTCAAGATAAAGCCTTAACATTTTTTGATATTGCTGATTATTTAGCATCAAATCTTCTATTACCTTTTGGGGGATTTTTCTTAGCAGTATTTGCTGGATATGTATGGGGTATTGATGAGGTCATTAGAAATTTATTAATTGGTGATTCAAATTCTATATATTTTGGTAATGGAATTGTGAAATCAAAAGGATTTAAGTCTGCATTCAGTTTCACTGTAAAATATATTTGTCCAGTACTTATTTTCCTTGTTTTCCTTTACTCAATTGGATGGATATAAATTAAATGATAAAAATACTTTTTCCAGAAGATTCAAGTCAGTTTAATTTTCTGCATAATATTTTTAAATCTATTGATAAGGAATTAATCGACAGATTAGAAATGTTTTTTCCAATGTGGTGCGTATTATCTTTTAAACATTATTTAATCAAGTCATATGATATTTATGTTATTTTCAATCCTGTTGGTATTGAAAATAATGAAAAATATATTTTTTCACTTAACAGCTATGATTGGTTTGGTGTAATTAGTATCGTTTTACATACCATTTTTCTTTTATACTTAATGAAAAAATTTGATTATTTTGGTCCATTTAGGACAGTTAAATCTGATTTCCAAACAAATTTCCTATTGTTTATTTCACTTTTTAGTTTAATAAATATTTTTATCCATGGAAAGTTGATGATAGGGTTATTTTTATTGAATGTTGTTCTATATGTAATTTATAGATCATACAGTTATTTTAGTATTTCTCTAGGACTATTTTTAAGTACTCTTACTTTATTTTTATCTCTAAGATTTAATGAGCCAGTACTTGCTACTAGCGCAGCCATATATATACCTTTTTTAGTTTCTTCTTTATTATTTAAATCAAGGAATCAAATTGTTTATGCTCAAAAATATCTTCCCTTAATTATTTTTATTTTCATTTCTTCTAAAGAATTATGGTTTGCATTTATTGGTCTTTTATACTTCTTCTTTTTTAATATGTATTACTATTTTTCCTCTAAAAGAAAGTATGATTTTCTAAGGTTTGATCAGGCTTAATAATATCCTGGTTTTTTTTATCTTTTTTGTTAAATTGTCCAATGTTGACCTTAGTAAAAACTTTTTGTTCTAAAAAGTTGGTTACACAAGCCATTCCACTAATTACGCCCGGAGATATTTATGTCATATAACGTTGAAAAGAAATTAACATTTGATGATGTTTTATTAGTTCCTAGAAGATCCTCTGTTTTACCGAAAGAAGTGGATTGTGCTACTAATCTTACAAGAAATATTACTTTAAATATTCCTATAATGAGCGCAGCTATGGATACAGTCACTGAATCTGATATGGCAATTGCTTTGGCAAGACAAGGAGGTATCGGTGTTATTCACAAAAATTTAAGTATTGAAGATCAAGCTTTCATGGTAGATAAGGTGAAAAGATATGAAAGTGGTATGATTAGAAATCCTATTACTTTAGACGAAGAAAAGACTGTACGAGATGCAAAACAACTAATGGAACAATATTCTATTGGAGGTTTGCCTGTTTTATCAAAAGATAAATTAGTAGGAATTATTACAAAAAGAGATATTCGTTTTGAATCAGATCTTAATACCCTTGTTAAAGATAGAATGACTTCAAAAAATTTAATTACAGTTGACTCTGATACAAGTAACGAAGATGCTAAAAAGATTCTTCAAAAACACAGAATTGAAAGATTGTTAGTTGTTAATAAGCAAAATAATCTTGATGGTTTAATTACTGTTAAAGATTTAACCAAGAAAGAGGAATTTCCTTTTTCTACTAAAGATAAAAATGGAAGATTAAGAGTTGCAGCTGCCATAAGTGTCAGAGAAGATTGGCAAGAAAGGATAAAAGAACTCATAAAAGTAGGAGTAGATGCAATTGTTGTTGATACAGCACATGGCCACTCTGAATTTGTTTTAAAATTAGTTAAAGAAATAAAAAAAGAATTTCCAAATTTAGATTTAATCGCGGGAAATGTAGCAACCCCTGAAGCAACAGAAGATTTGATAAAAGCTGGTGCAAATTGTGTTAAAATTGGCATTGGTGCAGGCTCTAGTTGCACTACAAGAATCATTGCTGGAGTTGGAGTACCACAGTTATCAGCTGTTATGGACTGTTCTCAGGTTGGAATAAAGCACAATATACCTATAATTGCGGACGGTGGTATTAGATATAGTGGAGATATTGCAAAATCTTTAGCTGCTGGTGCAAATGTAGTAATGCTTGGAGGTATGCTTGCTGGTATGGATGAAAGCCCAGGAGAAACTATTGTTTATGAAGGAAGAAGATATAAGTCTTATAGAGGAATGGGTTCACTAGCTGCAATGAAAGAAGGGGGCGGTGAAAGATATTTTCAACAAGAAAAAGATGAATTAAAATTGGTTCCAGAAGGAATCGAGGGAATGGTTCCATTTAGAGGTCCAGTTAATAATACAATTTTCCAACTAATTGGAGGTTTAAAATCTTCAATGGGCTATTGTGGCGCCAAAGATCTAAAATCATTATATGAAAATAAAAAATTTATTGAAATTTCATCTGCAGGAGTTAAAGAAAGTCACCCACACGAAGTAAGTATTGTCAAGGAAGCCCCGAACTATCAGGGTCACGATAAGTAATTCTTTATTTTAAAGAATTTAAATGATTAGTAATCTTAGATTTTTGTCTAGCAGCATTATTTTTATGAATAATATTTTTGCTAGCCATTTTATCAATGAATGAAACTGCACTTGAATAATATTCATCAGCAGCTTTTTTTGAGTCAGAAGATAATACATTTTTAATAAGTGTACGCATTCTTGACTTGTTTTGAGAGTTGATAGCTCTTCTCTTTAAGTCTTGTCTATCTCTTTTAATTTGTTGTTTATGTCTATCCATAAAATGTGGTTGCAACTTATTCTATTCCGAAATAGATGTCAATAATTTTCTAATTTGATTATGGTTTTAAGTTTTATCCTTTAAATTACACTATGTCGTCAAAGAATTTGAAAGAAATAGCAGATAAAGCCAGAAAAAATGATTTTATTTCCATTTCTGATTTAATGACTGGTATTGAGAATAGAGTTTTTTCAAGAAAGGAAGTGTCCCAACTAATCTTCAAGGAGTCTCATAAATCATTGAAGATTGGAATTACAGGTCCTCCTGGTGCAGGAAAAAGTTCACTAATGAACAAGCTTATTCCTATAATAAGGAAAGAAAATTTATCGGTAGGAGTAATTGCAATTGATCCTTCAAGTCCAATTACTGGAGGTTCTTTTCTGGGAGATAGAGTAAGAATTAATAATGCTGTAAATGATGATAATGTTTTTGTAAGAAGTATGGGATCTAGAGCAGAGCTTGGTGGAGTAACTGAGTTAGCAGAAGATTTTAGTGATATTTTGGCATTTAGTGGAAAAGATATAATTTTTATAGAAACTGTTGGAGTAGGACAATCTGAGTACAGTGTGTCCGAAATTACTGATTTGACTACTTTAGTTTTCGTTCCTGAATCTGGAGATGAAATCCAACTTCTAAAAGCTGGGATTTTAGAACTAGCCGATGTATTTGTTGTTAATAAGTCAGATAGAAAAGATTCTAATCTATTAGTAAAATCTATAAATAATATTTTATCATCAACAAAAAAAGACTCAAAGAAAATTCCAATTTTCAAAACAAGCTGTAAAACGGATGAGGGTATTGAAGATTTTTCACAAGCTATTACTTCATACTTCAAATCCATGAAAGACAATAAAGATATACAAGAAAAGCAAGTTTTAAGATATAATCGAAGAATAAAATCAATAGTTGAAAAAGATATTTTAAGTCAGTTTTGGAATGAGGAAAGAACAGCTCTGTTAGATGGTATTGATAAAGCCTCAATAAAAACAAAGTCACCATACGAACTTGTTGATGAAATTAAGGGAAAAAATGAATTATAATGATATGTCGATAGTAGATCATCTTGAAGAATTAAGATGGAGAATTTTAAAGTCACTAGGTTCGATACTTTTAATGTCAGTTTTAACATTTAATTTTGCAAATTTTCTTGTAGATATCCTCATAAAACCTGCTTCTCAAATTAATTCAGATTTAAACCTTCAGGTTTTAACAATTCAGGGTATGTTTCTTTTAAAATGGAATTTGGCTGTCATTGGAGGAATTATTTTATCTCTTCCAGTTATAACAGTTCAAGTTTGGAAATTTTTATCTCCAGGCCTTTATGATAAAGAAAAGAAGATACTAATTCCGCTTATCCTTACCGCATTTATTTGTTTTATTTTGGGAGGTGTTTTTGCTTATAAGGTAATCTTACCTTTTTCTTTAGATTTTTTTGCATCAATGATAACAGCAGATATCCAGAACAATTTCTCAATCAATTATTATTTTAGTTTTGTATTATCTTTGATGATTGGAGCAGGATTAATTTTCGAATTGCCTGTCGCATCGTTCTTATTTTCTTCAATTGGATTAATTAATCCAGAATTTTTAAAAACATACAGAAGAGAGGCTATTGCTATAACAGTTGTTCTTTCTGCAATAATTACGCCTCCAGACCCAATTAGTCTGATTATAATGTCTATTCCAATGCTAATCTTGTACGAGATAAGTATAGTCGTCTCCTGGTTTGCTAATAAACTTTTTAATAATGAGACATGAAAAAGATTTTAGTCATCAGAATGAGTGCAATTGGTGATATTGTTCTTGCAACATCATTTCTAGAATCAGTAAAACAAAAATATCCTGATAGTGAGATACATTTTCTTATCAAGAAGGAATTCTCTGATCTTGTAAAAAAACATCCAATTATTGATAAACTTATATCTTTTGATAAAAAATTAGGATTAAATGAGCTATTTCGATTGGGAAGATTTTTAAGAAGTAATAATTATGACATAATTTTTGATATCCATAGCGTTTTTAGAACAAGAGTTTTATCACTTTTTTTAAGAAAGAATTTATTTAAGCAGATAAAAAAACCAAGATTAAGAAGGTTTCTATTGTTTTACGGTTATAAAAATTATTTTGAAGAAAGCTTCAGTCATATAAAAATGTATCATACCTTATTAGGACAAGATAAAACTTTTCCTCAAACAAACTTGTATATTGATCAACTTGAGGAAGATAAAACTAAACAGTTTTTAAGTGAAAATAACATTGGAAAAAATTATATAGCTATTGTCCCAGGTGCTGCGTGGAGTCAAAAGCAATGGTCGATTGACAATTATAATAATTTAATAAAAAAGTTAATTCGTTCGTTTAATTCAACAATTGTTATTCTTGGATCTACAAATGATTTTATTTGTGATAAAATTATTAAACATGACAAAATCATAAACTTAAAAGATAAAACATCTTTAAGAATGGCAATGGGTGTAGTTAAATATGCGCAGCATACTTTAGGAAGTGATACTGGTCTTTTACATATTTCTGAAGCAATGGGGACACCAGTAACAATGATTTTAGGTCCTACATCCAAAGAAACAGGTGCCAGAGTTACATTAAGTGACTCAAGAGTCATTGAAAATAAAGATTTATGGTGCAGACCGTGCTCACAAAATGGTAGTAGACCTTGTTATAGAAAAGAACAGTACTGTATGACTGCAATAGACAGCGAAAAAGTGTATAGCAATGTAAGTAGGGCTCTAGCATTATGATGGTTCTAATATTTTTATACAACCTTGTAGCTCTTCCAATAATTTTGCTTTTATCAATTATTTTTTCAATTTTTAACACAAAAATAAGAAGAGGATTAATTGGGAGATTTAATTCTTTTTCAGCACTCAAATCATTCCCAACGAACAAATTTTCAAAGATTTATTGGTTTCATTGCGCATCTTTTGGAGAATATCAACAAGTTGAGACATTGATTGAGCAAATAAAAAAAAGAGATCAAGGTATAGGAATTATAACCTCTTTTTTTTCACCATCAGGATTTGAAAATGTAAATGATAGAAATATTGATCTGAAAATTTATTTACCATTTGATTTTATTTTTTCATCATTTAGGGCTTTAAGGATAGTAAAACCTAGTAAAATATTCTTTACTTCAAGTGATTTTTGGCCAAGTTTTTTATTTGCTGCAAATCAGTTAAATATTACAACAGTTTTAACATCAGCAAGATATAGAAAATCATATGACATATTTTTGAAAATGTTTAATAAGATATTTTGTGTAAGTGATAATGATTATCATCAAATAAAAATGAATATTTCAAATGATAAAATTTATAAAATTGGAAATCCTCGATATGATAGAATATTAAATAATTTAGAAAATGTGGAATACAAACTTGATTCTTCTAGACAAGATGAAGGTAATATATTGATTTTTGCAAGTATGTGGGATGAAGACAATAAAATTATTTTTGAAAAGTTTATTAATTCACCATTAGTTAATCATTTTGAAAAAGTGATAATTGTTCCTCATGAAGTGACTGATTCCTATTTGAATTACTATTGTTCTGTTCTCGTGGATAATGATTTTTCATTCAAAAAAATAAATCAATATCAAAATTTTAACAAATTTGAAGAAAAGTATATTATTATAAATAAAGTAGGTTTTCTTTCAAAATTATACGCCCAAAGTACTATTGCCTTTGTTGGAGGAGGCTTTTCAAAATCGGGAATACATAATATTATTGAGCCCGCAGCTGCTTCAAATCCAGTTATTTTTGGTTCTAATTTTCTGAATTCTAATAAATATGATGCTGAAGGTTTAATAGATGTTTCAGGTGGTTTTTCTGTACATTCCTATGAGATATTTACTGATAAAATAAATTGGCTTTTAGATAAAAATAATTATAATAGTTCATCAAAAAATTGTAAATCTTTTGTGACAGAAAATTCTGGCTCCACTGAAAAAATTTTAAAGGAATTATATGAATAAATTGTTCAAAGTTAGCGATATATTTCTTATCCCTAATCTAATTACAATTCTGAGATTTTTTCTTATTGCTCCAATGATTATAACTTACAAGAATGGAATGCAATCGTATTTCTTAATAATACTCTTTGTATCATTATTATCAGATTTTCTAGATGGAATTGCTGCTAGAATTCTTGACCAGAAATCAGAGCTTGGCAAGACACTTGATCCTATAGCAGATGGAATTACACTCTTCGCTTTTATTATCCTTTTTAATCAAGAAGGTCTCATCTCAACTTGGTTTATGATTTTTTATTTTTTGCGTCAATTAATTATTTTAATATTTTCACTTTGGTTTTTACCAAAATTAAAAACAGTTTATGGCTCCAATATTTTAGGCAAAACAGGAGTATGTTTTTTAGGAGCTGCATTATGCATTTTTGCATTTAAGGTTCAGAGTATATATTATATTACGCCTGTGTTATTAAATATTGCCGCTATTTTACTATTTATTAGCCTTCTTGATTATCTAAGATTTTTCTTTAAAATAAAATAAAACCCCTACATAATTGTCATACATATTATTTTACTTTATCGTTCATAATATTTAAATTATTGGTCATTATGGCAGACTTTAAAGTAGAATCAAAATTTTCTCCAGCAGGAGACCAGCCAACAGCTATATCTGAACTGTCAGATGGATTGAAGGAAAATGCTTCTCATCAGACTTTACTTGGTGTAACAGGTTCAGGAAAAACATATACAATTGCAAAGGTAATTGAGGAAGTTCAAAAGCCGACTTTAGTTATTTCTCATAATAAAACTTTAGCAGCTCAACTCTACGGAGAATTCAAAAACTTATTTCCAAATAATGCTGTTGAATACTTTATTAGCTATTACGATTATTATCAGCCTGAATCATATATGCCAGTAACTGATACATTTATAGAAAAAGACTTTTCAATGAATGAAGAAATAGATCGTTTAAGATTAAAAGCAACCAGCTCTTTACTTCAAAGGAAAGATGTCATTGTCGTAAGCTCTGTTTCATGTATATATGGTTTAGGTAATCCAAAAGAATGGAAGAAGCAAGTGGTTCATTTAAAGCTTGATGATTCTATTAGCAGGTCTAGCTTAACTGAATACCTTGTCGATATTTATTATCAAAGAAATGATCAAGTTTTAGAGAGATGTAATTTTAGAATTTTAGGAGATATTTTTGAAATCTTTCCAGCGTATGAGGATAAGGCTATCAGAGTTGATATTTTTGACAATATTATTCAATCAATAGTTGCATTTGACCCTTTAACAGGAGAAGAACATTCTGAACATGATGAATTTTATCTATATCCAGCAAGACATTTCATTTCTGATAAAGATAAAAATGATTCGGTTATTAAAGAGATAAAAAGAGACTTGATTGAGAGAACTAAGTTTTTTAATGAAAACGAAAAGTTTTTAGAAGAACAAAGAATTAGTCAAAGAACCAATTTTGATATTGAAATGATTCAAGAGATTGGGTATTGTTCTGGCATTGAAAATTATTCAAGATATTTCGATGGCAGAAAAGAAGGTGAAAGACCTTTTACATTAATTGATTTTTTCCCTGAAGACTTTTTAACTGTAATTGATGAGTCTCATGTTACTTTACCTCAAATCCAGGCTATGTATGGTGGAGATAGAAAGCGTAAAGATAATTTGATTGATTATGGATTTAGATTACCCTCAGCATATGATAATAGACCACTAAAATCAGGTGAATTTTCAACACTTCAAAATCAAGTTATTTATGCATCAGCAACTCCGTCACATAGAGAACTAGAACTGTCGCAGGGAGCAGTCACTGAATTGATCAATAGACCTACTGGACTGGTAGATCCTGAGTTAACTATAAGACCATCTGCTGGTCAAATTGATGATCTTATTTCAGAGATAAAGATTAGATCATCAAAAGATGAACGATGTTTAGTTACTACATTAACCAAGAAAATGGCTGAAGATTTATCTGAATATTTAAGTTCTGTTGGTTTAAGAGTTCGATATCTTCACTCAGAAGTAAAAACCATTGAAAGAGTTAAAATTTTAAGAGATTTAAGATTAGGTGATTTTGATGTTTTAGTTGGAATTAATCTATTAAGAGAAGGTTTAGATCTTCCTGAAGTATCTTTAGTTGCAATTTTAGATGCTGATAAGGAAGGATTTCTTAGATCTAAAAGTTCATTGGTTCAAACAGCAGGAAGAGCAGCTCGACATGAGCAAGGTAAAGTAATTTTGTACGCTGATAAAATAACGGATTCGATGAAGTATTTGATTGATGAAACTAATCGAAGAAGAAAAATTCAAATGAAATACAATAAAGAAAATAACATTACTCCAAAAACTGTTAAAAAATCAGTTGAGGAAATTATGCAATCAACTAGAGTCGCTGAATCTTACAGAGATAGTGAAATTGAAGTTAAAAAAGATATTGCGACGGACAAGTTTTTACTGGAGGATAAAAAAATTGTTGTAGAAATGATCAGAGAAGAGATGCTTGAAGCAGCTGAAAATTTAGAATTTGAAAAAGCAGCCAAGCTAAGAGATGAAATGAACAAACTAGAAAAAGAAATTAAGTTATAATCAACGGAGATATTATGAATATAGATTTAATTAAACAAAAAGCAGGTATTATTGGAGAAAGCAATGCTATTAATCAGGTTTTAGAAATGGTTGCTCAAGTAGCAAATGTAGATATTTCAGTTTTAATTAATGGAGAATCAGGAACTGGAAAAGAATTAGTTAGCAAAGCATTGCATTTAGGCAGTAAGCGTGTATCAAGCGAGCTTGTAATTGTTAATTGTGGAGCTATTCCAGAAGGAATCATAGAAAGCGAGCTTTTTGGACATAAAAAAGGGGCTTATACAGATGCTGCAGATTCCAGAAAAGGATACTTTGAAACAGCTAATAAGGGAACAATTTTTTTAGATGAAATTGGTGATATGCCATTGGAGACTCAGGTTAAAGTTCTTCGAGTGTTAGAATCAGGTGAGTTTATGAGAGTAGGTGATTCTGTAACAAAGAAAACAGATGTAAGAGTTATTGCTGCAACGAACAAGGATTTGGCAAAGCTAGTCCAAGAAGGGAAGTTTAGGCAAGATTTGTATTATAGATTGAAAACCGTAACAATCAATATTCCACCATTGAGGAAAAGAGCAAATGATATTAGGCTTCTAGTGGATAGGTTTGCATTACAATTTACCAGAACAAATGATATTAAGTATAAAGGCTTTACGCCTGAATCAATTAAAGAAATGCAGGACTATCATTGGCCAGGAAATGTAAGAGAATTAAGAAACTTTGTAGAAAGTATTTTAATTTTGCAGAAAGGTGAAAGAATTACTGCAGATATGGTTGCTACTCAGTTGATTGGAGATAAAATTGAGCCTATGGAAAATAATACCTCTCTACCTGTAGTTGTAAACAGAGATCCTGATCAAGCAGAAAGAGAACTAATTCTACGTCAACTACTTTTCTTAAGACAAGACATTGAAGATTTAAAATTAATGATGAAAGAATCTAGTTTTTCTGAATTAAATTCATCGAGGAGCATTGATCAATCATTTGGTTCAACAATTCAGGATAATGAAATATTTGATGAGAATGAAAATCTAATTAAAGGTAAGATGATTGGAGCTTTTAACACTAAGGATCTTGAAAAAGAAATGATTATGAGAACTTTAGAGCATTTTAATAACAATAGAAGAGCCGCAGCAAAATCACTTGATATGAGTGAAAGAACTCTTTATAGAAAAATAAATGATTATGGTATTGAAAAGAAAATTAAAAAAGATAGTTAATTCTATATCAATTTTCCTGATTGTTGGATGTAGTTATTATTCTATGGCAGGATCAATTCCAGCCAATATCAATAACGTATATATCCCATTAATTGAAAATGATACTGCAGAATTCGAGATTTCTGAAAATTTAACTTCAAAAATAACGCAAGAAATTGCTATTCAAAATATTTTAAAAATTACAGATAATAGTAATAGTGATAGTACTATTCTGGGAGTAATAACCAGTACTACCGATGGACCTTTTACTTTTGATAGTAACGAACAGGTAGATGAGTATCGATTTTCAATTTCTATAAAAATTTTATGGGTTGATAATGAAAATGAAAAAAATTTAATTGAAAAAACTTTTACAGGTTTCGGAAATTATAGTATAAATAATGATCCTTCTTCAGACGGAATAGATAATGACAACGATGGGATTCTTGATGAAAATGATGATGATGAATTTGGAGATTCAAGAGAGTTGGCAATTAATATTGCTATTAACAAAATTGCATCAGATGTTGTAAATTCAATCCTCTCTACATGGTAAAAAAATGAAAAATAAATCAATAAATAAATTAAAAGATTTTATAGGAAAAGAAGTTCAGCTAAATGGATGGATTTACAATCTCAGATCCGTTGGAAAAATTTGGTTTGCAATCGTTAGAGATGGTACAGGTTTTGTCCAATGCGTTGTTACAAGTAATGATGTTTCAACTGATGTTTTTGAACTTGAATCCGCTCTTACTCAAGAATCATCTGTTACTGTGACAGGAATTGTTCAAGAGGATTCTCGTTCTGATTTGGGAGTTGAGATTCTAGTAAAAGATATGGAAGTAATTCATATTGCAGAAGAATATCCGATTGCTTTGAAAGAGCACGGAGTAAGCTTTTTAATGGATAATAGACACCTTTGGTTACGATCAAAGAAACAGTACGCTATAATGAAAGTTCGTCAAAATGTAATTAAATCAATTAGAGATTTTTTTGATACAAGAGATTTTGTGTTAATTGACTCACCTATGTTTACTGGAAATGCTGTTGAAGGCACTACTACATTATTTGAAACTGAATATTTTAATAGATCAGCTTATTTAACTCAAAGTGGACAGCTATATCAGGAAGCTGGAGCAATGGCCTTTGGAAAAACATATTGTTTTGGTCCATGTTTTAGAGCTGAAAAATCAAAAACGAGAAAACATTTAACAGAATTTTGGATGGTAGAACCAGAGATGGCATTTTATGATTTAAAGAATAATATGGATTTGATTGAGGAATTTATTGTTCATATCGTTTCTCAAAGTATTGAAAATTGTAAAGTAGAGCTAAAAATTTTGGAAAGAGATATTACATTGCTCGAGAAAGTAAAATCTCCATTTCCTCGAATAACCTATGATGAAGCTGTTAAGCTCTTACATGATAATGGTCAAGAATTTAAGTACGGTAGTGATTTTGGAGCACCGGATGAAGAATTGATTGCCTCAAAGTTTGATAGCCCTGTGATGATACATAGCTGGCCTCATGAAACTAAAGCTTTTTATATGAAAAGAGATGATTCTGACAAACTTGCTTTAGGGGTAGATGTTATTGCGCCAGAAGGTTACGGTGAAATAGTTGGTGGGGGACAAAGAGAAGATGATCACGATACTTTAGTTGAAAGAATAGAAGATCATGGACTGCCTTTAAGCGCATTTAAGTGGTATTTAGATTTAAGAAAATATGGTTCAGTCACTCATTCCGGATTTGGATTGGGGCTTGAAAGAACAGTTTCATGGATATGTGGAATAGATCATGTAAGACAAACAATTCCTTTTCCAAGAACAATGGGAAGATTGGAGCCTTAATGAAATTTGATGGAAGAATTGCTGTTTTTGGAGGAAGGTTTATTTCAGAAGAAATTTATAACGATACAGTAGAAATTGGGAAAAGAATGGCCGAAAAAAATTGGTTAGTTTTCTGCGGTGGCGGTGAAGGTGTAATGGAAGCTATTGCTAAAGGCGTATCACTTCGTAGTGGAACATGTATCGGAATTTTAAAAGACAAAGATTTTAAAACTGGAAATGAATATCTCAGTATTCCAATTTCAACTGGATTAGATATAACTAGAAATGCCTTAATTAGCTATAATTGCGATTTAGGTGTTGCAATTTCTGGAGCCTATGGAACTCTTAGTGAAATAGCCTATACATTAGCTCAAGAAAAGCAGTTAATTGCTTATAATAGTTGGGATATTCCAAAATCAATTCAAGTTAAAACTTTAGATTCTTTAATTGAGGAAGTAGATAAGTGTCTAAAGCATTAAATGTTGCAGTTTGTCAAATAAACCCTACATTAGGAAATTTTCAAAAAAATATTGATATAATTTCTAAAAACTATAAATACGCATTAGAAAAAGGTGCAGACTTAGTGGTCTTTCCAGAAATGTCTATAATAGGTTATCCACCTCAAGATTTACTCAATAATAATGAATTTATTAGTCAAAATATTTCCTGCTTGAGTGAGCTTGCTAAGTCAATAACCATTCCATGTATTTTGGGTTATACTGATTTTGAAAATAATAAAAAATTCAATGCAGCTGCTGTGTGCCAAGATGGAGAAATAGTTTATAAATATCACAAAATTCATTTACCAAATTATGATGTATTTGATGAAAGAAGATATTTTCATAGCGGTGATTCAGTTGGAATATTTGATTTAAAAGTAAATAATTCTGATTACAAAATTGCGTTACAAATTTGTGAAGATTTATGGGAAGATGAATATGAACGAAAAATATCAGGAGAGATTATTGAAAATAGCCCTGATTTGATTATTAATATTTCAGCTTCTCCATTTGCAAAAGATAGAAAAAATGACAGGATGAAATTAATTCAAAGCAAATACAAGGATGCAAATTGTCCATTTATTTATTGCAATCTTGTTGGCGGCCAAGATGAATTGATTTTTGATGGTTTCTCGATGGTTTTTAACAGCGAATCAGAATTAATTGATATTGCTAATGGTTTTGAAGAACAAATTCTAATAACTGATCTCAAAACAAAAGAATCAATTGAAAATATATCTCCGAATGAGCAGTTATTTAAGGCATTATCTTTAGGAATAAAGGATTATTTCATTAAAACAGGACATGAAAAAGCTGTTATTGGACTAAGTGGAGGTATTGATTCAGCGTTGGTAGCTTGTCTTGCTGTAGATGCTCTCGGTTCAGAAAATGTATCTTTGATTTCAATGCCTTCAAGGTTTTCAAGTGATCATAGTAAAATTGATGCGAAACAGTTAGCTAAAAATCTTGATACAAATTTTAAAACAGTAGACATTGATAGCTTATTTCAAGCTTATTTAGATGTTATGAATGTACATTTTGATGGGTCAAATCCAAATGTAGCCGAAGAAAATATTCAATCAAGAATAAGAGGAAATATTTTAATGGCATTTTCAAACAAGTTTGGCTCCTTAGTTTTATCAACAGGAAATAAAACAGAATTGGCGCTTGGATATTGTACTTTATACGGAGATATGAGTGGAGGGTTATCAGCTATTGGAGATTTAAATAAAACTGAAGTATATGAGCTTTCAAAGTGGATTAATCAAGATAATGAAATTATTCCTAAAAATATCATAGATAAAGAACCATCAGCAGAGCTTGCTCCCAATCAGGTTGATCCATTTGATTATGATTTAATTAGTCCAATTGTAGATAAAATTATTTTCGGAGATGGAAATGAGCAAAATGAACAATATTTAAGTCTAAAAAAGAAGATAAATATTAATGAACATAAAAGAAGACAAGCTGCTCCCGTTCTTAGAGTAAGTAAAAAAGCTTTCGGTATTGGAAGAAGAATTCCAATTGTAAATCATTTTCATGAGTAGTAAGACAAAACCTATAAGAAATTTCTGTATTATTGCACATATAGATCACGGTAAGTCCACACTTGCTGACAGACTTCTTGAGCATACTGGAACCATTTCAAAGAAGAAGATGCAAAATCAAGTTTTAGATAATATGGAACTGGAAAGAGAAAGAGGTATTACCATTAAAAGCCATTCGATTCGAATTGATTATAATGGACATATTTTAAATTTAATTGATACACCAGGTCATGTTGATTTTACTTATGAAGTTTCAAGAACACTGTCTGCTAGTGAAGGTGCATTGTTAATTGTAGATGCAGCTCAAGGAATAGAAGCTCAAACTGTCACAAATTATTTATTAGCTATTGATAATGATTTAGAAATTATCCCTGTTATTAATAAAGTTGATTTACCTAATGCCGATATAGAAAATGTTACATCACAAATTATTGAATTAGTTGGCTGTTCAAAGGATGATATTTTACTAGCAAGCGCTAAAACAGGAGAAGGAATAGAAGATATTTTAACTACAATCATCGATAAAATTCCTCCTCCAGATGAACCAAAAAATGAAGAATTTAAAGGTTTAATTTTTGACTCAATATATGATAGATATAGAGGAGTTGTTGCTTATGTAAGGGTATACGAAGGTTCATTGAAAAAAGGTAGTAGAATTAAGTTTTTTGCCCATAATACACACTATGATGTAGATGAAGTAGGCCATTTTGTTATTGAAAGAAAAAAAGCAGATTCCATTATAGCTGGAGAAGTAGGATATATAATAGCGAATGTCAGAGATATTGAACATGTTTTGGCTGGAGACACCGTTACAAATTTTAACAAGCCTTGCAAAAACCCTTTACCTGGATTCCAAAAGATTAAACCTATGGTTTTTTCAGGTCTTTTTCCATCGGACGCTGGAGATTATGACGATTTACGAACTGCACTTGAAAAACTTAAGCTTAATGATGCTTCGTTATCTTTTGAACCAGAGGTTAGTGATGCGCTTGGTTTTGGTTATAGATGTGGATTCCTTGGGTTACTTCATATGGAGATCATTCAAGAAAGATTGGAAAGGGAGTTTGACCTTTCAATTGTTACCACCAGTCCAAATGTAAAATATTTGGCTAATCTAAAAGACGGTTCTCAAGTTGAGGTTCAACGTCCTGCTTTATTACCTGAACCAAAATTTCTTGAAAGTTTAATGGAACCTATTGTTACCGCAGAAATTCTTACTCCTGTTGATTATATAGGCAATGTAATGAAGATATGTGATGAAAAAAGAGGAAAATACAAATCCACTCAATATTTATCTAAATCAAAAGTCCAACTTATATATGAACTACCTTTAGGTGAAATTCTTTTTGATTTCTATGATAAAATGAAATCCGGCTCAAAAGGTTACGCTTCATTTGACTATACATTTAAAGAATATCAAACTAGCAAGCTAGATAAGCTAGATATTTTAATAAATAAAGAACCCGTTGATGCATTATCAATGATTTGTGCCAAGAAAGACTCTTACCATAGAGGCTTAGCCTTATGCCAGAAATTAAAGGAGTTAATTCCAAGACATCAAATTCAGATTCCTATTCAAGCATCAATTGGATCAAGGGTTATTGCAAGAACTAATATTGCTCCATTTAGAAAAAATGTTACTGAAAAACTCTATGGTGGAGATGTTACTAGAAAAAATAAATTACTTCAAAAGCAGAAAAAGGGTAAAAAAAGAATGCGAATGATTGGAAGGGTTGAAGTTCCACAGGAAGCCCTATTGGCGGTTCTTAAAATATAGTATGTTTTCTGAATATTTTTTTAAATCTAAATCTTTATTTTATAGTTTACTTGTCACTTTACCTCTCTTTATAATTTATGAAATTGGGATTTTCTTTTTGTTTCAAGCAGATATAGTGTTCTATAAAAATGGAGCAGATGTTTTAATTGAAGAATTTATAAAAATGCTAGGATTGAACGGATATTATGCAGCTAGTTCTATTTTTATTATTGTACTTTTTTTTGTTCTTTTCAGTCAAAGAAAAAATTTTAAAACGTTTGATATATCTATTAAATATATTTCAATTATGATTATAGAATCCTTGCTTTATGCAGGTGTTTTATTGTTAGTTCTTCAAAATATCTATCTCATTCAAGGTTTGACAACTAATGTAATAAATAATATCATTTTATCTATTGGAGCAGGGTTGTATGAAGAGCTTATTTTTCGTTTTTTATTATTATTTATTTTAACAAAATTATTTTCATTCATTTTCAAAACCAATGAGTCTTCCTCCTTAATTTTATCTATTATTTTTAGTTCGATTCTTTTTTCATCATTTCATTATATTGGAATTGAGTCATTTACTCCATTATCATTTGCTTTGAGATTTATTGCTGGTGTTTATTTATCGTTAATATATATAAATCGTGGTTTCGGCATTGTTGCTTTAACCCATGCATTTTATGATTTATTTGTTATTTTTCAATTAACTTAGCCTATGAAAAAAATATGTTTTTATTTAATGGTGATAAGCCAAATTTTTGCTCAAACAACTATTGATACGTTATCAGTAACAATTTATCCTGAATTCTCTTATCCTGGGGTAGCAATTGAATATAAGTTTGATAAATTTGGAAGTAATGAAATAGCATTCCCAGTATCTTCGGATATAGATTCTGTGCTTTATACGGTTTCTGGAGATGGATTAGAATTTGAACAAATTTTGAAAACAAATGAAAATTCTTTACAAGCTATCAATCAGGATGGAAATCACACTATTTATTTATTTTTAGATAGATTTATCAAAGATCCCGGCCCAAGAAGATTTTCATATGATTTTGGATCTAACCAAACAATTAAAACTTTTATTTTGGGAGTTCAAATACCTTTCGCTTCAGAAGATTTTACAGTTAATGCTAAAGGTTTTTCTCTTGAAAGAGTTAGAGATCAAAATGGTCTAACATTTTTACAGGGAATTATAAATGATTTTTCAAAATCATCATCATCAAAGATTAATTTAAGTTATTATAATCCACATGGAAATACGTCAATTGAATATGCTGCAAATATAAGCACTCAAGATTCTGTGGTTCAACCACCACCAACTGCAAGTGACAGATTTGTTAGATATCCTTTCATAACTTGGGAGCCAATGATAGCCTTTTTGCTATTATCGATTATTTTAGTTGTTATCTATGAGTTTCAAAGGATTAGAGATGAATAGAATATTAATCATTTTAATATTTTTATTTACATCACAAGCCTGTGACTATAAACGAGATGCTATTGGTGGAAGCGATGATATTGTTGTACTTGCTGCAAAGGAAGATAGAGAAAAAATAAGTTCTTTATTATCTATTGTTTTCAATGACACTCTTTTAACCCCATCTCCTGAATTATTCTATAATATTAAATTTGCTGAACCAGAGAGCTTTTCAGCGCTTAAAACTCAGACAAATCTTGTAATTGCATCTATTGGTGATTATGAGCTAAATCCTGCAACTAACCTAACCAAAGATTTATTAGGAGAAAGTGCATTTAAAAAAACACTAAATGATACTCCTTTAATTTTATCAAGAAATCAATTCGCTAAAAATCAATTATTTATGATTATAAGTGGGAATGATTATGAGCAAATAAATGATTACCTGCTTCAGAATAGTACTTTTATAAAACAGCAATTCGATGAAAATTTTTTCAAAAAACAAGCTCAATATTTTTTAGAAAATGAAAGACAGGAAGAATTAGAGTCAGAAATATATAATACACATGATTGGACAATGAAAATTCCATGGGGATGGGAATTGATAAGAAATGATATCGATAAATCTTTTTTTTGGATTGGACAAGAACTTCCATTTAGATGGATTGCGGTTCACTGGAGAGATGGAAATCATTTTAGCAGGGAAGATGCTTTCGAATATCTTTTAGACTTTCCTCAAGAGCATTTTAGTTCTATTAGATATAATCAAGATTATTTAAATATTGAATTTGATGATTTCAATGATGAATCAGCTTATAGAATTTTTGGTCTATGGGAATCTATAGATGATGCTAAAGGTGGTCCTTTTCAAGGATATATCTTTTATGATTATGAAAATGATAGAACCTTTTATATAAGTTATATAGTTTTTAATCCTGGAGGAAAAAAAGCATTTTACATGCGCCAAATGGAAATGATTGCTAAAACAATAGATATCAATTAGATGAAAAACTTAGTTATTCTGCCAACGTACAATGAATCAAAAAATATTGTTAAAACTATCAATTTAGTTTTAGCCCAAAGAGATGATTTAAATATTCTTATCATTGACGATAATTCTCCTGACGGAACTGCAAAAATTGTTAAAGATTTAAATTATGAAAAAATTTTTATAATTGAGCGTGAATCAAAAAAAGGTTTAGGCTCAGCATATGTAGAAGGCTTTTCATGGTCTTTAAAAAATAACTATCAAAAAATAATTCAAATGGATGCAGACTTGTCTCACGATCCTAAAGAAATTAATCCTATGTTGAATTTATTGGAAAGTAATGATCTCGTTATTGGTAGTAGGTATGAAGGAGGTTTGAGAGTAATTAATTGGCCTATCAGAAGGTTGTACATCAGTTATTTTGCTAATATTTATGCAAGAATAATTACTGGCGTTCCTGTTAAAGACTTGACAGCTGGATTCAAGGGTTGGACAAAAGATACTTTAGATAGAATTAATTTTCAGGAATGTTCTTCTCAAGGTTATTGTTTTCAAATTGAGACTTCTTTTAGAGCTTTTCAAAAAGGTTGTAAGTTGATTGAGCATCCTATAGTTTTTACAGACCGAACTGTTGGAGAATCAAAAATGAGTAAGACTGTAATGATAGAGGCAGTATTTAAGGTTTGGTTGTTTGGTTTATGGAGACTGCTAAGGTTAAAAAGATGAAAAGACATTATTTACCATTTGAAAAACCGTTAAAAGATTTAGATTTTGAAATTGAAAAATTGACAACATCCGAATCTGATTCAAAACAATTAAAAGATTTAATTGCTGAAAGGGAAAATTTGGAAAAAGAAATTTTTGCAGATTTATCTCCTTGGGAGACTGTCCAACTAGCCAGACATCCAAATAGACCTTATACCCTTGATTACATCAATGCTTGGTGTGACAATTTCACAGAATTGCATGGAGACAAAGCTTTTTCGGATGACAACGCAGTTGTTGCAGGAATTGGAATCATCGACGAAGTAAAGGTTGCTATTATTGGTCAACAAAAAGGAAGAAACACCAAAGATAATATTTTTAGAAATTTTGGAATGATGAAACCTGAAGGTTATAGAAAAGCATTAAGAGTTATGAAGTTAGCTGAGAAATTTAAATTGCCTATAATTACATTAATTGATACCCCTGGAGCTGATCCAGGTATTGGAGCTGAAGAAAGGGGACAAGGCTATGCTATAGCAAATAATCTTTTTGAAATGGCTTCAATTAAAACTCAAATTTTATCAATTGTGATTGGAGAGGGAGCTAGCGGTGGCGCATTAGGCATTGGACTTTGCGATAAGATGATTATGCTTGAGAATACTTGGTTTTCTGTTATCAGTCCAGAGGGATGTGCATCTATTTTATGGAAAGACTCTTCAAAAGCACCAGAAGCTGCAAAATCCTTAAAACTCACTCCTAAAGATTTGATGGAACATAATATTTGTAATATGATTGTTTACGAGCCTTCTGGAGGTGCACACAGACATTTTGATGCTACTGCAGACATTCTTAAGGAAACAATTTTAAGCGAAATAAAAGAATTGCAAAATAACTTGCGTAATGATTTCTTGGAGTCTAGAGTTTCTAGATATGATAAGCTTGGTGTTTTTAGAGAAAATTAATAAAAATCGTATCTATAATCTTTAAGATTAGCATTATCTCTTAATGCTTGTAGCCAATTACCCCAAATAGCATTTTGTCTATCAATAAGTAAACTAAACTTAATAGCATCTTTCTTTTCTTCAAAATCACTCATTACAACATCAGCGATATCAATTACTTTTAAAAATGCTTGACCTCTTAAAGTTGGTAAGGGACCAAGAATATCGCCTTCTTTAGCATTGGCTAGTGCACCGACTATGAAGTTACTCTTACCGATAGATTCAAAACTCCCAATTAAAGCTGAATTCGCTTCAGCCACGTATTCAAGATTTTCATTATTTTGATATATAGCTGAAAGGTTCATTTCGCCCTTATTGCTATCTTTTATCGATTCAGCTAAGTTTTTTATGTGATTTTTTTTGAAATCAGATAAATATTCACTCTTCAAATCTTTTTTAACAACTTCAAAAGGTATAGTTTTTTCTTTTTCAACTTTATCAAGGAAAAATACTCCATAGAAATTATCATTCTTAATTGCATCAGAAGTTGAACCTTCAATATTATTGAATGCAAAATTGACTGCACTTCTTCCAACTCCAAAATTATCAACAAAAATTGACTCTTTTCTGAGACCGCCAGTTACTTGAACTTCTAATCCCAAAGAATCAGCTAATGTAAAAAATCCATATTCAGTTGCTTCTAATGCAAAAATACTTGCAGTATCTTTCAGTTCGTTTTCAGTACCTCTTCCAGGTTGAATCGTTAAAAGAATATGAGAAGCATTAACTTGCTCATTACTATCCACAGTACGTTTATCATTAACTTTTATTACATGATATCCATAATCTGTTAAAATTGGGCCAACAATTGAACCTTTTTCAGCTTCAAAAGATGCTATTTCAAACTCAGGTAATAACTGTCCTTTATTAAACCATCCAAGACTTCCACCTTTTAGATTTTGAGGATCAGAACTATTGCTTGGATCTTCTGTATAAGTATTAGCTAATAAAGCGAAATCTTCGCCTTCGTTTAATCTAAAAATTAAATCTTCAGCTTCAAGTTTAACGCGCAATGTATCAGTTGCATTAGACATAATTGGCCACTTAACATACTTTAAATATCTTAATTCAGGTTGGTCATAATCTGAAATGTTTTCATTGTAAAGATTAAGTAATTCATCATCAGATGGTCTATCTGCTATTAGTCCGTTATAAAAATCTTGATCAATTGCCTTTTCGGTAACATGAAGAATTTCAACTTTATAGTTTAAAAATCTTTTTTTGTAATCTTCTAATACATCGTTTGAAGTGATAGCTGCTGCATTGGAAACATATTGTTGTAGTTTGTAGCTAGGCAAATATACATTCTGCATGAAATCTTCAATTGGTTTCCAATCAATTTGCCCAGGGTTTAGGACAGCATCTAAATATTTTTCCAAATCAAATCTTCCAAATGATTGAAAGGCATCTGAGTTTTGTAGAAATGGAGGAGGATTATTTTTCATTTGAAATAAAACTTCATCGTCGCCAACCACAATTTTATTTTTTTCAATTTGCTCTTGCACTATTAAATCAGCAATTAATCGCTCCCATACAACAGCTCTAATATATTCTCTTTCCTCGTCCGAGATTGAACGACCAGATTGTTGATCTAATCTATTAATTTCATTAGAAACTAATTGATTAAAATCTTCAAATAATATTGGTTTCCCGTTTAATGAACCAACTTCATTACCTTGACGACCACCAAAAATATCAGTAATACTGGCACCACCAACTAGACCACCAATTGCCATACTTGTAACAAAGAGAACCAAGATAGTCCACATTACTACTTGCATTCTACTTCTCATGTTTGTTATTAAGCCCATAGACAGCGAATTTATAACAGCATCAATGTTAATGCAAATTTATTAAAGTTAGATTTTTTTCATAAAAAATTTCTATATTCAAAATATGAGATATAAATACTTAACTATTTCTTTAATTTTTAGTGCTCTTTTTGCTCAAAGTAAAATATCTTTGGATAGCGTTCTTGATGGCACATTTAGAACCGAATCAATAGGAAGATATGATTGGAAGAGTAGTTCTGATTCATATTATTTTTCGGAAAGAAGTGATGAAGGGTTAGAATTTTATGAATATAATCTTGCTTCGAATGATACTTTAAAAGCTTTTACAGTCAACAAAAATATCATTAGCAATTTTTCGTATTCATTTAGCCCAGATCAAACAAAGTTGCTTTTGAAAAAGAATTCAGTAAAACTATGGAGACATTCTTCTTATGGTTCATATTATGTTTACGATATATCATCAGAATCTTTAACCCCTGTCACTACTGATCCTGATAGTTTAAGAAATGTAAAATTTTCTCCAGATTCCAAAAAGCTAGCATTCGTTCGAAATGATAATAATCTATACCTTTTTGATTTAACTAATGATTTTGAAGAACAACTAACTTTTGATGGGAGCAAAGATATTCTGAACGGACATTTTGGATGGGTTTATGAAGAAGAGTTTGGTACTTATGATTCATATAAGTGGAGTCCTAATAGTGAATACATTGCGTTTATAAGAGAGGACCAAACATATGTTAAAGAGTATGCCTTGGTTGATTATGAAGCACAATATCCAGTTGTAAAGTACATCAGGTATCCGAAAACTGGTGAAGATAATCCTGTTGTTTCGATTAGTATATTAGATTTAAAAAATAAAGAATATAGATCAGTCAACTTACCAGATACTTCATATTACATTCCTGATATTATATGGCAAACAAATTCATCTAATCTTTATTTTGCCACTTTAAATAGGAAGCAAAATGATTGGAATTTGTACAAATATGATTTTGATACTAATGGGGCAGACCTAATTCTAAATGATTCAAATGATTCTTGGGTTGATAGGGCTCCTTTTATTGTTCCAGGTGAAATTGGTACATGGGCTCCCAAGAGAGGTTTTAGTTTTGCGATTATGGATGATGGAGAAATTATCTGGATTTCTGAAAAAGATGGATTCAGTCATATTTACAGAAATAGACCTGATGGAAGACCAATAAACCAAGTTACAAGGGGAGATTGGGAGGTAAATAACATAAGTGCAATTGATTACAATAATGAAATAATTTATTTCTCAGCTAAGAAAGAGACTGAAACAGAAGATCATCTTTATTCTATTAAATTTAATGGCTCCAGACTTAAAAAACTTACCAAAGAAAAAGGCTCTCATTCATCATCTTTCTCTCCAACATTAAACTATTTCATTAATTCATACTCTAGTCTTACAGTTCCTCCGAAAACACTCATAAGAGAAGATAATGGAAAAATTGTTAGAATTCTCAGAGAAACAGATAAGTCTAAATTTGATGCATATAATCTAACGTATCCTCAACTAATTAATATTTTTACGGATGACGGCACTAGGCTTAATGCTTTAATTACATATCCTCATAATTTTGATCCAATGAAACAATATCCTGTTATTCTTTATAATTATGGTGGTCCTGGGTCACAACTAGTTATCAACAGGTGGGGTGCAGGAAGTCACACTTTGCATCAATATTTTGCAAGTAGGGATTTTATCATTTTTTCATTTGACAATAGAGGCACTGGTGGAAGAGGAAAAGCATTCAAAGATTTAGCTTATGGTGATTATGGTAAATATCTTGTTAAGGATCATATTGAAGCAGCAAAATATTTACAAGGACTAACTTATGTTGACGGGGAAAATATCGGGATATGGGGTTGGAGTGGTGGCGGTTATTTGACTAATATGTGTATGACTCTAGCCAGCGATTATTTTAAAGCTGGTATATCTATTGCTCCAAACGTAGAGCCGTTATTGTATGACACTATTTGGACAGAGAGATATATGGGGTTAGTCGAAGAAAATCCAGAAGGATATAAAAATGCCTCAGTTCTTACACATGTAGATAAAGCTAAAGGACATCTACTCCAGATACATGGAAATGCAGATGATAACGTTCATCATCAGCATTCAATAAAGCTTGCTAAAGCGTATGCAGAACATGGAAAAGATATGGAGATGTTCATTTATTCAAATGCTAACCATGGAATGTCAAATAACAATTTTTTAAGCGAAGATTATCCAGCTGATGGGTGGAAGAATAAATACCATCTTTATAAGAAGATGGCTGATTTCTTCATGGAGCATTTAATTACAGATAATTTTTAATTTTCAGATTGCATTGCAATTTTTTTGAATTGTTGCATTGCAGTTTCGTGATTAGACGTAATATTAATAAGCTTATCTGCCCATGGTAAATTTTCATTTTCTACCAAACTCTGTAATCTATCTATACTGAGAGAAAACATTTTTGGAAGGAAAGTAGGAGTTGGAGATCCTCCAGTACCTTTGGCTTTTGTTTGATGTTTGTAAGGATCGGGTGCTCTAAGAATGTAACTAACAACCATTTTATAATGATCTATTCTATGCTGAATAATCCATCGTACTGCACTAGCTAAGATTTTTTTATTATCATTACTAGATTCGATCTTTGAAAAATAATTTGAGTTTTGAATGATATTTCTTGTTCTAACAATCATGGCATGATGCGCAGGAGGTCTGTATCCAACTCTAAATGATTTTAGTAATTTTGTTAGTGAATCAACTTCAACATTTTTTGGTAAATCGTCAGAGCTTACATATCCTTTCTCTAAAACTCCTTTGATCATAGATTTATCAACTATTTCATCTGCGATATATGCGTGAGTATGATTACCAACGCCAGTAATTTCATCTGCGATGGGATGATATGAGCTGTTTGCACCGGTTTGGCCATGTAAATTTGATAAATAGCAACCTTTAGAGTCATAATTTTCGTTAAATATATCTCCACAATTTTCAAAAAATAAACCCTCTTCAGGATAGATACTTCCTTGATTTCCAAACAGGCCTTGAATAAAAATCCTTACTTCTTTGTTGTAGAGCAATGGTTCACTTACTTTCCACATCGTATTAAATAATTGATTAGACTGCATTGTAGCCAATTCAATTTTTTCAAGATTTTCCTTAATATCATTTCCCTCAACTGCTAAAAGAGCATTTTCAATTAACATATTACATGTTCTTTCCATAGCAAGGTGGGTCATTCTAAATCCTTGCTCGTTTCCATCAAAATCGTGAAAAGCAACTAAAGGCTTAATTGATCTTATATAATCTATATTTTTAATTAAATCATCATAATTATCTAATTCTTGATCTGGAAGAATTCCAGAACGCAATACATAATCTGCAGCATACTCAAATTCAGGTTGTTGACCTGTAATTCTTGAAGATAGTAAAAGCAATCCTGATAGTGGCCATGGAATGAATGAACATGCTTTCTTTTTTCCGTTAAAGATTGGCTCAATTTTAATTCCATTAGCTAACCATGAAGACCAACACCTAACATTGGCGATTAATTCAGCTGATTCTTTTGTTGGATTAGCAATATGATTTTGTACATCAAAAATAAATTTATCCATTAATCCATCATCAATTAATTTTACTTCATCAAAAAGCGCATTCTGTCCAATTAAACCTGTTTTTGAATTGTTGTGTACGGTCATTTCAAGCGCAATATCTGATAATATGTTATAAGGAGCTGGAAGTTTTTTAAGGGTCGAGTATGGTAAGGTGGAATTAGGTTGCCATATCAATTCTGATGTTTGTTGAATTAAGTTTGCATCAAACTCTAACCCAAATAAATGTTCATTAAATTGAATTCCATTGCCAAGGTACGGAAAGTGATCATCTGTGATAATTGAAATATTAGATTTCATTATTACCAATTAGATTATCAATGAATTTGAAGACAGATTCGTCATTCCAAAAAGCACTTCCAAGATCCTTTACAATAACTTCTCCATCTGCGTTAACAATGAAGGTAGTTGGAATACCTGAGGTTGCAAAGAATTCATCATCTGTGATAATCTTGTAAATTGGCAGTTTTTGAAGACTTTCATCTTTTGGTATATAATTTTTTATTGTATCTAATTTTTCTCTAGATAAGTATAAAAAAATAATATTTTTTTCATTTTTGTATTTTTCATACAGCTCAGCCATATAAGGCATTTCGGCTAAACAAGGATTACACCAAGTTGCCCAATAGTTGATAAAAAGATTTTTCCCCTTAAAATCTTGAATAGTGAAAATATTATTTTCAAGATCGGAGAATTGTAGCATATTACTATCAAAATCTATTGTTGTAACTTTCATATCTTCAGCTGATGGCGCTTCAAGTTTAGGAGCTTCAATCACTTCATTTAAATACAAAATTGATAGTTCTTTATAGCGTTCTTTATATTTTTTTAAGTCTTTATTTACATCATTGAATTTGTACGATAAAAAGATGATACAAATGGCCATTCCAGCAATGATAATTTTTAGTATTTTAGAGTTCATTATCTTTGATATTATATAGTTTTTTTAAAGAAAATACTTAAATTTTGAGAACTATGAAATGTTTAAAATGCAAGCATACTTGGGTAAGAACCAAGTGGTATGAGTATATTAGTTTTCTTGCAAAATGCACTAAATGTGGCAGCAGATTTATTTTAAGATACTAATTTGTTCATTTATATGTATTTCAACTATAAGTAAGGCTTAATGGAAAAAATCCATAAAATTCCAAAAAATGTTAAAGGTTGTTATGCTGTTATATTCTCATATCAACTTAGTAATGATTTAGAAGGTTATGCTGATATGGATCAAAAAACTATTGATGCAGTAGTAGATATTCCTGGGTATCTAGGTTATGACAAATTTGGTGATGGAAATGAGAACACATTCATATCATATTGGAAAGATTTAGAAGGCATAGATATTTGGAGGAAAAATTTTTTACACATCGAAGCAAAGAAACACGGAAAACAGTGGTACAAAAAAATGAGAGTTCAAACAGTACAAATCCATGATGATATTAATTTTTGGTCATGAATCAAAAAATATTCCAGGTTAATAATTTCCATTTTTATTTTCGAATTCTATTTAATGACAATAAGCTGTTTGACTTATCATTTTCAGATAATAAAAATGATTTAATGGAAAGGCAATTATCTTTAAAAATCAATAAAAATAGTCCTTCAAAATTTGCTAAAGAGGTCCAAAATCAATTGAATGCTTATTTTGCTAGAAAGCTTAAAAAATTTGATATTCCAGTTCATATTGAAGGTTCAGAGTTTTCATTAAAAGTTTTTACAGAAATGTCCAAAATTCCATACGGAAAAACAAAAAGTTATAAGCAGGTTGCTGAAAAAATTAAAGAGCCTAAATCTGCTAGAGCAGTCGGCAGAGTAAGCGGATCCAATAAAATACCTATTATTATTCCTTGTCATAGAATCGTTGGAAGTAATGGAGAGCTTGTAGGTTATAGTGGTGGAGGTGGATTACTATTTAAATCGTATTTACAATTATTGGAGAAATCATGAAAGAAATATTACTAGTATTAATTTTTTCTCAGATTATAGCCCAGGAAGCGTTAAATGAAACCATTATTTTTGAGAGCAGAAATCCATTTTCTTTTGAAGAAATAATTACTGATCTTGATAATCAAGAAAAACAGACAATTTTTGGAATTTTAACTTTTCCTGATAATTTTGACAAAGAAAGTAAATATCCAATTATTATTGGAGTAGCAGGAAGTCTGAATTGGGGTCCCCATCATTTAAAATATTTAGAAATGTATAATGAATTGGGTTTTGCAACATTCCAATTACATAGTTTTGATAGCAGAGATATTGATACAACGGTTGGAAGTCAAGTTGAAGTAACTACTGCAATGATGATTCTTGATAGTTACCTTGCTCTTGAAACATTGTCTGAACATCCAAATATTGATATTAATAAAGCTGGAATAACAGGATGGAGCTTAGGAGGAGCTGTATCTCTATATTCTGCATGGATTCCATTAGTTAATTCAATTAATAACGGAAAATATAAGTTTGCTGCACATCTACCAATTTATCCCGGATGTCTAATTTACCCTTTTCCAGGAGAGGCAATGATTTTTAGTCAGGCACCAATTCATATTCTTTTTGGTGAATTAGATAATTGGGTACCAGCTACCGCATGTACAAATTTCATTGATAAGATAGATCAAAGTGGATTACCTCATAATATTGATATCACTATTTATGAAAATGCTCATCATTCTTTTGACAGAGAGATGGAGTTAACTAAATTAGAACATGGCTACACGCTTGGTGATTGCTTCTTCCCAATGAACAACGAAGGTACTATATTTTTTAGTGAATTCTGGAAAATTCCTATCAACAATCCATCAATGCAAAAGTTGGCATTATTAACTTGTGCGGGAAGAGGACCAATCATGGGTGGTAATGATGTAGCTAGAGAAAAATCTTTCAAGTTTGCTGCTGATTTTTTTACCAATCATTTAAAAAATTAACTTAATTTAATAGTAATATCGTTTTTACTTAAAAATATTAAGTTATTAATTATAATATACTTAATAATTAATTTTCTTTGTCTTTTTGACTTTATTTTTTTAAAATTTTATTAAAATAATAAAAGCGGGGGTTTTAAGTGAATTCATTAGAACTTTTCACAGTAAACAATTTATGGATGCTTGTTGCTACTATATTAGTATTCATAATGCATTTAGGTTTTTCAGCACTTGAAACAGGATTAACAAGAACTAAAAATACTGTTAATATTCTGTTTAAAAATGTAAGCATAATTTCTATTGGTCTATTAACATATGCTCTTTGTGGTTTTAATTTAATGTATCCTGGTGATTTTTCTATTGGTCAATTCTTTGGTTTTGGTGGCTGGGGTCTAAATGTTCCAGCTGGAGATGCTGGGCTCATTGAATATGCTAGTGGTCAATACACATACTATACAGACTTTATTTTTCAAGCAATGTTTGCTGCAACTGCTGCAACAATTGTTTCAGGTGCAGTAGCTGAAAGAATAAAATTAAATTCATTTTTATTGTTTTCATTATTGTATGTTGCTCTAATTTATCCAATTGCAGGTTCATGGAAATGGGGTGGAGGATTCTTACATCAAATGGGTTTTTATGACTTTGCTGGTTCCACAGTGGTACACAGTGTTGGTGGTTGGGCTGCTTTAGTTTGTGCATACTTGCTCGGTCCAAGAATTGGAAAATATACAAAAGGGGGAGTAAAACCAATAATGGGACATAATATGCCTCTTGCAGCTATAGGAGTATTTCTTTTATGGTTTGGTTGGTATGGATTTAACGGAGGTTCAGTACTTTCAGCTGATCCCGGTTCAGTATCTTATGTTTTTGTGACAACATCCTTGTCGGCTGCCGCTGGAATTGTTGGTTCATTGTTGGCCTCTGTCTTTTACTTAAAAACCAACGATTTATCAATGATTCTAAATGGTTCATTAGCTGGACTTGTGGGTATAACTGCTGGCGCAGATGTTATATCTCCAATGAATGCGATATATGTAGGTTTAATCTCAGGTATGTTAGTCGTTTTTTCTATTATATTTTTTGATAAAATTAAGATTGATGATCCTGTAGGAGCAATATCGGTTCATCTTGTATGTGGAATATGGGGTACATTAGCTGTCGGAATATTTTCAACCAATCATTCTTTTGGAACCCAGTTTATAGGTGTATTATCATATGGAATTTTCAGTACTTTATCGGCTTTTTTAATTTTTTATTCTATAAAAGTTTTAATGGGCGTAAGAGTATCCGAACAAGAAGAAATCATTGGTTTAGATATTGCTGAACATGAAATGGAATCGTATTCAGGATTTCAAATTTTTACAGTTGAATAAAGGAGAGAAAAATGAAGTTAATAATTGCAATTGTTCAACCAGAGGAGCTTCCTGAAATTAAAGAGGAACTTCTCAAAAGGAAGATTTACAAATTCACTGTATCAAATGCGTTAGGTCAAGGAAAAGAAATACCTATTCAAGAGGTTTATCGAGGAATTTCTCATGAAATAACTCTCCTAAAAAAAGTGAGACTTGAAATAGCTGTTAACAATGATTATGTAGATGCTGCAGTAGAAGCTATTTGTAAAGTTGCAAATAAATATCAAGATAAAGGTAGAGGTAAAATTTTTATTTTACCAATTGAAGAATGCATTCGAATAAGAACTAATGAAAAAGGTAAAAAAGCTATTGGATAAAACTATAAAAAAGTTTTTAATAAGATATATTTAATTTATTTCTTACCTTTAATTATGGGGAAAGTATATAAGGTTCTTTTTTTTGCAATTACTTTAATAATTTTAATTAATTTTTCCGTCAATTCTTTTTTAAAACCAGCCAACGTTAAATATGATGGAATAAATCAAGAACTATCTTTACAAAATGATGTTGAAGTATTATTTGATGATTATGGTGTTCCAAGTGTTTTTGCTGAAAACGATTCTGATATGTTTAAAGTTGCAGGTTATCTAGGAGCAAGAGATAGATTGTTTCAAATGGCTTTTTTGAAGTATGCATATAAAGGCCAGCTCAGTTATGTTGTAAATGATACCTTATTTTCTGAAGATCGTTTTTTGAGAACATTAGGATTTGAAAAAATCGCCCAAAAAACCTTAAAAAAAGTTCCTGCAGATATACTAAAGCATTTAGAAGACACCTGCTACGGGATAAACGCTTATGTTCAAAGCCTCACTCCATCTAAATATCCGTTAGAGTTTAAGTTATTACAAATAGACGATCTTCCAGTCTTTGAACCACTTGATATCGTTGCTTTAAGCACTATGATGGCATGGGAACTACAAGGTGGATGGGATTCTGAATTATTTTTTGGAGCAATTAATGAACAACTTGGCCCAGAATATTTATCAGAAATCTTACCATCATATGATCCAAATTTTGTTACCATTGCATCAAATGACGTTCTGTTAAAATCATTTAAGCAGTACGCTAGCGATACGGAAGATTTGAGAAATTTACTGAAAACTGATAGACATGGATATGGTTCTAATGCATGGGCAGTTTCTGGAACAAAAACTACATCTGGTAAGCCTTTATTAGCCAATGATCCACATTTAGCATATAATTTACCTCCTTGGTGGTATGAGATTCGTTTAAAAAGTGATAATTATAATTTTGGAGGATATGGATTGTATGGTATCCCACTTCCGGTGATTGGACATAACGAAAATATTGGATGGGGTTTTACAAATGTGATGACTGATGATATGGATTTTTATATCGAAACACTTAACGAAGATCAAACAAAATACTACGTAGATGGCGAATGGAGAGATTTAGTTATTGTTGAGGAAGAATTAGTCCTTAAATCAGGTTCAAAGCGCAAAATTATTATTAGATCTACTCATAGAGGTCCAATCATATCTGAAATTCATCGAGACGCCAAAGCTTTGAATAAAGCTATATCGTTTAGATGGACAGAATTTGATGCGTTTGACGAAACCACTGGCTTATTTATGCTTGCAAAAGCAAGAAATTGGGAAGATTTTAATGAAGCTTCAAAGTTGTTTGGAGCTCCTGGACAAAATTGGACGTACGCTGACAAAGATGGAAATATTGGATGGAGACCAAGTACAAAAATTCCTATCAGACTTGATGCTGATAAACTTGTTCCTTTTGATGGAAGCACAACTAAGTATGATTGGCAAGGATACATTTCCTTTGATGAAATGCCATTCTCTTTTAATCCTGAAAAAGGATATATTTCAAACGGAAATAATAAAATTGTTGGTAACGAATATCCTTATTATATATCAAGATATTGGGCTGATCCTAGTAGAGCTACTCAAATTGATAGGAGATTAAACACGGACATAAAATTATCAACTGAAGATATGAAGTCTATTCTTAATGAAGTAACTGCTCCATTTGGCCAACAATACGCTCCACTTTTTGTTCAGAACTATTTGTTAGGTTTTTCAGATAATGCTGATAAAATATATGAAATGCTCAAAGATTGGGATGGTGTTGAATCATTAGATTCAAAAGGGGCTGTTGCATTTCATGCAATTTATATTCACCTTGTTCAAAATATATTTCAAGATGAGTTACAGAGCTTTGGTGATGGATCATTTGATACATTCTATAGCCTTAAATACATAAGAACACAAGCAATTAGAAGCATTTTTGATGGTAAGACTAATCTTTGGGTTGATAATGTAAAAACTGTTAAAAAAGAGACCCTTAACGATATTGTGAACAAGTCTTTTGAAGACGCATTTATTTTTCTTAAAGATAAATATGGAAATCCTTCAGAACTTATATGGGGAGATGTTCATCAAGTTACTTATGAGCATAATTTAGATGCAGATCCTCTGGTTCAAAGATTAATAAATTTTAGTGTTGGACCATTTCCAATGGCAGGATCAGAAATGACTCCTAGAGCTGCAAGCTATTCTGTTAGCAAGCCTTTTGATGTTCGAGCAGGTTCCTCAATGAGAAGAATAATTGATTTTTCTGATTTTGATAATGGTTTTAGCATACTTCCAACTGGGCAATCTGGATTATTTAGATCCAAACATTATCGTGATCAAACAGAGATGTATAATAGAGGAGAATTCAAGCCATTTATGTTTACTTATGATGCTATAAATTCTTCAAAATCATCAAAATTAGTATTCAAATCAAAATAAGTATTTGCAAAATTTTATTTTATGTTTTAATATTTTCATGTGAAAAATAACTCAAAAACATGGAAATGGTATTTTCAAGTCGGGGGATCTGTCTTGTAAGCCAAGTTCATGTAAACAAGATTTTGAAACCCCGTTTATCGGGGTTTTTTTTTACATAAAATGAAAAACAAATTATCAAAAAAAGAATTTAAATTGCTTGCAAAAGATGGAAGAAAAGTTGTGCCTTTTTTCAAAAGAATAATGGCAGATACGATTACACCTACTGCAGCCTGGGCAAATTTATCAATGCACTCCGATTACGGATTCATTCTTGAATCTGTGGAGAAAGCAAAGAAAAATGGCAGATATTCTTATGTTGGCATAAATCCATCAAGAATTTTTGAATATGACCAGAAGACTTTATTTGAGGTTATTAATGGTAAACGAAAAAAAATAGATGCTAACTTCTTTGATTTTTTGAAAAATTTAAATGATTCATATAAAAGCCAAAAACTAAATCAACTTCCACATTTTACAGGAGGAATTGTTGGTTACTTTGGATATGAAATGATTGATTTTTTCGAAAATGTTCCAGTTAAAAAAACGAAATATTTACAAATACCTGATTCAAAATTTATGCTTTTTGAAGACATAATTGTTTTTGATCACTTAAATGGCGACGCTATTGCAGTATCAAACGTAAATCTTGAAAGAAGTGCAAATTTAAATGAACTTTTTGATGAGGCTAATTCAAGAGTTGATTCTATTGGAAATTTATTACATTCGAATCATGAATTTAGAACTCCATTAGTCACAAAATCATTTCCTACAATCTCTAACTTTAAAAAAAGTGAATTTGAAAAAATTGTAAATAAAGCAAAAAAATATGTTAACTCTGGCGATATTTTTCAAGTTGTTTTGAGCCAAAGATTTGAAAGAAAAACCTTATCAGAACCTTTAAATATTTACAGAGCATTAAGGTCTATTAATCCTTCACCATATATGTTCCATTTAAAAATTGATTCATTTGATGTTATTGGTGCTTCTCCTGAGCTTATGATTAAAGTACAGGAAGGTGAAATTGAAATTCGTCCAATTGCTGGTACTAGATTGAGGGGTAAAAATTCAGCAGAGGATGAAAAAAATGCTCAAGATTTATTAAACGATAAAAAGGAATTAGCTGAACACTTGATGTTGCTTGATTTAGGAAGAAATGATGTTGGAAGAGTCTCTGAATTTGACAGTGTTAAAATTAAAGAAAAAATGAATATTGAGATGTATTCACATGTGATGCATATCGTTTCAGATGTAAGAGGAACACTTATGAAAGATAAAAACATTTTTGATGCTTTAAAAAGTGGTTTTCCTGCCGGGACAGTTTCAGGAGCACCAAAGATTAGAGCAATGGAGATAATTAATGAATTAGAAAATGACAGTAGAGGTATTTTTTCAGGAGCAATTGGTTTTATAGATTTTAACGGAAACTTAAACACTTGCATTTCAATAAGAACTATGATTTTAAAAAACAAAATTGCATACTTTCAAGCTGGAGCTGGTATTGTTTATGATTCGATTCCATCAAAAGAGTTTGATGAAACTGTAAATAAAGCAAAAGTCATGAATGCTGCAATTGATCTTGCTGAAAATGGATTGATAAAATGATACTTGTTATTGATAACTACGATAGCTTTACTTACAATCTTGTGCAATATATTGGTGACATAAAGAAAGATATTGTTACCAAAAGAAATAATGAAACATCCTTAAAAAATGTTAAAGAAATCAATCCTTCCCATATAGTTATTTCTCCTGGACCGGGAAAACCTGAAAACGCAGGAAATATTGTTGAAGTCATTCAACATTTTTATCAAAAAGTTCCAATATTAGGTGTTTGTCTAGGACATCAGGCAATTGGATATGCTTTTGGTGGTGAAATAGTTCAAGCGAAAAAAATTATGCATGGTAAAGTTTCAAATATTAATCATTTTGGTTCAAAATTATTTAAAGGTATAAATGATAGCTTTAATGCCACTAGATATCATTCGCTTATTGTTGACAAAGCTTCTTTACCTTCTTGCTTGAAAGTAATTGCTGAAACTGATAATAAAACCATCATGGGGCTTAAACACAAGACTTCAAATCTTTATGGAGTTCAATTTCACCCTGAATCGATTGCTACAAAAGACGGAAAAGCCATAATTAAAAATTTTTTGGAGATATAGATGATTGAATCAATAAAAAAAGTTGTAAAAAAAGAAAACCTTAACGAGAAAGAAGCTTTTGAAATTATGCTAAAATTAATGAAAGGAAATCTAGATGACATTCAAATTGCAGCTTTATTAGTTGGTTTAAGGTCAAAAGGAGAAACAGTTGATGAAATAACTGGTTTTGCAAAAGCTATGCGACAAACTATGATTGAATTAGATCTTAATTTTTCTGCTATTGATATGTGTGGTACTGGCGGAGATTATTCTGGAACATTTAATATTTCAACTGCATCATCAATTGTTGTGGCTGGAGCAGGAATAAAGGTAGCTAAACATGGTAATAGATCTATGACATCAAAATCAGGTTCAGCTGATGTTCTTGAAGCATTGAACGTAGATATAAATAAATCAAATGAAAATTGTATTCGAAGTTTAGAAAAAAATAATATATGTTTCATGTTTGCTCCCAATTTTCATCCAGCTGTAAAAAATGCTATGAATGTTAGAAGTAAATTAAAAATTAAAACAGTTTTCAATATTTTAGGTCCATTATGCAATCCTGCAAATGTTAAAAATCAAGCAATGGGGGTTTTTGAACCATCATTGACTAAAATTCAAACACAAGTTTTGAAAAATTTAGGTTCAAAAAATGTTATGGTTTTTAACGGAGATGATGGCCTTGACGAGCTAACCACTACTTGTGATTCTAATATTTCTTATTTTTTAAACGATAGTAAAATTATCAACTTAAAATTTGATCCAAAGTCTATAGGAATTTCATTGTCCAAACATAAAGATTTACAAGGAGGTACTTCAGATATTAATGCAAAAATTATTTTGGATATTTTAAATGGAAAAAAAGGTCCTCACAGAGACATAGTTTTGCTGAATGCCGCTGCAGGAATCATGGTTGGAGGTAAAGCAACGTCTTTAAAAGAAGGTTATTCTTTAGCGGAAGAATCAGTCGATTCTTTATCGGCTCTTAAGGCATTGAAAGGTATACAAAAGTGAATATTTTAGATAAGATTTTGAATCATAAAAAAACAGAAATTGAGAAAATTCCTGAAATACATTTAGAAAGCTCCAACTTTAAAAGGCTCAGTTTAAAAAAAGCTTTAAAAAGAGACAAAATATCTATAATTGCAGAAATAAAATTTGCATCACCAAGCGAAGGGATAATTCTTAAAAAAGGTGAACATATTCAAATTGCTAAAGATTATGAAAATGCTGGCGCTGCAGCTATTTCTGTTCTAACTGATAAACGATTTTTTAATGGTGATATTAAATTTTTAAAGGATATTAAAAACGCAGTGAACATTCCTGTTATGCAAAAAGATTTTATCATAAGTAAAAAACAAATTTTACAAGGAATGAGCCATGGTTCTGACGCTTTTTTATTAATTGCTGAAGCCTTGGACTACAATGATTTGGCAGACCTTTATAACCTTGGATTAAATGAAAAATTGGAAACATTGGTAGAAATTCACGATAGAAAAAACCTTTTGACTATTAACGAGCTTAATCCAACAATTGTCGGCGTTAATTGTAGAAATTTAAAAAAAATGGAACTTGATTTTTCAAGATTTGAGAGATTTTATCCAAAACTACCTAAAGATTCGCTTAAGGTTGCTGAAAGTGGTTTTAAAAGTACCAAAAAAATAAAAATTGTTGAACAACTGGGATATGATGCGATACTTATGGGAACATCTTTAATGAAAAGTAATAATCCTGGAAAAAAACTTGAAAGAATTATTAAAGGGCTATGATTGACTTAAAAATTTGTGGTATAACTAATTATAAAGATGCTATGCATGCAAAAACTGCTGGGGCATCTGCTATAGGCATGATATTTTATGATAAAAGCCCAAGATATGTTGATATAGAAAATGCAAAAAAAATCAGCATGAATTCTTCTGGGTTAAAAAAAATTGGCATTTTTGTAAATGAGAATGAAAATATTATCAATGATATCATAAATGAATTAAATCTTGATGCAATTCAGCTACATGGAGATGAATCACCTGAATTTTGTAATAATTTCAAAGTTCCGGTCATAAAAGCTTTATCTGTTTCAAAAAAAAGTGATTTAAATGTAATAAAAAATTATGATGTACACGCAATTTTGCTCGATAATAGAACAAAAAATCAATTTGGAGGTACTGGTAAAATCTTTAATTGGAAAGTGATTGAAAATGTGAAATTCAATCTTCCAATCATACTATCAGGGGGTTTAAATGAGAAAAATGTTTTAGATGGTATTAATCAGATTAATCCTCACGCAGTTGACATAAATAGTGGTGTTGAAAAAAGTCCTGGATTAAAAAGTAAGTCAAAAATCTTTAGAATTGTCAAAATTTTAAAACAAACAAAAAAGAAGGAGTTTAGTTTTGGATAGTTTAGTTAAAAAATATAATATGCCTGATAAACATGGGCATTTTGAAGAATTTGGTGGAAAATATGTTCCTGAAACTCTTATTCCTGCATTGGATGAATTAGAGCAGGAATATTTTAAGAGCAAAAAAGATAAAAATTTCCAAAAAGAATTTTTTAATTTGCTTAAATATTATGGAGGTAGACCAACTCCACTTTATTTAGCTAAAAATATTTCTGGAGAACTAGGTTTCAATGTATGGCTTAAAAGAGAAGATTTAAATCATACAGGTGCACACAAAATAAATAATGCTCTTGGACAAATTTTATTGGCACGTAAAATGGGAAAGAAAAGAATCATAGCTGAAACAGGAGCAGGGCAACATGGTGTAGCTACTGCAGCAGCAGCTGCTAAATTTGGTTTAGAATGTATTGTTTACATGGGTGAGGAAGATATTGAGCGCCAAAAGCTTAATGTGTTTAAAATTAATTTAATGGGAGCAAAAGTTATTCCTGTAACTTCTGGGTCTAAAACTTTAAAAGATGCTACCAATGAAGCAATAAGGGATTGGGTGACAAATGTTGAAGATACATTTTATATCATTGGCTCATCGGTTGGACCTCATCCATATCCAATGCTTGTTCGTGATTTTCAATCTGTAATTGGTACAGAAACAAAAAAACAATTTAAAGATATAACAAACAATGAATTACCCGATAGGCTTGTAGCATGTGTTGGCGGTGGATCTAATGCACTTGGATTATTTTACCCATTTATTGATGATGACGTAAAAATAGTTGGAGTTGAAGCTGCAGGAAAAGGGATTGACACAAATCAGCATGCTGCCACTCTTACAAAGGGAGAATTTGGAGTATTGCATGGTGCAGCATCAATGTTACTCCAAAGTAATGATGGTCAAATTGCTTTACCATATTCTCTGTCCGCAGGTTTGGATTATCCAGGAATTGGTCCAGAGCACAGTTATCTGCAAAAAACAAAAAGAGTTGAATATTCATCAGCAACGGATAACGAAGCATTAGAAGCATTCAAGTGGTTATCAGAAAAAGAGGGTATTATTCCAGCTTTAGAGACTGCACATGCTGTTGCTTATTTAAAAAATAAAAACAATAATATTAAAAAAAATGAACATGTTATTTTGAATTTATCTGGAAGAGGAGATAAAGATATAAATACCATTGCTAAGGAATTGGGAATCGAATTATGAATAGAATAAAACAACTTTTTTCAAATGATTCTAAAAAATTAATTGTATTTATTACTGCAGGTTTTCCAGAAAAAGATAGCACAAAGGATTTAGTTTTGGAAGCAATAAAAGGAGGTGCCGATATGATTGAGATAGGTATTCCTTTTTCAGATCCTCAAGCAGATGGTCCGGTCATTCAAGAGGCGAATGAAATAGCTTTGAAAAATGGTATTACATTACTTGAAATTTTTGAACAAGTAAAAGATATAAGAAGGCAAACTCATGTCCCTATTGCACTAATGGGTTATTATAATCCAATTCTTAAAATGGGTACTATGGATTTCATAAAAAAATGTAACGATGCAGAAATAGACGGTGTTATTCTTCCAGATTTACCTCTGGACGAATCTGTAGAATTTTGTAATAATTTAAAGGACAAAAATATATCTCCGATACTTCTAGTTGCTCCAAATACTGCGGAAAAAAGAATTAAGAAGATTTCTAAACTTGCAGGAGATCTCATATATGCTGTTAGTATTTTAGGTATTACCGGAAATGATTTAAGTTCAAAAAATAATTTGGAAAACTACTTAGCAAAAGTAAAAGAAAATAGTGAAACACCATTTATGGTAGGTTTTGGTATAAGTTCAAATGATGATGTTGAATGGTTTAATAGTTTTTCAAATGGAGCTGTGGTTGGATCTGCAGTTATAAAAAAAGTACTTAAAGATAGAAAAAAGGGTGTTGTTGAAAATTTTGTGAAAAGCCTAAAAAAATAATTTTTGTTTCTCATGTAGATTTTTATCACTAAAATGTTTTGATGAAAAATTTTAACTACTATTATTTCTATTTTAGATGCAAGGGGACTATAGGCGCCTGATAGAATAATTATATCACAAACTATAGAAACCCTAACAAAAATTGTTAGGGTTTTTTTTTGGAGGAATTATGTTGGAAATTAATGATGAAAGAAAAAATATTGATAATATTGATAATATGATTTTTGACCTTTTAGTTAAAAGGCTAGATCCTGTCATGAAGATTGGTGAAGTAAAATCTAAAAATAATATACCAATTGAAGATTCAAAACGAGAAAATTCAATTTATGCTAGAATAGATGCAAGATTTTCTGAAAAAGAGGCAAAATATTTAAAAGAAATATATCTTAGTGTAATTTCTGCTTCTAAAAAAATTGAAGGGAATGAATTATGAGTAAGTGGACTAAAAATTCTTGGGAAAATTTTACTGTTAAACATATTCCCGAATACAAGGATAAAGATGCTTTAAAAAAAGCTTTAAAGAAAATTGAAAAATTTCCACCATTGGTTTTTGCCGGTGAGTGTAACAGTCTAAAAGAAAAGCTTGCTTTAGCTGTTGAAGGTAAAGCTTTTTTAATTCAGGGTGGTGATTGTGCTGAAAGTTTTAAGGAATTTAATGCTAATAGCATAAGAGATACATTTAGAGTGATTTTGCAAATGAGTGCCATTTTTACCGCAAAAATGAAGGTACCAGTAATTAAAGTAGGAAGAATTGCTGGTCAATTTGCTAAACCTAGATCATCTGATTTTGAAACAGTTAATGATAAAACATTACCAAGTTATTTTGGAGATTCAATAAATAGCATTGAATTTTCTGAACAAAAGAGAGAACCAAACCCTTCAAGACTTTTGAGAGCTTATTCACAATCAGCATCTACACTTAATCTTATTAGATCTTTTGCACAAGGCGGATTTGCAAATTTAAGAAAAGTAAATTCCTGGAATATGGGTTTTGTAAAAGCTACACCCGAGGGAAAAAAATATGAAAAAATAGCAAACCAAATAAATGAATATCTTGATTTCATTGAGGCTATTGGTGTAAATATTTCCTCTGTAGACTATCTAAATTCAGTAGATTTTTATACTAGTCATGAAGCATTGCATTTACCATTTGAATCTGCACTTACAAGAACAGATTCAATTTCTGGTAAAACTTTTGCTACTTCATCGCACATGGTTTGGATTGGCGATAGGACTAGATTCGTAGATAGTGCTCATGTTGAATATTGTTCTGGAATTAATAATCCTATTGGTATTAAGTGTGGACCAAGTTTAGATACTAAAGAGCTCATTAAAATAATTGATAAAATTAATCCAGATAATGAGCCTGGAAAAATTTCTTTGATCTTTAGATATGGTAAAAACAAAGTCCGTAAATATCTTCCAGGATTAATTAATGAAATAATAAAAAATGGAAAAAAAGTTTTATGGGTATCAGACCCAATGCATGGTAATACAATAAAATCTTCCTCAGGACTAAAAACTAGAGATTTTAGTTCTTTATTAAACGAAACTTCAGAGGCAATACAGATTCTAAAGCATAAAGGATGTCATTTGGGTGGAATACACCTAGAAATGACCGGACAAAATGTTACTGAGTGTACAGGAGGGATTTATAAACTGAGCGATGAGGATTTAAATTCAAGATATCATACGCATTGCGATCCAAGATTGAATGCTAATCAAGCGCTAGAACTCTCTTTCAACATTGCGGAGGAGCTGCAAAGATAAATGCTAGTTCAAGGAACATTGCAACTTCCAGGAGATAAATCTATTTCTCATAGAGCAATTATGCTTTCAGCCATAGCTGAGGGAGTTAGTTATGTTAGAAATTTAAATGATGGAGCTGATCTGCAGTCAACAATTAATATTTTGAAAGATTGTGGAGCTTCAATACAAGAAAGAGAAAATGAAATAGTAATTAATGGAAAAGAACTTCATTCTCCATCAAATAATCTTGATTGTGGTAATTCAGGAACTACTACTAGACTGGTTGCAGGACTATTAGCTTCCCAAAAATTAACATTTTCATTGATAGGAGATGAATCCTTATCAAAAAGACCAATGAAGCGAATAATTACGCCTTTAACAGCAATGGGATGTAAAATTTCCTCTAATGATGGATTATTACCCTTATCAATAGATGCTTCTAAAGGTATTAGCGCTATAGATTATGATATGAAAGTTGCAAGTGCACAGGTGAAATCAAGTATACTTTTTTCAGCTTTAGGTGGAAATAATGTATCAAGTATTAATGAGATTATTCAGACAAGAAATCATTCAGAAATTATGTTAAAGAATATGGGAGCATCAATTGAAAATGAAGGAAGTAAAATTATAGTTCATCCACTCAAATTCAAGTTAAAGTCAATTGATATTTCTGTACCCTCTGATCCATCCTCAGCAGCCTTTTTTGTTGCTTTGGCAGTTATTAATAATAATTCAAATTTAAAGCTGACCAATGTATTACTTAACGAGTCAAGAATTGGATTTGTTGAAGTTTTAAATAAAATGAATTGTTTAATAACAAAATCAAATGAGTCAGTTCATAATGGTGAAAAGGTAGGGGATTTAACTGTAAGCGCATCTAATCTTAAAGCAATAGAAATTGAATCAGAAACTATACCATCAATTATAGATGAAGTGCCAATATTAGCAGTTGTAGCTGCATTTGCAAAGGGCACAACAGTTTTTAAAAATGTAGAAGAGTTAAAATATAAAGAATGTGATAGATTGAGCGCAATTATACATAATCTAAAAGCATTTGGAATCAAGGCATATGAAAAAAACAATGACTTATTTGTTGAGGGAGGTAAGGTAAAAAGAATGCCAAAAATAACTACCTTTGATGATCATAGGATTGCTATGGCATTCACAATTTTTAGCCTTACTTCTTTTGAAAAATATGAGCTTGATAATACACAATGCGTTGATATTTCATTACCAAATTTCTTCAATTATCTTAGCGAGGTAACCAAATGAAATTTGCAGTGATAGGAAACCCAATTGATAAAAGTTTAAGCCCTCAGCTTCATGAAATTCTTTATGAAAGATTAAATATTTTGAACTGTTCTTTTGAAAAAATTCATTTAGAGAATGATCAGCTTGATGATTTTTTCAATAATGATTTTGGTTTATTTAATGGTATTAATGTTACGATACCATTCAAAAGTAGAGTAGTAAAGTTTTTGGATGCTATTGACAATGAAGCAAAAATCTTAGATAATGTGAACTGTATATCAAAATCAAATAATATGATTTGTGGATTTAATACTGATAAGTATGGATTTGATATGCTGTTAAATGAAAATGGTATAGTTATTGAGGGCAATAGCTGTGTTGTCCTTGGGGCAGGATCATCAGCAAAAACTGTAGTTAAATGCTTAATTGATAAGGGAATTGGTAGGATTATTATAAAAAACAGATCTATCGATAATGCTTACAATCTTCAAAATTTTGCTCATACCCTTGGTTTCAACAATATAGAACTATTTAATTCTAATCATGCTAGTTATGATATTGCAATTAATACAACTCCAATAGGAATGTATAAGGAAGACAGTGACAATTTTTTTGATATTCCTATCCATGATCATACAGTATTAATTGATCTTATTTATACTTCTAAAGAAACTTTATTTTTAAAAAAATTTGATAAATGCTCCAAAAAGATTAATGGGCTTGATATGTTTATTTTTCAAGCTTTGAAGTCTATTGAAATTTGGAGAGAAACTAACTATAATTTGGATTCACAAATTGAGTCCTTGAGAAAACAATTGGAGAACATAAAATGTTAAAAAAAATATCATATATGACCGCTGGTGAATCGCATGGAAAAGGGTTAATAGGTATCATTGAAGGAATACCTGCTGGTCTTCAGCTTACTGAAGAATATATTGCGGTTGATCTTTTAAGAAGAATGCAAGGTCATGGCAGAGGAAAAAGAATGCAAATTGAAAAAGATTTTGCAGAAATTTTTTCAGGAGTGCGACATGAACGCACACTCGGATCTCCAATATCCCTAATCATTAAAAATTTAGATTGGGTAAACTGGGAAGATAGAATGGCAGTAGGTAAACCTAAAAAAGAACATAAAAAGGTAACAATGCCTCGACCTGGACATGCAGATTTAGCAGGTATGATGAAATATGATTTTGATGATATTAGAAATGTTTTAGAACGATCTTCAGCAAGAGAAACTGCAATGAGAGTTGCTATTGGTGCTATTTGCAGAAAACTATTAGATGAAGTAGGAATAACCATTGGTAGTAGAGTATATCAAATTCATGATGTTGTTGATAATAAAGAAGTTGACCATTCTTTAACTATGTCTCAATTAAACGATTTAGCTGATAAATCCTCAGTAAGATGTTTAAATAAAGATGCAGAAGAAAAAATGATTAACGTTATTGATCAAGCGAAAAGTAATGGTGATTCAGTTGGAGGTTCTTTTGAGGTAATTGCCAAAGGAATGCCTTATGGTTTAGGAAGCTATATCAATGCTGATGGAAAGCTTCAAGCCAGAATTTCCCAAGCAATGATGTCCGTGAATGCTTTTAAAGGCGTGGAAGTTGGAGCCGGTTTTGCTTCATCTGCGGCATTTGGAAGCGAACTTCATGATGAAATATTATTTGAAAATGACAAAATCGCTCGTTCAAGAAATAATGCTGGAGGTATTGAAGGTGGAATGAGCAATGCTCAACCAATTCATGTAAAGGTGAGCATGAAACCTATTTCAACGCTCATAAAGCCCTTAAGATCGATAGATTTAAATACTATGGAGCCCAAGCTTGCGCATAAAGAAAGAACAGATTCTTGTGCAGTTCCTGCGGCATCAATCATTGGGGAAAGTATGTTGGCCATTGTCCTTGCGGATGCATTACTTGAAAAGTTCGGTGGAGATAGTATTAAGCAATTAAAAAAACACATTGAAAGCAGTGGAAAATACTAGTCAACTATATCTAATCGGAATGATGGGTTCTGGAAAATCTTCCACCGCAAAAGCTCTTTCTTTAAGCATAGGATGGAATTTTATTGATATTGATGATGAACTAACCAAGTCATTTGATATGTCAATAAATGAGCTATTTTTTAAGGGAGAAGAAAATTTTAGAAAGTTAGAATTTGCTGAATTACAAAAACATATTTCAAAAGAAAATACTATTATAGCTGTTGGTGGAGGAGCAGTATCACACAAAGATAGTTACGAATTGTTAAGCTCAAAACATTGCATTTATTTAAAAACATCTAAAAATATCTTACTAGATAGGCTTAAAGATGATAATTCTAGGCCATTATTAAATGTCCAAAATAAAGATGAGGTATTTGAAGAAATTATGCTTAAAAGAGAGCAAAAGTATGAAGCATTATGCAAAAGTAAGGTTATTACCGATAATCAGACTATTCAGGACAACTGCAACCAAATAATGGAGATAATTAATGTCCAATAAGATTAAAGTTGATTTAGGAAACAATAGTTACAATATCAGTTTGATCAAAGGTTTCAAAAATTCAGTTGTAAAGTTTGCATCTTCGACAAAATCACAATGTATGTTAATTACTCAAAAAGAGATTCTAAATCATTATAAAGATGAAATAAACGAGCTTTCTAATTTACCTAATGTAAATATTTTTTTGATTGATCAAGGTGAAAAAGCAAAATCGTTTGAATCTATTTCTTTAATTGTAAATGAGATGGCAAAAAAACATTTTGATAGATCATCATTAGTGTTTGCAGTTGGTGGAGGGGTAGTTGGAGATGTTGCGGGCTTTGCATCATCAATTTTTATGAGAGGAATTAAATACATTCAATATCCAACCACGTTACTTGCAATGGTTGATTCTGCAATAGGAGGAAAGACAGGAATAAACTTAAAGGATGGTAAAAATTTGGTTGGAAGAATATATCAGCCAATAGCTGTAGAAATTGATACCAATTTTTTATCAACTTTGCCAGATAGAGAACTGCAAGCTGCTCTTGCAGAGGTTGTAAAATACGGCTTCATTTATGATAAAGAATTTTTTTATTATTTAGTTGCTAATGCGATTAAAATTGAAAATAAAGATATAGATGTTTTACAGAAAATAATTATCCAATGTTGTGAAATAAAGAGCGATATTGTTAGTGAAGATGAAAATGAGAATGAATTAAGAATGATTCTGAATTTTGGTCATACTGTTGGGCATGCAATTGAATCATTTACTAATTACAAAAATTTATTACATGGAGAAGCAATTTTTTATGGTATGAAGTGCGCATTATATCTTTCCAATAAATTTGGAAATTTAACTAATGATGAATATGAAATATCCACTCAATTATTATCTAAATTTGAATTACCGAAACTTGATATTGATAATAAAGAGACTTTTATAAATTTTGTCAAAAATGACAAAAAATTTAGAGAGAAAAAAATTAGATTTATCTTATTAGATGAAATTGGTAAATCAAGAATCAGCAAAGATATCACATTTGATCAAATTAAAGAAAGTTTGAGCGTGTTATGAAATTAATTATCGTGAATGGTCCAAACCTGAATTTGCTTGGCGAAAGAGAGCCTGAGATTTATGGTAGTGAGAGTCTCAATCAGATCAATGCATGGATTCAAAATCATGAATTGTGCCAGAATTTTGAACTTGAATTCTTTCAATCGAATTCAGAAGGTGAAATGATTGACTTTTTGCATTCAAAAAGAGGAAAAGTAGACTATTGCATTTTAAATGCTGGTGCACTGACTCATTATTCATATTCTTTAAGAGATGCCATAGTTGGCACTCAAATTCCTACGGTTGAAGTACATTTGTCAAATATTCATAAACGAGAAAATTTTAGAAAAACCTCCGTCATTAAAAATGTTTGTATTGGACAGTTTTTTGGCGAAGGAAAACAAAGTTATATAAACGGCATAAAGCATATTTTGGAGATAAAAAAATGAAAGTGGGTATTCAAGGAATTGAAGGTAGTTTTAGCGAAGAAGCTGCAAAATCATATTGTGAAAAATTTGGAATTAAAGATTTTGAATTAAAATATCTTGTTAGTTCAATGAACGTTCTTGATAGTTTATCAAATAATTCAATTGATACAGGAATATTTGCTATGGAAAATGCTCAAGGAGGAGTAGTAATTGAAAGCGTAGAAGCTTTAGCAAAAAATCAGTGTCAAATCATTGACATGTTTTTTATAGAAATCAGTCAAAATTTATTAGCAGTAGATGGTGTTTCTGTTGGAGATATTGAAGAAATTCATTCACACGAACAAGCATTAAAACAATGTAAAGACTATTTGGCTGAAAAATTCTGGTCAAAAAAGCTTGTTGAAGAGGATGATACTGCTAAGGCTGCTCAAGATTTAGCGGAGGGAAGATTGCCGAAACAAGTAGCAGTTATTGCAAGTAAATTTTCCGCAAAGAAATATGGACTTAACATTCTTGAGAATGATATTCATGACTTAAAAAGAAATTTAACTTTATTCTTGGCTGTAAAAAGGTTGGACTCATGAACAAAGTTAGCATTATAGGGTTTGGTAGATTTGGAGCAATGCTTCATGCACTACTCTCAAAAGGTTTTGAAGTTGAGGTATTTGATAAAAATCGAATCAATAATTCAGAAATTAATGAAGTTTCACTAGGAGATGCTCTTAAAAATGATACTATTTTCATTGCTGTTCCTATTAGAGATTTTGAAGAGCTAATAATTAATATTTCAAATAAAATTGAAAGCGGAAAGACTTTAATAGATGTTTGTTCCGTAAAAGTATTTCCAAAAAGAGTGATGAAAGATAATTTGCCTACTCAAACAGACATTATAGCAACACATCCATTATTTGGTCCTGATTCCTTAAAAGATAGTGGTTCGGTTATGACAATGGAATCCGTAAGAAATAATTTTGAAAGATATGATTTTTGGAAAAACTATTTTGAAAGTCAAAATATTACAATTGAAGAAATTTCTGCTAAAGAGCATGACATGATGGCTGCAAGATCACAAGGATTAACTCATTTTGTTGGAAGAGTAATTGATGATTTTGGAACAAATGAAACTAGAATTGATACAGAAGGTTATAAAGCATTGCATAAGCTTGTCAGTCAAACATGTAACGATACATGGGAATTATTTGAAGATATTCAAAATTTTAATCCATATACCGAAAAAATGATTTCGGAATTAAATGGAAGTTTTAAAAAAATTAGCGAAATTATAGAAAAATAAGGGGAACATTATGGATAATATTTTTAATAAAATTAGTATTAGTTTAATTATTTTAGGCATAGCATTTTATGCCTCTGCTATGACTTTTACTGCGCTCATTCCTTCAATTCTCGGGCTTTTGATGCAGATTGTTTTATTCTTAGGAAGAACTTTTCCAAAATTTCATAAACATTTTGCACATGTTAATGTACTAATATTAATTCTTGGTATTGGAGCTACTTTTGGATCTGTTTCTGATTTAGCTAGTTATCTTTTAAGTGGCAATGAGTTAGAAAGGCCTTTAGCAACCGTTGAACAGTTTACAACTTTTGTTTTATGTCTTGTTGGATTTATAATGTCAGTTAAGTCATTTATGAATGCTAGAAAGGGTTAATTGAAACTTTTTTTAAATAACAGTGTTTAAAAAAGTACATATGATTAATAAACAGGAGAAATCATGAAACAATTACTTATTTTATCAATATTCTTAACAAGTGTCTTTGCTCAAGGTCAGATGCAACGTAAAAATGCAGAAGATATGGAAAAAATGGATATGCGTAAAAAACGTATGGAGCAATTACAAGATCAAAAAGAATCTACTATGATTGGTATTCAAACCAATTATTTAGATTTATCACCAGAACAAGCGCAACAGTTTTTTCCAATGCAAAAAGAATATAAAGACCTGGTACGTGAAACTCAAAAGCAATATCGCGAGAAGGTAAGTAAGCTGCGATCTAAAGCAAAGGATGTATCAAAGTTTGACGTAGATACTGCAATAAAGTATCAGCTTGAAATGAAGGAAGAGTTAGCTAAACTAGAATCTGAATTTTTGAAAAATACTACTAGCGTATTAAGTAACGAACAAAGAACAAAGTTAGTTTTTCAAGAAGAAAAAATTATATTTGAAGCTACAAAGAGAATGGCTGAGCGTGGTTCAGATATGTCAAAAAGAAATTTTGACAGAAAGAAAAAATTTAGATAAATTATATTTAACAAAAATAAAGGATTGTAATGAGAAAACTTTTACTGATATTTACACTAATTTTTATGATTACTTCTTGTGATGACAACATGTCTTATAAACAAGAAATGTCTGACACGCAACTTATTGAAGCAATTATTTCTGATCCAAACAAATTTGAAATTGATGAAGTTGATGTACCTTCAATGTCATTATATGCGATTGGTGAAGAATATTATGATTATATGATGTATAAAGCAGAAATTTCTCCAGAATATGGTTATCAAATATCCCTTGGAGACATGGCTTTAGATGCAGGAGATATGACAGAAATTTTCTTTGCTAAGGACGGAAGAAAGTTGGGTGGCAGAGATGGTATGGAAGAAAGAAAAAGGCATGACAAAAGATGCTTCAAATTTGTATTTCCATTGACTTTCTCACTTGGAGAAACATCATACACTGCCAATGACTATCAAGAGTTCAGAGACGCTATGAAAGCGAATTATGAAGAAACTGGTGAAAAGCAAAAACCTGAATTTGTATTTCCAATTCAAATTCAATTTGGTAGAGGCGATGAAGTTGAAACAGTTACTATCAATTCAGATGATGAACTTAAAGAAGCATTTCAAGCTTGTAGAGGCGAAGAAGATGACAAAAAATGTTTCACCTTTGGCTTTCCTGTAAGCTTTACTATGCCTGATGGAACTGTTCTAACAGCAGAAGATGAAAAAGATCTTGAGGAAAAAATGGGCGCTTTCTATGAATCATATACGGGAGAAAAGAAAAGACCTGAAGTTGTTTTCCCAGTTGATTTAATGTTCGAAGATGGTTCTTCATTAACAGTAAATTCTCCAGAGGAAATGAAGCAAGCATGGATTGATAATTGTAGAAAAAGAGGTAATGATGATGAAAGTGAAGGAGAAAGCGAAGGTACTCGCGGATAATCCTGAACGTCATTTATTTTTTTAAAAAGGGCTACAATATTGTAGCCCTTTTTTTTAAACTTACAATAATATAGGGGCCGTAGCTCAGTTGGGAGAGCGCGTGGATGGCATTCACGAGGTCGTCGGTTCGATCCCGACCGGCTCCACAAATTTACTTCATGTCAAAAATATCCTTTTACAATTCAACTAAAAAATCTTTATTTTTATAATTATTAACGAAAAAAAGGAGGTAAAAATATGAAATTAGATTACGATTCATTACCTACATTAATGCTTGTTGCAGCTGGACTATTTGTGATGTTTGCATCACCGCCAGTAGTTAATTACGAAGGCGTTGAATCTGCTGGTAAATTTGAACCTGGTGAGGACAATGAACTTAATGGCAGTGCATACGTTTTAGCAGATAATAAATATATGGATATCGTTCAGCAGTCAACAGATGCATACAATGCAAGAGACTGGAATGCTATGAAATCTCTTTACAGAGATGAATTTGTTGAAAATATGTCAGAGGGTATGACTGAATATTTTGATAATGAGGTTGAAACTCTTAATATGGATATTTTCGCAATGCTTCCTGTTAAATTTAAAGGTGATGATATTACTCGAGTTTTGACTTGGTCTGTTGAAGACAGATTATTTCAAAATGGACAAAAAGAAAGACATAATCTTTTTGAAATCTACTATATTGACGAAGAAGGAAAGTTGGGTGGTTGGAATCAATGGTATAGACCAAATCCTAATCCAGAATTCACTACTCACGGTTTACCAGAGGGTGGAAAATTTGTCGGAAGAAATCCTGATAACGACTGGTCTGGAAGACCTTTTGTATTTTCTAATAGAGGAGAGGTAGAAAAACTTGAAGCTTTTCTTGAAGCAGCAAATAATATGGATGCAGATGCAGCGCTAGAATTTCTAGCTAATCCATTTACTTTTAATGATTCAGAAATGACACATGATGATTTAAGAGTGCTTATGGCGGGAAGAAAATCTCAAAACTGGCAAGCTTGGGCAATGATTCCAATAAAAATCAAAGATACTGATCCACAATCTGGATTAATTGTATGGTCAACTGCTAGAGTTGAATCAAAAGAAGGAGATGTTTGGGAAGCAGATGTTTCTGAAACATATTTCTTTGATTTAGATGGAAAAATTAGTGCTGTAACACAGTATGCTAAGCCATTATCGTCTGATAACAACTCCTAAGAATAAAAGTTGAAAGACATTATAGTTGCCATATATTAAATATATGGCAACTATATTTAAATCAAATCTTTTCCTAACATTCATGAATTAATTTTTTAAAAAAGGAGTATTTAATGTTTAATAAAAATATAATCTATCTTTCAATAGCTTGTACAAATATGTTATTATTTTCATGTGTTAATTCTTCGTCAAATGAATATTCTGAAGGTGGAAAATTCTACGGTAGAGGAGGAAATAATACTGAGCTTTATGGAGGAAACCCTTTTGTTTATTCTAATGATGGTGAAGTTGAAATTTTGGAAAATTTTTTCAAAGATTTTGAAGAACTTGATTATGAAGGAATTTCATCTGCTATCTCCGATTCAGTGTGGTTCAGGTCTTTAGACGGTTCCGTAACTTTTTTAACAAATACTGAGATTAAAAATCGTTTAGAATCACGTATTTCTCATGAAAGAAAGTTATGGGCAATCTTACCAAATAAAATTAAAAATAGACCAGGCGGAGCAGCTGTAACCGTTAGTTCTTATGTTAAAGATAGTTTCAAAGATGGAACTGTTCTAGAACTAGAATTGATGGAACTCTTTTACTTCAATGAAGACTTGAAGATAGCTGGAGTTGAGCAATGGTCTAGACCAGTAATCAAAGAATCTGAATAAACTTTAAAGAAAACTTTTTGTTGGGCATATTTTTTGCCCAACAAAAAGAATTATTGTCTTAAATTATACTATCTAATATGAAATCAAAATTTTTAATTCTAGCCGCAATTTTAACATTTATAGGAGTTTCTTGTATGAACATGACACATGAAGAGAGAGTAGCTGTAATTTCCACTAAGCATGGAGATATGGTAGTTGAATTTTACCCTGACGTTGCGCCCATGCATGTAGAGAGTTTTATCACTCTAGCAGAAGAAGAATATTTTAATGGAACTACGTTTCATAGAGTTATACCTGGTTTTGTCATTCAAGGTGGAGACCCAAATTCAAAATTAGATAATAGAGCTTTGCACGGAACTGGAGGCAGGGCTGGAAAGTTCTTTGGTCTTGGAGATGAAAATGATCCGAATACTTGGTTAATTCCTGCCGAATTTAACGATATTCCTCACACTAAAGGCATCTTATCTATGGCTCGTACAAACGACCCAAATAGTGCTTCTAGTCAATTTTTTGTTTGTCATGATAATGCGCCTTTCTTGGACAAAAATTATACCGTTTTTGGTAAGGTAATTAAAGGCCTTGAAGTAATAGACTTAATAGTTAATTCCGAAAAAGATATGAATGATAATCCTTTAGAAAAAATTGAAATGACAGTTTTAATAAAGGATAAAAGCGAAGTTTTTGAAGACTAATTGAAAACATATATTGGGGGAAAATGAAATATAGTTCTTTTCAAACGCCTGAAAGAAGGCTTTTGGGTGCTGGACCTACAAACTTATATCCTGAAGTATCAGAAGCCTTAATAAGACCTGAAGTTGGACATTTAGATCCAAAGTTCGTTGAAATGATGGATGAAGTTAAGTCCATGCTGAGATATTTATTTCAAACCAAAAATGAATTTACTATTGCCATTTCTGCGCCTGGAAGTGCAGGTATGGAAGCCAGTTTTGTTAATTTAGTTGAGCCGGGTGATAAAGTAATTGTTTGTGTAAATGGACTCTTTGGTGGGCGAATGGTTGAGAATGTCGAAAGAATTGGTGGCGAAGCAATTATAGTAGATGATGAATGGGGCACCCCAGTCTCTCTTGATAAGCTCGAAGAATCTTTAAAGAAAAATCCTGATACTAAGGTGGTAGCTTTTGTTCATGCTGAAACATCAACAGGAGTAAGAAGTGATGCAAAAGAGATTGCCGAAATATCTAAAAAATATGGATGTTTGGTTATTGCAGATACTGTTACTTCATTTACAGGAATTCCAATTTTGACTGATGAATGGGGATTGGATGCAGTATATTCGGGTAGTCAAAAATGTCTTTCATGCGTTCCTGGTTTATCACCATTAACATTTTCTGACAAAGCTATCGAAAAAATTAAAAATAGAAATTCAAAAATTCAGAGTTGGTTTTTAGATCAGACTCTAGTTTTAGATTATTGGAGCGGACAAGGGAAAAGAAGTTATCATCATACTGCTCCCATTAATTCTATTTTTGCATTACATGAAGCTTTAAGGCTTGCATGTGATGAAACACTTGAAAAGCTATGGAATAGACATTTAAATGCACATTTTAGGCTAAAAGAAGGTCTTGATGAAATGAGTTTCAATTTTGTTGTAGACAAAGAATATCGATTGCCACAAATGAATTCTATCTATATTCCTGATGGTTATGATGATCTTGAGATTCGATCAATGCTTCTAAACGATTTTAACTTAGAAATTGGAGCAGGATTAGGAAAATTTTCTGGAAAAATATGGAGAATTGGATTAATGGGATATAATGCCAGAAGCGAGAGCGTAGATTATTGTCTTGATTCTTTAAAGAATGTTTTAAATAAATAGCTCTGAATTTACATTCAAAATTTCTTTAGCCGTATCATATCCAATATCAATCAGTTCATTTGCTTTATGAAAATCCCATCCGTAAAACTGATCTATTGGAGGTTCGATTAAAATATTAGGTTCATTATTTTTAAAGCTAAGGTGAGTAACATTATTAAGAATAATTTTAGCTGACCTATCAACAATATCAACTATATTATATTTACTGTCTTTCTTTTTAGAGGTTTGAAGACCGTAAAGGTTTACAGCAATTGTTCTATTTGATCCCATATCAATTATTGACTGTAATGGTACTGGATCAATTAATCCACCATCAACGCAAAGATTATCATTTACATATGTTGGAGTCAATACTCCAGGAATAGCAATGCTTGCTTTAATAGCATTGATTAAATCCCCTTTGTTTGATTCTATTTTTACATTATTTACGATGTCAGTTGCTACGGTTGTTAAGGGTATATTAAGCTCTTCAAATGTTCTTATATCGGTTAATTCTTTAAAAATCTTAATAACCTCATTTCCGTTCATAATTGATAGTTTTGGAAAAATAGGATCAAGTTTAAAAAGTACGTCTTTCATAAAGCTATTTCTTGATCTTACTTCTTGCTCGAATGTTTTAAGATTTCCAGAGGCATACAAAGCACCAATAAATGACCCAATGCTCGTTCCAGAAACATATGATATTGGTATCTTTAGTTCATCAATTGCATTTAATACTCCAATATGAGCATATCCTCTAGCAGCTCCACCGCCCAATGCAATACCAATTTTATAATTTTTTTTCATCGTAATTTTTATTATACTAATTGGAAATTATTACTCATTAAACTAATAAGGAATATTTACTATGTATTTTAGACTTTTAATTTTTTACATTTTCATGTTTATGGCATGTACACCAAATGACACTTCCAATAGTTCTGCAGTTCCACTAAGATCAGAAATTGATGACAAATATAAGTGGGACTTAACCAAAGTATACCCATCTGACGAGGCATGGGAGGAGGATTTAAAAAAGGTTAAAGAGCTTTCACCAAAGTTTGCTGATTATAAAGGAAAACTCTTATCAAGCTCTGCAAATTTATTAGAAGCGATTGAATTGTCAGAAGAGATTAACCAACTATTTGGAAGATTATTTCATTATTCAGCAAATTCTTTAAATACGGACTTAAAAAATGAGAAATACCAAGCCATGTATCAAAGGGTTAGAAACGCAGCTATTAAATCAGGAGAATATAGTTCATATTATGCACCTGAGATGCTTGAGAAAGATTATTCAGTAGTTGAATCTTTTATGGATTCAGAACCTAAGCTGGCGGTATATGAAAAAAGTTTTAAAGATTTGTATCTTGATAAACCTCATACATTATCTGAAAACGAAGAAAGAATATTAACCATGACTGGTAAAATGAGCGGTGTTCCAAGTGAGGCATATGAAATAATGAAGTCTACAGACTACAAATGGGGAATATTTAAAGATGAGTCTGGAAATGAAGTTACAATGTCGGAGGGAAGATATGGAAAATACACAAGCTCTACTAATCGAAGAGTAAGAGAAGATATGTATAAAGCTTTGTATGTTCCTTTTGGTAATACAATAAACACAATGTCAGTTTTAATGAAAGGTAATGTTGAAAAAAATGTTTTTTATGCAAATGTTAGAGGGTATAATAATACTTTAGAGGCTAGACTTAAAAGTGCTGGAATTTCTACTGATGTATATAAGAATCTAATTGCAAGTGTGAATGATAATTTAGAACCATTGCACAGGTGGGCTTCAATTAAAGCTAAATATTTAGGATTGGAAAAGATTGAACCTTTCGATACATATGCACCTTTATCTGAATTTTCTCGAGATTATACTTATGAAGAAGCGCAAGAGATTGTAAAAGAAGCGTTGATGCCTCTTGGTCCTGAAATTCAAGAAATTATTGACATGATGTACAATGAAAACCTTATCGATGTTTTTGAAAACCAAGGAAAAGAAAGTGGAGCCTATCAATATTCAGTTTGGGGAGTTTCTCCTTATGTGAAACTCAATTTTTCTGGAAAACTAGATGACGTATTTACTTTGGCGCATGAACTCGGCCATGCTTTTCACTCTTATTTAAGTGAAAAAAATCAGCCATATGTTTATAGCGGTTATAATACATTTAATGCTGAGGTAGCATCTGTTACTACTGAATCATTACTAATGGACTATCTAATGGCCAATGCTCAAAATGACCAAGAACGAGCAGTTCTTATTCAGAAATATATTCAAGACATTGGATCGACATATTATAGACAAGCTAGATTTGCTGAGTTTGAATTAAAAATACATGAAGCAGCTGAAAGAGGTGAAATTCTCACTGAAGACTTTTTGACTACTACTTTCGGTGATATTTATAGTAAATATTGGGGTCCAAGTATGCAAATTACGGAAGAGGAAGCATTTTCATGGGCTCGAATACCTCATTTCTACAGAAACTATTATGTTTATGCCTATGCAACTTCATTTGCTGCTGGTGAAAAAGTTTCGGAGAGAGTTCAAAACGAAGGACAAGCAGGTATCGATGGATTCATTGCTTTTTTATCGAGCGGAAGTTCAGATTATCCAGTAGAATTACTTAATTTGGCTGGAGTAGATATGACAACTAGTGAGCCATTTGAAGCCGTTTCAAGAAAAATGAACTTCTTAATGGATGAACTAGAAAAAATTCTTGAAGTAAAATCTTTAAAAGACGTTGAGCTTTAAAAAGAAAATAAGACAGATTCATTATTGGATTTCTCCAATTATAATCATTCCGATTATAATTATGGTTTCAAGTGGTATTATGCTGCAGTTAAAAAAGCAGTCAAATTGGATTCAACCTAATGTTGAAGTTACCTCATCAAGTAAGCCAGTAATGCTACAATCTTATCTTGATGCTGTATCCACTGTAAAAGAAGCTAATATTTCGTCGTGGGAAGATATTGAAAGAATCGATATTAGACCGGACAAAGGGATAGCGAAAATTAAGTCGAAAAATAATTGGGAAATTCAAATTGATATACAAACCTCTGAAATATATGCTATTAATTATCGAAGATCAGATATTATTGAATCAATTCACGATGGATCATTTTTCAGTGAAATAGTTAAGTATGGATGGTTTTTACCTTCAGGAATCTTACTTTTGACCTTAAGTTTAACAGGAATTTATATGTTTTTTATACCTATATTTAAAAAAAGAAAAAAAAATAAATGAAAAAATTAATATATCTATTATTCTTTACAATAATTTTTGGTCAAGAAGCTACAAAAGATAATATCCAGAATATTTCTATTGTTTCAACAACTAATGTTTATTCCGAATTTTATGACTGTGGGTGTCCTAAAAATCCGCTTGGAGGTTTAGCTAGAAAAACATTTTTCTTGAAAAATATGATGCCTGATAGAGATTCAATTTTGATTGATGCAGGAAATGCTCTTTTTGACAGTAATCAAATAAACCCTGACAATCTTTCTATTGAAAACAAGAGATTCAAAGCTAGAAACTTTGTTAAAACTTTAGAATTTTTAGGTCAAGATGTAGTAAATATTGGTTCTAACGACTTCAAGGGCGGAGTTGACTTTTTAATTAATATTACTGACAATTCTTCAGTTAATTTCATTTCTGCTAATCTTTATGATAAATCTTCTAATAAACTTTTATTTAAGCCTTATCATATTCTTGAGAAGGATGGGGCTAGAATAGCTTTCATTGGTTTGAGTCAATCAGCAAGATCAAACTCCATTATAAACAAGAATTTTATTGAAGAAGGAAATAAATACATTTCTGAACTAAAATCGTCAGTCGATATTATTGTTATGTTAGTAAATGTGCTCGATGAAAATTTAATCGATTTGTCTAAATCTTTTAATAATGCGGATTATATCTTCTTGAGCGGCTCAACAAAAAGAACAGAACCAAGATCAAAACAATCAGATTCTGGAGCTCTTGTTTATAGTGGAGGTATTCAAGGAAAGCACTTAAGTATACTAGATATTCGAATAAAAGCACCAAAAGAGGCTATAATTGATGTTTCTGCGCCATTTAATCGTCTTCAGGAGATAGATTATCGCCTAAACAGATTACAAGCCAAAGATCCTTCGATTAGACTTGAAGAGTTATATGCAAATCAACCTAATGTCCTTTCACTGATAGAAAAATATCAGAAAGAGGCTACTGAGCTTGGTATTTCTTTGGCAGGGCATGAAAATAGAAGTACATTTTTTAGCGTTCCTCTTTCTCCAACGATACCTGATGATAAAGATGTTGCTGCGTTCATTCAAAACATTGCTGATAAGGCAGATTTTTCTCTCAAAAACTAACTTAATTTTTTTTCTTTTTTATAATTTAAAATTGTTTTATTATGACATGTTATGCGAGTGTAGCTCAGCTGGTAGAGCACAACCTTGCCAAGGTTGGGGTCGCGCGTTCGAATCGCGTCACTCGCTCAATTCTTTGTCCATTCAAAAAATGAATCAATGATTCTTCTGTGAACATCCATTGAGCTTCTTTTTAATTCTTTAGTTCTTAGTGCATAATACCAAGCTAAAATTTTAATATCTATATGTTTAATCATAATACCTGCTCCATATCTGTCTGATAATGTGGTATTAAACTTATTTAGGTGATAAATCGTTAACTTTTTTGAACTTTGCTTCAATGACTTATTTTTAGATGATTTGAAAGCAATATAAGTTTCAATAGCAGTTTTTAGGTTCATTTCTTTTTTACCGCCTTCTTTTGCTTTAAACATTCTATCCAATTCTTTTTTTTGTTTTTTACAATCATCCCATGAAAGGGTAGGACCAAGTTTTCCAATAGTAATATTATAGTATCTTTTTTTGTTTTTTAATGGATCAAATGCATATGTAGAATACATTACATATCCATCTTCTTTACCATTTCTTTTTCGTTTATATATACTACTCATAATTAAAAATTATACTTAATTTAATGCTAATATAAACAATATAATAATATAACACACATTAATTATACACACTTTGTTAATAACTTTTTAAATATATAAATATGTTAACTTACAGTAATTATATGTTTTGTTAAAAACTTTTTTTTATGCAAGAAAAAATTGAAATAATTAGTAATAATCGTAAAGCATTTCATAGTTATACCATAATTGATAAATATGAATCTGGGATGATTCTTTTAGGAAGCGAAGTTAAAAGTTTGAGGGAAAAAAAACTAAACCTAAAAGATAGTTTCGTAACACTAAAAAAGAATCGCTTTTACCTGGTGAATGCTCACATCAGTCCCTATTCACATACTGGAATTAAAGGTCATGAACCAACGAGAGATAGAGAGCTGCTTCTCCATAAAAAAGAAATAATTAAGTTAAAGAATGTTGTTGCTCAGAAAGGTCTTACTATCGTACCTTTAAAAGCATATTTTAAGAGAGGTATTGCAAAAATAGAATTTGCTACTGCTCGAGGAAAAAAAATGTATCAAAAAAAAGAATCTTTAAAAATAAAAGATCTAGATAGAGAGGCAAAAAGAGAAATGAGAGAAAGATAATGGCTTTTTTACCTGTAGACGAGCAGCTAGAGCTTATATCTCGAGGAACGGAGGAAGTAATTCCACTGAATGACTTACGAAAAAAGCTTGAAAAATCAATATCTGACAATAAGCCTTTAACCGTCAAGCTTGGTTGTGATCCAAGTAGACCTGACCTCCATATTGGCCACGGAGTAGTATTGCAAAAATTAAGAGACTTTCAAGATTTAGGCCATCAAGCGGTTCTTGTAATTGGAGACTTTACAGCTATGATTGGTGACCCGTCTGAGCGTAATAAAACACGTCCTCAGCTTACTTTAGAAGAAGCAAAAGTTAATGCAGAATCATATATTGAACAATCTAAAGTATTACTTGATGTAAATAATCTTAAAGTCATATTTAATAGCACTTGGCTTAATAAAATGAACTTTGAAGATGTTATAAAATTGAGCAGCAAATATACAGTTGCTCGTATGATTGAAAGAGATGATTTTACTAAAAGATTTGAATCAGAAACTCCTATATCTATGCATGAATTTTTATATCCTTTAGCACAAGCAATGGACTCTGTTGAAATCAATGCTGATGTAGAGCTTGGAGGAACTGATCAAAAATTTAATTTGCTTGTTGGAAGAGATATCCAGAGAGAGTACGGTCAAGACCCCCAGTCAATAATTACGCTTCCACTGTTAGAAGGAACTGACGGAGTAGAAAAAATGTCTAAATCTTATGATAATTATATAGCTTTAGATGATTCTCCAGAGGATATGTATGGAAAAATTATGTCAATTAATGACTCAATGATTTTAAAATATTATAAACTTGCTGTCTTTGCTGACAGAGAAAAAATTGAAGAAGTAAAATTACTTCTAAAGGACGATGCTAATAATCCTAGAGATATAAAAAGAAGTTTAGCAAAAGAATTAGTTAAAAAATATTATTCTGAGGAAAAAGCTGACTTAGCTCAAAGTTCTTTTGATCAAATATTTGTTAAAAGAGATAATCCTGAAAATATGCAAAGTCGAAAAATAGATTCTGATGTTGGGTTGCTTGAGCTTTTAACAGAAGAAGGTTTAATAGCTAGCAAGGGAGAAGGTAAAAGGCTATTAAGCCAAAATGCTGTAAAAATTAATGGGAAAGTTTGTAATGATATTAACCTCATTGTTTCTCCGTCGAATGAAGAGCTTGTTATAAAGATTGGTAAGAGAAGATTCCTTAAGGTTACCTCTTAGATATTATTTTTTTGTTACTCAATTAAAATAAATCATATAAATTCAGAAGTTTATATTTAAATGATTTGGAAAATTTATGTCTGATAAAACTGTAAAAATTACTGATGAAAACTTTGAAGAGCTTGTTACTAATTCTGACAAGCTTGTAATTGTTGATTTTTGGGCTGAGTGGTGCGGTCCTTGTAAAGCTATAGCACCAATTTTAGATAAAATTTGCGACCAATTTGGCGATAAAGTATTGGTAGGTAAGGTAAACGTTGATGAAGTTAAGCAAACGCCCGTAAAATACGGCATAAGAAGCATTCCAACCCTTTTATTTTTTAGCAACGGAGAGATTGTTAAACAAGAGGTTGGTTTACAGTCAGAACAGACATTAATTGATAATGTTAGCCAAATCATTAGTTAACAATATTAATTAGATGACAGATAAAACTATTCATAATACAATCATTATTGGTTCGGGTCCTGCCGGATTGACTGCAGCTATCTACGCTGGAAGAGCAAATTTGAAGCCTATTGTCTTTGAAGGAAGTCAGCCTGGTGGGCAATTGACAATTACCACAGATGTTGAAAATTTTCCTGGGTTTCCCAATGGTGTGATGGGTCCTAAGATGATGGACTTATTCAGAGATCAAGCTAAAAGATTCGGGGCTGAATGTTTTTTTAAGCATGTTACAAAAGTAGATTTTAGTTCAAAACCCTATAAAGTTTATGTTGGAGATGAAGAATTTCTATCAGAAACTGTTATTATTTCTACTGGAGCTTCTGCTAGAATGCTAGGATTAAAAGAAGAAGAAGAGCTTATGGGTTATGGAATTAGCACTTGCGCAACTTGTGATGGATATTTCTTTAAAGATAAAAACATCGTTGTTGTTGGAGGTGGTGATTCCGCAATGGAAGAAGCATCGTTTCTCACTAAATTTGCAAAAAAAGTAACTATCATTCACAGAAGAGAAGTATTTAAAGCTTCAAAAATTATGTTTGATAGAGCAAAAAATAATCCCCTCATTGACATAATGGTTAATAAAAGCATTGATTCTATTATCGGTTCACAAAAAGAAGGAGTCTCAAGCATTGTGCTTAACGATACTTTGACAGGAGAAAAAACTACTTTTGAGTGTGAAGGTGTTTTTTATGGAATTGGCCATAACCCTAACACAGATCTTTTTGATGGATTAATTGATTTGGATGATAATGGATACATTATTACTAAACCTGATTCCTCTTTGACAAATATTCCAGGAGTTTTTGCATGCGGAGATGTTCAAGATGATCATTATCGACAAGCTATTACTGCTGCTGGATCTGGTTGTATGGCCGCTATAGATGCTGAAAAATTCTTAGAAGATATCGAATAGTTTTGCTGTCCTTTTTGGAGGATACAATGGAACTTAAACAAATATATGATGTTCAAAACCTTAAGCTAAGGTTTAAAACTAAGCAAGCTTTAGAGATAAAAACTTTAAAGTTTCACAACGGATTAATCTACGGCATTTGTGGAAATTTTGGCTCAGGCAAGACTTCTTTATTAAAAGTCTTAGCTGGAGAAATTAAAGAAACAGGCGGTACCGTTCTGTATCAAGGAAATGAATTTAAAAAAGGTTTTTTTGGGAAAATAAAGAAACACCGAGATATTCAATATCTTGATGTTAAATCAGTAAGTTCTTCTTTAACTGTTGAACAATTCATTAAGAAAAAATTTCCCAAAAAAACGCAGCAAATAAAATCTAGGCATTTTACTAGCTTTCAAATGGAAGCAGTTTGGAAAACCCCAATTAACTTAATTTCAGATGGGGAGAAGCACTGGCTTAAGACTGTCATTGGGGTTGAAAAAGACCCAAGAGTGTTGCTGATTGATGACTATGGGTTATCAATTGATCCACGAACAGAGATAATGCTTAGAAAAAAAATTGTCAAAATGAATAATATCCTTGGAACAACAGTATTATTGTCTTCAAGCAATGATTATTTTTTGAAACAATTTGCTAGTGTAATAATTTACTTAGATAATGGACATGTTTCAAAAGTTAGAAAAGGTTTTAAAAAGAATTCATCGTTTAAGAAAAAATAAGCTATTTTTAATTCAATTTATTTTTTTCTTTGATGTTCTTAGTGCACAAATTGATCAACGATTTGATTTGTATGACTGGGAAATAATTAGACAAAACGAATCTGTAAATTCTATATCAGAAGGATATCAATACATTTTCTTTGCTACAGATGCAAATGGTATTCTAAGATTTAATAAATTTTCAAGAAACTTTGAATCAAACCTTTTTTTAGGTCAAGGAATTAAATCAAACAAAATTGAACATGTTTATGTTGATAGGAACACAGGTATACTTTGGATAATTGGAAATAGAGGATTAGAATTTTCTAGTACTAGAGAGGGTAGCTGGAATAGGATTCAACTCGATAATTTATCAATCAACTCTTTAAGAAGTATCGAAGATTTAGGATCATCAAAAAACTTCTTATGGATAAAGACAGCTTCAAGATTTATCAAACTAGATCATGTTAGTGGATCTTTTCTTGGAGTATTTACTTATCCAGATGAAGAAGGTATTGATTGGGGTGACATTGGCTTTAAAAATAAATTTATCTATAAAGATTTTTCATTTGAGGATTATTTTATCGAACAGGGCTGGCTCTTAGGAAATGATTCTGCGGCTGATAATAATGGTGTTTTTCATGATTATAATTCATTTTTAATGACTGAAAATGGATTTGGTTGGATTGGATTATCAAATGGACAATTGCTCTATATTGATGATTTTAGCAAAACTATAACTCCTAAAACTGTTGGTATTGCAGTTTCAGTGCCATTAACTGTTTCTGTTGAGAATGATCTATGGTTAGGAGGCATTAATAATACTAAGGTCAGTGGAATATCTTCAATTGATAGTAGTTTTAGTGAAATAAATAATTTTTCTGAAACAAATTACTCTGGATTTTTTAATGCTGATTTTTATTCTAGTGATATAATTAACAATGAAGTATGGTTTGGTTCTGATGGAAAAGTAGTTGTTTATAATAAAAGAAGTGATTTTTTTAGAACTTTAGGTTATGAAAAGGGTATACCTTTACAAAGAATTGAATTTATCGAACATTTAGATGATAAAATTTATATAGCTTCAAAAAATGATTTGATTGTTCTTGATATAAAAAGTAAGAAAATTATTAATTCTAAAATCTCAAATCTTATAAAAAATAATAATTTATCAATTAATTATTTAGATGTTATCAATGATAAACTTTATTTATCACTCAATGGTAGAGTTTATGTTTTTGATAAAGAAGAAAATATAAATGTTGAAAAGTTTGAATTCTTAGTGAACGATAATTTTAGGGTGAATGGAATTTATGGAAATGAGAACTCTTTATTTTTTTCTTCTGAAAAAGGAATTTTAAGTAATGGAGATAATAAATTTGTTCCTTCAAGCTTGTATTTTAACAATAGGGTAAATGATATTATTCTCATAAATGATAATTTATACATTGGAACATCAGGTGGCTTAGCGATCTATGATTTAGTTGAAGAGCAATTAAACAATTTCTATGATTTTTCTTTTATTAGAAATATTTTTGAATTGGAACAAGTAGATGAATTTTTGGTATTACTTACAAGTACAGGTTTAATTAAATTAAGGCTATTTCTATGAAAAAAAATATATTAATACTTCTTTTTACAGCTCTAGTCGGAGCTCAAGGAATCAATTCAAATATCAACTCTTTCAAAACAAATGTAGTCTTGAGGCCATCTGAGAATAATATCGAAGTAATTGCTTTTGTTGAAATTTTTAATAGAAATCTTCAGTTTTTGAAAAAAGACTCCAACTTTGAATCTTCTTATGATCTCAATATTTCAATTATATCGGAAGACGGTAGTAAGATTGATGAAAAATCTTTTTCAGAAACTATTGTAGTTGAAAACTTTTCTCAAACTGTTTCAAGAGCTAATCCGATACTAATTACCACTTCTTTTAAAATTCCATTGCAGGAGTTTAACGTAAATTTTTCATTAAAAGATATGGATACAAAGCTTACAGGAAAGAAACAAAAAAAATTTACAAAAAAGAATTTACCTTCTGGAAAATATTCCAAAATTTTTGACCCAATATTTGTTAAGAATAAAAAAGGAAGTTGGGAATTCGGCCTTAATAAGTATCCGATTAGTATAAAAAAAGTCGAGGTGAAGGATAATATATTAGAATTTTATCAATATTTTGCTTTAGATAAAGGAGATTACTTTCTAGATATCTCGTTAGTCTCAGATAAAAAAACAGTCTGGAATAAGTCTTTTGAAGGTGAAGCAAACAAGAATTATGACTACAAATTCCTTCAGATTCCCATAGAAAACATTGATACATCAGATTTGGGGGTAAAAATTCAAGTTTCTCAAAATGGAAATGTGTCATCTAAGTCTTTTCCAATTGAGTTTAGGAATGATTATTTAATGCTTTCTTCAATTAAAAATGTCAACGCAGCATTAGAACAAATGAACTATATATTAAATACAGAAGAAAGAAAAGAACTAAGAGAATTAAAAAGCTCAGATAAAGAAAAGTTTTTTAAAAAAGTATGGGCTAAGAGAGATCCAGATGTTACTACTAAAGAAAATGAATTAATGATAGAGTATTATAAGAGAGTTGCTTTTGCAGAAGAAAATTTTTCTAGAGGTACTTCTGGAGGTTGGAGATCCGATATGGGTATGATTTATATTCTCTTTGGAAGACCTGATGATATTTCAAGATCTATGAACCCTCAACAAAGCTATAATTATGAAACATGGTATTATTTTCAAATTAATGAAGAATTTAGATTCGTAGATGATTTTGGTTTTGGAGATTATAGGTTAAGAACGCCATTTATGTACTAAAGCTATGGACAGTAAAAATAAAAAAATTTCAAAAATATTAGATAAATATAAATCATCTTTTACAAGCACTGATTTATCGAGTTTAGAATCCTTGCTATCAAATGATTCAGTGGTTAATGAAGAATACTTTTTGTTTACAGACGGTGCTTGTGAATTTGATAATGACTACAAACCTATTAATGCCGGTATTGGAGGCGTAATAAAGCTTAAAAATAAAACGCTATTTTCTTTCTCACAAAATGTTGGTGTGAAAACAAATAATGAGGCTGAATATTTAGCTTTGATTAAAGGTGTAGATTTATGTATCAAAAATAATATTTCTAATGTATTAATTTTTGCTGACAGCGAATTAGTTGTAAAGCAAATTAATGGAGATTATAAGGTTAAGAATGAACGAATGGCTGTTTTGCATAAAAAAACCCATGATTTGCTTAAAGTGTTATCATCTTGGGAAATTAATCATGTTCTTAGAGATAAAAACACTGAAGCAGATGATTTGAGCAAGCAAGGATTAAGTAAATAAAAAACTAATGTTTAATATTAAATATTTCATAAATTATATTCTATGAGTTTCTTTGGATCGATAAAAAATTCAATTTCAGATAGCTTTAATTGGGTAAGTGGTGACATTGCAATAGATCTTGGAACAGCTAATACATTAATTTGGTTATCTGGTAAAGGAATTATTATTAATGAACCATCTATTATTGCCCGTTCTACAAAAACTGGAGCCGTTCTAGCAGTCGGAGATGATGCAAAAGAAATGCTTGGTAAAACTCATGAAGGTATTGAAACGATAAGACCGCTAAGAGATGGTGTTATTGCTGACTTTACTGCAGTGGATGAGATGCTTCAGGGTTTTATTAGAAAAGTAAATTTAAATAGACTCACAAGACCTAGAATGGTCATATGTGTTCCTTCCGGAGTAACAGAAGTGGAGAGAAGAGCTGTTAGGGATTCCGGAGAAAAACAAGCAGCTAGAGAAGTATTTTTGGTTGATGAGCCTGTCGCTGCTGCTATTGGTATAGGTCTTGACATCAGTAAGCCAGTTGGAAACATTATTGTTGATATTGGTGGAGGAACTACTGAGGTTGCTGTTATTTCTCTTAACGGTGTTGTTACTAAAAAAGCAATCAGGGTAGCTGGAGATGAAATGGATGATGCCATTCAACATTGGTTTAGAAATGAACACAAATTAGAAATTGGCGCTCAAACAGCAGAGCAAATAAAGATTTCCGTAGGCTCAGCCATGAGAACTCGATCAAGAAATATTCTTGTTAAAGGAAGAGATTTGGTATCAGGTATACCAAAAACTATTGATATTAGAACAGATGAGATAAGACAGGCATTAAAAGATCCTGTTAAAAGAATTTTAGATGTAATAAAAGATGCTTTAGAGGCTACACCAGCTGAACTTTCTTCTGATATTATCGACAGAGGTATTGTTCTCGCAGGTGGCGGTTCTCAGCTTAGAGGTTTAGATCAAGTTCTTAGAGAGAAAACCGGTGTTCCTGTAAATGTTGCTGATGAGCCTCATCTAGCAATTGTTAAAGGTTGTGGAGCAGTCATCGAAGATTTGGAAAAATATAAGCATGTTCTGCTCTAAACATGTCTAGAATCCAATTAATTTTTCAAAACTACCAAGAAAAAATAACCCTAGCTTTTTGCTTAATTGCTTCATTTACACTCATTTTTAATAATGATTCAGATTTAATTAAGAACGCCAAAATAAATTCTTTAAATAGTTTTTCATTTCTCTATCAGCCATTTAATTGGCTAGATAATCAACTTTTTTTAAATAAGAAATTGGAAGTTCTATCCTCTGAAAATTTACGTTTAAGTCTTGAAAATCAAGTACTTAAAGTACATGAAACTGAAAACATTCGATATAGAGAGTTTTTAAATTTTAAGAGAAGAGAAAACCTTGATTTTGTTGGCGCAGATGTCATTTCTAAGGGCGTTTCTGCTAACATGTCATCAATTATAATTAATAGAGGATCGAATGACGGAGTATCAAAAAACCTCCCAGTTCTTTCTTCCAATGGAGTAATTGGTAAAATTACTGCAGTATCTAGCTCTACATCCGAAGTTCAACTTATTAGCGATGTCAATTTTAGATTAAGCGTTAAAATTGCTCCTGATGAAGTAGAAGGTATAATGAGGTGGATTAGAGAAGATATTTGTGAAATAGCTGAACTTAAGAAAATATCTGATATTGAAATTGGTGACATTGTTTTAACCTCTAATCTAAGTATTTATTTTCCTCCTAATCTTCCGGTAGGTGAAGTTGTGAGTATTTTTGAAAAGTCCGATAGCTCAAACAGAATTGTTACAATGAAATTATTCTCTGACTTATCTACCATAAATCAACTATTTGTATTGTTGAATGAGGATGTGAAATGAGTTTTTATTTAAAGTACTTTCCAATAGCTGTTACATTGCAATTAATATTTTCAGAACTTCTTACTTTCAATGGTTATCAAGCAAACATCATGTTGTTATATGTAATTCTATGTTCAATGCCTCTCGGCAATACCTCACAATCTACTTTATATGGTTTTTTAGTAGGCTTATTTACTGATTTTGTTATCTTCAGTGGAATTTATGTTGGAGCGTCGAGTTTGGTTTTTTCAATTTGTGGATTTTGGGCTTCAAAAATAAGTTTTAATTTCGCGTTCAGAAATTTTGATATTTACTGGATTTCTTTTGTGCATTTTGGTGTTTTCATTTATTCATTATTTAGATATGATTTTTTCTTTTTTAATGATTTTTTCCTTTTTTTAAGCAATTGGTTTTTTGTCACATACTTTACATGTTTTGTTGGATTTATTTTAATTACACTCTTTTCTTTAAAGGACAAGATTCTTAATGCTTAAAATTGAAAATAAAGCAGATATTTTTCATTACAGGACACTGTTGTTCGTTCTAGTTTTATCAATATTAACTCTTCTTTCTAGGTATTTTTATCTCCAAGTAATTGAACATGAAAGATACTCTTCCAAGTCTCAAGTTAATAGTGTCAGAGCTCAGGCTACTTATGCACCGAGAGGATTAATTTTGGATAGAAATGGAGTTGTATTAGTAGAAAATTATCCTACATATATTTTAACAGTAACTCCACATGAACTTGATAATAAAGAAGCACAATTTCAGATAATTTCGGATATAACTGATATACCAATTGATGAGCTTTCAAGAAGGTATAAAAAGTATAATCAAGGAAGATTTCTACCTACCGTAATTGCAAAGAATCTTACTTTTGCTGAGATATCTCAAATTGAAGAAAGGCGTTTGGAGCTTTCTGGTTTTCAATATAAAAGATTTGATGAAAGGCTTTACAATGATATTCTCAAAGATGCACACTTTCTTGGTTATCTCAGGGAGTTAGATCGAGAATCAATCCCTTTTTTGGATAAATCTCAGCTATATAGAGCTGGCGAACTTATTGGATGGCAGGGACTTGAGAAGCAATATGAAACTGAATTGAGATATTCTAAAGGAATTGAATATATTGAGGTTGATACTTTTGGAAGAGAAATTAATACGATTAATGATAATAATATTCCAGCTTATCCTGGTAAAAATTTGACTTTATCGATTGATTCTAAACTACAACAATTTTCTAAGAATCTTCTCTTTAATCAAAAAGGAGTCATTTTAGTTTCTAATGTTGATACCGGAGATATCTTGTCTATGGTAAGTATCCCATCTTATAATTTAGATATTTATCGAGGAGAAACAACGGACTCTGATTGGAGTAATTTACTTTCGGATGAAGACAAACCAATTATTAATAGAAACATAGCTGGTCTGTATCCTCCGGGATCATCTTTTAAAATTATTACCGCCTTTAACCTTATCGAGTATGGACTATTAGATCCTGAAGATAGTTTAATGTGCACAGGATCTTATATTCCTCCAGGCAGTTCAAATACATTTAATTGTTGGAATGAAGACGGGCATGGATTGGTTGATTTGAATAAAGCCATCGCTCAGTCATGTAATGTTTATTTTTACGAGACAGTACAGTTAATTAAGTTATCTGATTGGACAAAAACCGCTAAAATATTTGGTTTTCAAAATAAAACTGATATTGACCTCCCTAATGAATTAATTGGACAAATACCTGACAAAGAATTTTTTATAAATACCTATGGAAGATGGGGCTGGTCTGAAAGGGGGGTATTATTAAACTTAACACTTGGTCAAGGAGATATCTTAGTTACTCCATTACAATCATTAAGATATATTAATCACATTGCATCAAAAGGTAAGACTGCTAAGCTTAAACTCAATGCTAATAAAAAAGTTGAATATTATGATGACATAATCCTTTCAGATCAAACATGGGATAGGGTTATTAAAGGGTTGTATGATGTTGTTAATGCAGAGGGTGGAAGTGGATGGAGAGCAAAGCAATCAGAAGTCAAGTTGTACGGTAAAACAAGTACTGCTGAGAATCCGCACGGAGAGCCACATGCATGGTTTAACGGATTCTTTGATTTTGAAGGACAAACATATTCATTAGTTATTTTAGTAGAAAATGGCGGAGGGGGAGGAGCAGTTGCTTCGCCAATAGCTGGAGAGATTGTAAGATTTTTTACAAATGAGCAAGTTGAAATGGTTTATAAGTGACTTTTTTTAATAATTACATTTATGGCTCTAATGAATACCTGGGTAGATTATATTTAATCGTATCATCATTAATTACTTTTGGACTTATTACTCTATACAGCATTTCTTCTGATCCATTATCAATAAATAGTTCATTTATGAGACAACTTATTTTTATAATTTTTTCATTATTTGTGTTTTTTATTCTTAATCAAATTAATGTTAAAACCATTCATGATAATTCGACTTTAATTTATATTATTTCATTTTTACTATGTTTTGTACCGTTCTTTTTAACTCCTGTAGAAAATACTTATAGATGGATAGATTTTGGGTTCTTTTATATTCAGCCAGGAGAATATTTGAAGTGTGCTACAATTATTTTAATAGCAAAATATCTTTCCAATCATCAGTTAGAAGTTAAAGAAGGCTATATAGTTTTTATACCAATCTTAATTGCACTCTTATCATCATTTTTAGTTTTAAATCAGCCAGACTTAGGAACAGCAGTTATTATTTTTGCTCCAGTATTACCTATGATGCTTTGGGCGGGGGTTAATGGTTTTACTCTTTTTTTGTTGATAGCTCCAGTAATTACCATTATTGCCGCTTCAAACAATATGTTTTTTAATATTTGGGGAGTTTTAATGTTTATTATTTTTATGACTTTTCAGGGAAGTCTTTTGAAAAGAGTTTTGATATATTTTGCAAATATCTTCACTGGCTTATTATTTCCCTTCTTTTGGAATGATTTTTTAAATGGTTATCAAAGGCAAAGATTCATTGATTTTTTAAATCCTGATTTAGATCCAATGGGTTCATCGTATCATATAATTCAAAGTATAACAGCAATTGGTTCCGGAGGGATGTTTGGAAAAGGGTGGGGTCAAGGCTCTCAAACGCAATTAAAATTCCTTCCTGTGCAAGAATCTGATTTTATATTATCAGTTATAGCTGAAGAATTTGGGTTCTTTGGTATAACTGTTATAATGTTTTTATTCTTTATGCTTATTAAAACTTTATTAGATATAGCTTTTAAATCATCTGACTATTTCTCATCTTTAGTTATAATTGGTTTAACATCAATCTTATTTTCACATATTTTTGTGAATTCAGCTATGACAATTGGTTTAATGCCTGTTAAAGGACTACCCACTCCGTTTGTTTCAGCAGGTGGTTCTTTTATGCTGCTTTGTTTCATAATACTTTCATTAGTATCTAATTTGTCAAAAAATTAATTATTATTGGCAGTTGTAGTTTTGATAGTGTTTCTTTAACTTCTTTTGCTCATTATCATGGTTAAAAAAATCTTTTATATAAATAGCGAAATGGAGCCATTTGCGTCGGTTTCTAATTTAGCTAACCTTTCTGTTGACATTCCTTTAGGATTACATGAGCAAGGCAATGATGTAAGATGTTTAATGCCAAAATATGGATTCATTAGTGAAAGAAAATATATTTTAAGAGAGGTCATAAGACTAAAAGAAATTTTATTTAAGTATGATGATATTGATTACAAATGTTCTGCTAAAAGTGCTTTTTTACCTAAGTCTCGTTTACAAGTTTATTTTCTAGAAAATGAAGAAAAGTTCGGCGAATTAAATAACTTATTATTCAAATCAAAAAATGGGAGATTTCTTCCTGACAATGATGTCAGATTTGCATTTTATTCATTAGCTGCAATTAAAATGCTTCCCAATTTATTTTGGTTTCCAAATGTCGTCATTTGTAACGGATGGACATCAGCTCTAGTACCATTTTTAATAAAGAAATTGGTAGAAAACGATAAAGATCTTTCAAAAATAAAGACTATTTACCTTACAAATTCATTAAATAAGGATGTTCTTTTTGATTCTTCTAATCTTCAATTTAATATGGAAACAAAAAAAGAAATAAAATCGTATAATTTAAATCAAATTGGTTGTGCTTTTGCAGATGCAACAATTGTAATTGACGATGAAGAAAAAGTAAGTGGTAATATTATGAAGTCTAATATATTTAAAAATTCTAAATCTTGCTCTACAGTTGACTTGACAAAGTCAAATGGAGATTCTTCAGCTCTTTTAGATGAAATTGAAAAAGTTATTAAGGTTTTATAATCTTATGTTCAGATTCATTTTAAACGCCAAAAGATTGTTAATTTTGATGATTTTCATTATGTCTTGTAGTGAAGAAACAATTATTTACGACGAAATCGAAAATAAAGATTCAACTATACAAACCTCAACTTTGCCTCAGACTAATAGCAAGCTCTTTCAAACTTATCCTCAATTTAGCACAAGAGATAAATTATTCTTTGGAAGTATAAAAGAATCTGAAAATTTGTACTCATTAGTTCAAATGACCCTTTTTTCTGGTAATATTCCTCCAGTAAGTCTGGTTGATTTATTGGCAGATTCAATTCAAGTGGATAGTGCAATGGTTTTCTTTCAAACAGAAGATTCATTAAGCACTGGATTTGGACTGGGTTTGTTTTCAATTACAACAGAGAATGATAGTGTATTTTCAGATTCTTTAAATTTCTACACTCAAAGTGATTATGTTGATTTTATATCAAATTCTTATTTATTAAATGAGGTTTATTTAGCTCCTGAAGATTTTACTCCAGATTCAACAGGTTTAGATACGGTTAAAATAATGTTTTCAGAAGAAGATGGGTCATTAAGCAACCTTAAGGAGTATTTTTTAGATTCAGATACATATCCAGCAAGAACTTTTATGCTCAAAAATACTGCAACGCTTGATGAATTATTTTCTCTTGAAAGCAATGAATCTTTAAATGGTCCAAAAATGCGTGTATGGTATAAGGCAATTATTGATGAGCAAACAACTTTAGATACTTTTATTACATTCTTTTCACAAAAAGATGTTAGTGTGTTTAGCCCACCCGCAATTAATGATGAAGATTTTAATAATATTTCGCTTAACTCAGGCTCGGGTTTAAGATCTATCATTGAATTTGATTTAAATCTTTTAGATACATTATCCAGAAATGAGATGTTTAAAAATTCTAACTTAGTTCTTGATGTAGAAGACTCAAATCTTCTTGAGGAGGACGATTTTTATGTTATTATTAGCGCTATTCAAGATTCAGTACAAAATTGGAATTTTACATCTCCATTTATTGATACCTCTGAAGGCGGGGAAGATTCTTCTTCTGAAGTTGAAATAAGTTATACCATTGATCCAAATTTTATCGTTTCAAGGAAAATTGAAGATAATCAAGTGAGAATTCCTATCCAGGCATTTTTACAGGGATATAAAAATGGTTTATTTCAACATAATGAATTAATGATTTACAGTGCTCCAGTTAACAGTCCATTTGATAAGGTTAAATTAAACCTAAATGCAATTGAGGTAATGTATGTTGAGCCGTAAGTTTTTTATTCTATTGTTTTTAACTTTTGCTTTACCACAAAATGCAATGAGCGGCTACGGTTTTGGGTCATATGTTGATAATAGCTATGCTTCATCTGTTGGAGTATCAAACCAGTTGTTACCTTCTTTTAAAGGTAATGTTTCTATTTCAAATCCTTCTACTTGGCATAATTTAATTTTTTCATATTTGAACACTTCAGTTGGTGTTCAAAATGCTAACTTTCAATCTAGTAGCAGTACAAATTTTTCACTTTCTTCAGCCAAATTGGTAATACCATGGAAACAAAAAATGGCATTTGGAGTTTCTTTTGAGCCATTTCTATCTAGAGAAGTTGTTATTAATGATACTACCACGACTTCTTTCACTTTCAATGAGGAGGAATTATTATATACTAGAATGAATAGTTCTTCTGGTGGTCCTTCTAAAGGTTCTTTATCATTTGGCTATAAATTAAACGATTTTGATAGTATTGGAACTAATTTGAATATTGTATTTGGTTCTTCAAGATATACTAGAAATCTTATTATTGAAAATGATAATCATTTGCTCCAATCGAGAGATTATTTTTCAGGAACTATGGTTGATTTATTTTTTTCGACAAATAGAATAAAATTTAAAGATAATCCAATATTTTTATCGGCTTCATTAAGCATGCCTTTAAAAGGCATAAATATAGAAAATGATTCATATCAAGCCTTTATTGATTTGAATGATAACAATTATCATGATGTAAATGATTTTCCAGATATCGGACAAGCTTTATTACCATTAAATCAAAAATTTGATAATGAGTTAAAAATTTCATCATTTACCTTAGGAGCTGATTATGAGTTTGGTCCTAGAAAGCATTTACAAGCAGAGCTTTTATTATGGAATGATAACGGTAAGCATAATTTAAACAGCTCTATTTATGGCGGATATATAGAAAGTAAAAATAAACTAAGTATATCTTACATTAAGTTTGCTCAGCCTTTCTCAAGAGATCGTTATAATTTTAAAGGATCATTATTTTTCCAGAATTATGGAGTTAAAAATCTTGAAAATATTAGTGAAGTTGGATTAGGTTTAGGTATAGGATTTAATTTTGGAATTACAGGGAATCAAATTGAACTTGGATATAAGTTAGCAAAAAGAGATGGATTGTACTTGGTTGGAAATGAAACATTACATTCTTTTAATTTAGGTATTAGTATTGGTGACTTATGGTTCGTTAAAAGAAGAGAAATTTAATTTTAGGAAAAAAGTATGAAAAATTATTTACATGCAATCGTTTTTTTAATCGTTTTCACTTCTGGTTTACATGCCCAATGTAAAAGAGGTGAGCAGTTAAGAATAACAAATGATTTAGAGGTAAAAGTTGTCGATTGTAGAGAAGCTACCAGACTTATCTATAATGAAGGATGGTATCCATATTCCATCGAATATGAACAGGAAGATAGATGTCCTCAATTATCTAGTAGTGCTGCTGAATATTATAGGAGTAGTAATTGGGAGTTAAGCGCTCAATCTTACTCTGAGTTAATGGAGTTAAGGTGCGATCAATGGAATTCAGATTGGGTAAATGTTGATGATATTTATCTATACTGGTCAATTGCATTACAAAATCTTGGGAAATTTGAAGAATCGGAAAAGGTGTTGACTAAAGGCTTACAAGAACTTCCTGATAATACTTTTTTGATGACAAGATTAGCATACGCTTACAAGAAACAAGATAAAATTGATGAAATGATAATTGAATATGAACGCTTGATGGACTCTGGATCTAGAGATATTGATTCGTTAAGGGATTTAGCCAAGGCTTACGGAAAGCAAGGAAGAACAGATGAACAAATTTCTGTTTTAAAGAAAGTTTTAAACATTGATCCAAATAATTCATCAGTTCAGTCAGAGTTGGCAAGAGTATATGAAGATTCTGGTGAGGACCCGCTTGAAATTTTTAAAGCAAGATTTGAAGATAATCCAGATAATGCGTCCTATGCAGTTGAGTATGCTGAAAAATTAATGTCTAATGGTGAAACAGAAGAAGCAATCGATGTCCTTGAAAATACTTTAAGCTACAATCGTGACAATAGTATGGTTTATATGTCACTTGGTAAAGCTTACAATGAAAACTCTGATTTTGATGATGCTGTTGACATTCTTGAAGACTTATTTGAGCTCGACAGAAATAATTTTAGAGTTGCATTATTAATTTCAGTTAACAGTATTGAGATGGACGATTTTGAGTCTGCATTTGAATGGGGTCAAAAATCGATGAAAATTTCAAGAAATAATGCCGAATCTTTAGCCCATATGGGTAATCTTTATTATAAAGCTATGCAGTCTTGTAGAGGAGATAATTTTTCCCGTTCAGATAAAATTGTAGCTTCGCTTGCTTACGAATATTTTGTTAAAGCTGAAAACAAGGGCAATTCAAAATATTTTAAGCAAAAAAATTGGTTAGAAGATAATGAAGTTTTATTTAGTTATGCTGATTGGTTTATGACTGATAAAGATGTTCAAGCTTCTGGTAAGGTTTCTCCAAGTGGAAGGTGTTATGACTGGGTTTCAGAATCTTTATCGAAACAATCAGATTGGTAATCAATGTCTATTGTCAAAGAAAAAGACAAAAAAATCTATGATATAATTCAATCTGAATTAAATAGACAAAATAATTATTTAGAGCTAATTGCATCTGAAAATTTTACCAGCAAAGCAGTTCTTGAAACTGCAGGTTCTGTTCTTACAAATAAATATGCTGAGGGCTATCCTGGAAAAAGATATTACGGTGGATGTATTCATGTTGATGAGGCAGAAAATTTAGCTATCGATAGAGCTAAAAGACTTTTTAAGGCTGAATATGCCAATGTCCAACCTCATTCAGGTTCATCTGGTAATATGGGTGTTTATCTTGCTTATTTACAGCCTGGAGACCGTATTATGGGGTTAGATTTGAGTCATGGCGGACACTTAACACATGGATCTAAAGTTAGCTTTTCAGGTCAAATTTATAATTCTGTTACTTTTCAAGTAAAACAAGATACTGGATTAGTAGATTTTGATGATCTGTTAAAGAAAGCTAGAGAATACAAACCTAAAATTATTATTTGTGGTGCAAGCGCTTATCCAAGAACAATAGAATTTGAAAAATTTAGGGAAGTTGCCGATGAAGTTGGAGCATTTTTACACGGGGATATTTGCCATAATTCAGGATTAATAGCTGCTGAAATGCATCCTTCACCATTTCCGCACTGTCATGTTGTTTCTACCAGTACACACAAATCGCTTAGAGGCCCAAGAGGAGGTATAATTTTGCTTGGTAGTGATTATAAAAATCCATTTGGAAAAGTTGCACCAAAATCAGGAAGAGTTAAAATGATGTCAGAGCTAATCGATAGCGCTGTAATGCCTGGAATGCAAGGTGGGCCACTTATGCATATCATTGCCGCAAAAGCAGTAGCATTTAGAGAGGCGCTTGAACCGTCTTTTAAAACTTATATTAGAGGAGTTCTTGATAATGCACAATGTTTTGCTGAGGAGTTTAAGTCTAAGGGATATGAATTAATTTCTGGTGGAACAGACACTCACTTAGTTTTAATTGATTTACAGAACAAAAATATATCCGGAAAAGCTGCAGAAATTGCTCTTGACGAAGCAGGAATTACCGTAAATAAAAATATGATCCCTTTTGATCCCAAAAGTCCATTTGTTACAAGCGGAATTAGAATTGGTTCTCCAGCTATGACGACTAGGGGAATGGGTGTAGATGAAGTTAAAATTATTGTTGATTTAATAGATCAAGTCATTTTAAATCATGACAATAAAGACAAAATTCAATCAGTTAAAAAGCACGTCAATGAGCTGTGCTCATCTTTTCAAATATATGATTAATTTATTAAATAAGTTTTCAGTTCGTAAAACCCCTCTATTTTTGTTTTTTATTATTTTGAATAGTTGTGCTGTAAACAATAAAATGATGCTAGGGTCAGAAGTAGCAGAAATTGCATTACCATTATCCTTTGAATCTCAAAAAAGGAAAATTCAAAAAAATCCTAATAATCAACTTTTCTATCTTAATGCATCAAAGAGTCGAATAACTTATGCATATGGAATTTTGATGGAAAAAGGAGATAGATTAATGTACAGCGACTATTATAAATCCAGAGATTATTATGCAAAATCTTTGGATTTATTTGTTATATCTAGAAATTATTTATTTAATGCTCTAGAAATTAAATACAAAAACTTTGTTCAAAAAATGAGGAATAAAGAAGAAATAGCTTTTGAAAAAGAGGATATTGACTATTTATATTGGTTGAGTGGTTCTCTAGCAGGGTCAATTCAAGCTAGTCAAGGAGACCCTCAATACTTAATTGATCTACCTAATATAAAATGGTTGCTAGAAAGTGCCATAACTGTTGATCCTTTTTGGGAAAATGGCACCCTTAGCGCTGCTATGATGAGTGTGTATTTAAACGATCTAAGTGGTGATAAAAATGCTCAAAAAACAGCTTTATCATATTTTGATTTAGCAGAAAAACAGTCAAATGGTTTAAATGCTTCTATATACGTCACTTTAGCAGAAAATTACGCTGTGTCAAAACAGGATAAGAAATTATTTATTGAGCTACTAGATAAGGCAATAAATATTGACATAAATAAAGATAAAAGTTTGAAACAATCTAACAAATTATCTCAGTCTCGTGCCAAATGGTTAAAATCAAGAGTAGATGATTTATTTTATATGTAAATTATTTTTATGAAAATATTCAGAAACATATTAACCCTCCTATTTTTATTAAATATTATTTTTGCAAGACCCATAGTAATTAAACTTGCGACTGTAGCCCCAGAAGGTACTGAATACTACAATCTTTTATTTGAAATGGGTCAAAGATGGCAACAGGAAACTGAAGGTCAAGTACAATTAAGAATTTATCCGAATGGAGTTGTAGGAGGAGAAAGAGATACAATAAGAAAAATGAGGGTAGGGCAGATACAAGCTTCAGCCATGTCGTCTATAGGTCTTGCAGAATTGACTGATAAAATTCAAGCCTTTACACTGCCAATGGGCTTTCAGAACTATGAAGAAATTGATAAAGTAAAATCTGTGATGTTTGATGATATCTCAGAAGGGTTATCTCAAAGTGGTTTTAAATTACTTTTTCTAGTTGATATAGGTTGGGTGTATTGGTTTTCTGCAGAAGAGATCTCTGTTCCTAAGGATTTAATGGATGCAAAAATTTATACCACGGCTGGTGATTATATTACTGTTGAGCTCTTTAAAAAATTTGGATTTAATGCTGTACCTGTATCAGAAACTGATATTTTAACATCTCTTCAAACTGGAATGATAAATAGCATGCAAACAGTGCCAATTTTATCTCTGAGTTCTGGATGGTCAGCCTTGATGCCAAATATGCTTGATCTTAAATGGGGGGCATTTGTTGGAGCTGTTATTGTTGACGAGAGAGTATGGAAAAAAATTAAACCTGAACATCAAAAAATTATGATGGAAATAGCAAATGATATTGGAAAAAAATATCAAAAAAGTGGAAGAGAAATGGAAAAAAAAGCTATTGAAGTTATGCAAGAGTACGGTTTGAAGATCAAAAAACCTTCAGATGAAGAAATTGCTGTTTGGAATGATTTCAAAGATGAAATTACCCCTGATGTTGTAGAAACATTCTTGTCGACTGACATATATGAAAAAGTGATTTCTACTATAAATGAATAATTATTTAAATAGAGCAATAGATTGGCTTTGTTTATTTTTATTTTTGATTCTTATATCTTTTCCAATATTTCAGATTCTTGGAAGATATATCAGTTTTTTTTCAATTCCAGCATCGCAAGAAATTGTTCAGCACATGACATTATGGATTGGTTTTATTGGTGCAGTAATTGCAGCAAGATCTAATAAATTATTATCTGTTGTAAGAGAACCTGTTTTTGATTCTACTACAAAAGTAAATTTGCCTAAATTTTTTGTTCATATTTTTTCGCTATCTATTGTATTTGTTTTATCAATATCATACTTAAAAATGATACAGATTGGTTTTCAGTATCCAGATTATATAGCACCATATATTCCAACATGGTTTGCCCAGGTAATAATTCCAGTAGGACTAATTTTAATCTGGTATCAAATGATTTTGACTAGTAGTACCGATTTAAAATATAGAGTTTTGTTAACAGTAATTTCAATCATACCAACTATAATTCTTTATTTTTGGCAGTTTCCACTAGCAAATCCTTTACTACTATGGACCAAAGTGTTATTTGCGATTTCATTAGTTGCTTTTGGACTCCCAATTTTTATTCTATTAGCTTCATTATCAATTTTCTTTTTTTTGTCAGAGCCTTCAGAGTGGGCAACAAACTATGATTTAATTTCTACTATAAGTGATAGCGCATATAGAATAGTTGTTTCTCCAACATTAGCTGCTATACCTATATTTACCCTTGCTGGATACATATTAGCTGAGAGTAATATTTCAGAAAGATTAATTAGATTTTTTAAGGCCAGTCTTGGTTGGCTTCCGGGATCAACTGTTTTAATAGTTGTACTTTTATGCGCTTTTTTCACTGCTTTGACAGGTGGTTCAGGCGTTACAATTCTTGCTTTAGGAGCAATACTTTATCCAATTTTAATACATGATGGGTATTCAAAACAATTTTCATTAGGAATAATCACTACTGCAGGGTCATTGGGATTGCTTTTTCCGCCAAGTCTTCCAGCAATAATTTATTCTGTTACTGCTGGAATAAATCCATTAGAATTATTCAAACAAGCATTAATTCCAGCAATTTTTTTAATGAGCATAATGTTTTTTTATGGTCTCTATAAAAGACCAAAAAGTAAAACAGTTGAAAGATTTGTATTTAAAAATGCTTTTGAAACTGCAAAAATAGCTAAATGGGAAATTGCAATACCTTTGCTTATAATATTAAGTCTTTTTTCAGGTTTTGCTACTCTTGTAGAAAGCGCCGCACTATTAGTTTTGTATGTGCTAACGGTTGAATTATATATTTTTAAAGACATATCATTCAAAAATTTACCTAAAATTATAATTGATTGTTCTACTCTAGTAGGGGGAGTATTGATTATTCTTGGTTTTGCTATGGGATTTACTGGCTATTTAGTGGATGCGCAAATTCCTTTAAAAATTCTTAACTTTGTTCAAAGTACAATATCATCAAAAATTATATTTTTACTAGCGCTAAATATTTTACTATTAATTGTTGGTTGTCTGATGGATGTATTTTCTGCAATTATTGTTGTTGTACCACTAATTGCTCCTCTTGCAACTTATTTTGGAATAGATCCGTTTCATTTAGCAATCATTTTCATTGCTAATCTTGAACTTGGATATATCACACCCCCAGTTGGAATGAATTTATATTTATCTTCCTATAGGTTTGAAAAAGACATGCCAACCATTTATAGCGCTACATTACCGTTCTTTTTTATAAGATTAATAGGGGTAATATTAATAACATATATTCCTTTGTTCTTTTACTGATTTATATTTATCTTTATTGTATTATGAGAACAAAACACATTATTTTATCACTGATCTTATTTTCCCAGCTTGCTATAGCTCAAGGCCAAGCAGGCTCATTATTTTTAACAATTAATCCAGGTGCCAGATCAAATGCTATGGGAGAGGCTCAGATTGGTGTTGCTAATGACGCATATGCAACATACTACAATCCTGCAGGATTGACCAATCTATCTTCAAAAGAATTTTCTTTCATGCATACCAGTTATTTGCCAAACTTGGCTGATGATATGGCCTATGATTTTCTTACATTTGCTATGCCATTTAGAGAAGGTGAGTCCATAGGTGGACACTTTACCTATTTAAATCTTGGCGATCAAATTAGCACAGATGCAAACGGTAATGAACTAGGTTCTTTTTCTAGTTACATGTATGCATTAAATCTTTCTTATGCTAAACAAATTGATGATTCTTCATCCTGGGGTATCAACGGAAAATATTTTTATCAAGAATTAGCAGTTATTAACAGTCTTGATGCTTCTAGCGGTAGCTTTGCATTGGACGTTGGTTATTTTAAGCATAATGCAATGGATAATCCAAATTTAAAGCTTGGAGCAGTATTAACTAATGTTGGTCCTGGTGTAAGCTTTAATGATGGCGAAGAAGACCCTTTGCCAACACGTTTAGGAATGGGTATGTCTTTACTTACTCTTGAAGGTCAAGCTCTTGTTGCTTTTGACTTAAACTATGAGGTAAATGACCAAACATTTGTAACAAATTTAGGATTAGAATACTATTTAGTTGAAGACTTTGCTCTTAGAGGTGGCTTTATGAGTGATCCTTCAGGTGACTTAAATTATACAACGCTTGGTTTAGGTGCAGATTTTGAATCATTTGGTTTCGATGTAAGTTATGTGATGGGTGGAGAGCTTGATCCTCATTCTGATATGATCAGGTTTTCATTAAGTGGTTCTTTATAATATTTTTCAACTTAAAAGGTTCCTCTAAAAATGAGGCTAATACTATTTTATATCTCAATTCTCTTGTCTAGTTGCGGTATCTCAAATCCATTTGATGATAACATTGCCTACAAAACTAGATTTGACGATGGCTTAGCTTTTTTCGAAGAAGAAAAATATGTCAAAGCTTCACAACAATTTAATATTATAGTTGATAGAGCATCACATACAGATTTAGGAGATGATGCATTATTTTTCTTGGCTGAATCATATTTTCTAAACAAGGACTATGATCTTGCTCTTGTTGAATTTGAAAAGCTTGTATCAAGAATGGGTTTTAGCCCTTATATAGAAAAGTCAAGATGGAGAATATGTGAAACTCTTATGTTGTTATCTCCAAATTTTTATCACGATCAAGAATCGAGTAAAAAGGCTATTTCTCAGATTCAAGAGTTTCTTGATGACTTTCCCAATTCTGAATATTCTAAAGATGCAGATAAGCTTATCAGTGAATTGCGAACACGTTTAGCCGAAAAAAATATGGAAACTGGAAAGTTGTATGTTAAGCTTAAAGCTTATGATTCCGCTATCGTTTCCTATAAAATTGTTGTAAACGAATTTTATGACACTAAGTTTTTTAATGATGCTAATATGGAGATTATTAGATGTCTAGCGCTTCAAAAGAAAAGCGATGAGGCAAAGCAGTATTTGACTGATCTTGAAATAAATGAGAAATCAGTTATTACAGATTCATTTAAAGAACAAGCTTTGAGCGTTATTAAAGATAACTCTTAAAAATGGTGTAATATGAAAACATGTATCTTTGGCGGAACTTTTGACCCTCCTCATATTGGTCACTTGCTTATTGCTCAAACAATCATTGAATCTGAAAACTTTGATAGATTAATTTTTTTACCAGCATATTTATCCCCAGTAAAGCAGGGTAGAGAAATGTCTGCACCAGAAAAAAGGCTAAAAATGCTTGATATAGCTTTGCTAAATAATGATAACTTCGAAATATCTGACTTTGAAATTAAAAAAGGAGATATTAGTTATACTATAGATTCAATTAAGTATTTCAGAGATGAACTAAATATTGAAAAAAAAGACCTTTACTTTCTTATGGGAAGTGATACTTTAATGGATTTTCACAACTGGAAAAATCCTAAAGAAATTTTAGATTTATGTAATATTATTGTCGCTACTAGACCAGGATTTACTCCAAGCAACATTCCTCAGTGGGTTTTAGATAGAGTTCACTTTGCTAATATCCCTCAATTTGAAATTTCTTCAACAAATATTAGAGCGAGATGGAGAGATGATAAAACTATAAGATATATGGTTACAAAAGAAGTTTGGGATTTTATAAATAAGAATGGACTATACTAATGTTATCTAGTTTATTTTTTTTAATCTTTGGATCTTTAGGTTTATATTTTGGCTCTGAATTTTTAATTGATGGTGCTAAAAGTTTAGCTAAAAAATTAAAAGTTTCTGACCTTGTTATTGGTTTAACCATAGTATCTATAGGAACTTCCTTTCCTGAGCTTGTAGTAGGCTTAATTAGTGCGTTTCAAGGCTATACTGATTTTGTTATAGGCAATGTATTAGGCTCAAATATTGCAAATATTGGTCTCGCTATTGGTTTGCCAGCATTATTTTTTAAAATAGACTTTGATTTAAAAAACTCAATTGCACCATTTATTTATAATCTTTTAGCATGTCTGATGTTATATATTTTTCTTAATGATAGCTTGATTAATTCTAAAGAGGCTCAGGGCCTTCTATTAGTATTTTTTGTTTATATCATAGCTAGTTTTTTAAGACCTAATATCACATCATGTAATGGAGAGCTTGAAAATGAAAATGTTTGTCCAGCATATCAGTCAGTTCTGAGAATAATTGCCGGGTCGATAATACTTTATTACGGGTCAGTATTATTTGTGGATAATGGGGCAATTCCTTTAGTCGAACAATTTGGTTTTTCTGAAAAAGCAGTCGGAATGACAGTTGTAGCAATAGGAACATCTTTACCTGAATTATTTGTTACATTGATGGCGCTTTCAAAAAGAGAGGTTGGTATATCTTTAGGAAATATTATTGGATCAAATATATTTAATATTTTATTCGTTTTATCAACCATTGCTTTGGTGACCCCAATTGAAACTACTAATGTAAATTTTGAATTATTTTTAGGTGTAGGATTTTTACTTTCATTAATGTGTTTCATATATCTGCACAAGGGATTAAATAAGATAACAGCTTCAGTACTGTTTGTTGGATACATAACGTTTTTATATTTGCAGTTTTATGGTTGAGTTTAAAAACATTTCTTTTAGCTATTCAAAAGATTCTGGCGTTTACGATATAGATCTAAAAGTAGATGATAGCGAATTTTGTTTTCTTGTTGGTCCAACCGGCTCTGGTAAATCTAGCCTTTTAAAAATGATTTATTTTGATATTCTTCCTTCAGAGGGCGAAATAGATGTTTTAGGCTATAATTCTAAAAAAACAAAAAAAAATAGCATTCATAAGCTAAGAAAAAAAATTGGTGTAATTTTTCAAGACTACAAGCTCTTAAAACAAAGAACAGTTTATGAGAACATTGCATTGCCGCTTCATATCAATGGTGTTGGTAGAAAAAAAATCAAAGATAATGTTGAAGAGGCTTTGGAATTGACCGATTTAGTAGATTATCAAAATAAGTATCCTGACCAGCTTTCTGGCGGGGAACAGCAAAGAGTATGTATTGCTAGAGCAATTGTTAAAAATCCTGAACTTATTTTAGCAGATGAACCTACAGGTAATCTTGACCCAGCTGCAGCTCATAAGATTTTAAAAATTTTAGAGCAAATAAATAAAGAAGGAACTACTATTATAATGGCAACTCATAATTATAAGCTTATATCAGATAGAGATTATAGAATAATTGAGCTTAAGGCAGGGAATTTGGTAAGTTCATGATTGATCAATTCGCTTTTTTAATTGCTGAAGGATTTAAGAGTTTTTATCGAAATAAGCTTGCTAGCTTTTTATGTGTGATTACAATCTTTATTAATTTTTCAATATTAGGTTCTCTTTTTGTAGTTGGTTATAATACAAACTCCCTAGTTGATTTTTTTAGATCGAAATATTCTTTTGAAATTTTCCTTCAAAATGATGTTGATCAAGATGTCTTTACTGACTTTATAGATAAATTATCAAAAAATAACATTATTGCAAGCACAGAACTTATTGATAAAGAAAAATCTGCAGCTATTTTTAAAGAAGAATTTGGAGAAGATGTTGTTGAGATGTTGGGCTATAACCCTTTACCTTTATCAATCAAGGTTTTTATAAATGAGGAAAGCTTTGAATTTGATCAAGTTGATTTATTGATTGAGTCAATTAATACATATGATTTTGTAGACGAAATTGAGTACAGAGGAAGATATATCGATGATATAGAAGATCGGATTAACCTAGCTATTTTCTTGTTTTTAGTATTTGTAATAGCAATCATATTTCTGTCATATCAAATCATTTCAAATACTGTTAATCTTTCAATGACAAATAGGAGAGATTTTATTGATATTTTAAAGTACAATGGAGCTTCCGGATTTTTCATTAAAATTCCTTTTTATATTGAATCAATTTTATACTCAGTTTTTGGTAGTGTTTTTTCATTTTTATTTGTTAAATACTTTTTTATTTCATTCAACACATATTTTGGGGTAAACGTGAAATTGGATGATTATTTATGGGTGTGGATTATTGGATTTTCAATATTTATTGGATTATATTCGTCCAATCAATCAATGAAAAGAAATTTGTATGAATAAAAAGAATAAAAACGGTGTTGATTCACCAAAAAAAGCTAGTTCAACAAAAAAGCCTACAAAAAAGGATTTAGAGCTAATTATATCTTCCTTAGAAGACAAACAGCTTCGTCTTAAGGCTGAGTTTGACAATTTTCGTAAAAGAAAGGAGTCTGAAGTATCATTCTTGTTAAAATATGAAGGTAAAAGTTTTATTTTAGATTTTCTTTCTGTGTTAGATAATCTTTCTAGAGGCATCGATTCTTATAAGCAGGAAGAAGTAAAAAAAGCTCTTTTACTGGTAAAAGAAGATTTTAATAAAAAACTAGAATCTAAAGGCGTAAAACCATTTGGTAAAGTTGGTGATAGTTTTGATCCAGAATTACATGAGGCTTTAACAACAACAAATGATGCAAAAATAGATGATGATATCATAGCTGAAATATATGAATCAGGATACAAGTATAAAGATTTAATCATTAGACATGCCAAAGTAGTGGTAAACAAAAAATGAGTGATTTTTACGATATTTTAGGCATTTCAAAGTCTTCAAACGCAAATGAGATTAAAAGAGCTTATAGAAAGATTGCCATGAAGTACCATCCAGATAGAAATCCAGACAATAAAGAAGCTGAGAAAAAGTTTAAAGAAGCTGCAGAGGCGTACTCTGTATTAAGCGATGAAGGCAAAAGAAGACAATATGATCAATTCGGTCATTCTGCTTTTAGTGGAATGGGGGGACAATCTGGTTATAATTCAATGAATATGGATGATATTTTCAGCCAATTTGGCGATATTTTTGGAGGAAATAATCCTTTTGAATCTTTTTTTGGTGGAGGAAGAGCTTCATCAAGACCTAGAGCAGGCGCTGATTTAAAAGTAAAAATTGTTGTTTCATATAAAGACATAGTTAATGGTGGTGAGAAAAAACTTAAAATAAAGCGCATGAAGCGTGCTGAAGGACTAACCTTGGCAACATGTCCGATGTGCGGAGGAAGTGGTCAAGTAACAAAAGTTACTAACTCATTTCTTGGTCAAATGAGATCCACGTCAATTTGTCCTCAATGTAAAGGCTATGGTAAAGTAGTTGATAATATACCTTCTGGTGCCAACAAAGATGGAATGAAGTCTGTTGAAGAAACAATAAAAATTAAAATTCCAACTGGTGTAGAAGATGGAAACTATATGACTTTAGATAGTCAGGGAAATGAAGATATTAATGGTCAAGCTGGAGATCTTTATGTTTTCTTTGAAGAAGAAAGCCATGAGTTTTTTTCAAGGTATGGTAATGATGTATTGTTACAAGTTGTTTTAGGATATTCCCAGGCTGTTTTTGGAGATAAAATTGTTATTCCCACAATTAATGGAACTGCTAAGCTTAAAATTCCATCTGGTATTCAACCTGGACAAATTTTGAGAGTCAAAGGAAAAGGTTTTCCATTAATTGGAAAGTCAAGAAGAGGTGACCAGTTGGTTAAGATTCAAGTTGATGTTCCTTCCAAATTAAATAGAGAAGAAAAGAAGTCAACAGAAGATCTCTTGAGAATTCAAAAGAATAAAGAAATTAAATTTCAGAGATTTGAGGATTAATATATTGCTATGTTTGTGAATTATTGTAAATTCGATTGAGTTAAATATGGATAAAGCAAAACAAAAATTTTTTAACGATTACCTTGAAGTTATAACCTTCTTTGTTTTCATCTTAATATTATTAGTTATTTTCATTCCCAGTTTGATTTGGGAAGAAGAGGATATGTATAAAGAAGAAAGTCGTTTTCGTATGCAAACTGTCTACAATGTTGAAAATTTTCATAATATTCTCACAGGTTCCTATGAAATGGACGGTAAAAAAGCAGTTACCTTAGTTAATGCTGTAAGAGATTCAGTTATGGCTGATTCAACTTTTTTAGGTGAACAAATTGTTAAGCTCAATGGTGAAGAGTTCTTAGTTGATGTGCCAAAAGGTTTTGATGTTGAGTACGACACTACTTTTGGATTAAGAAGAATTTCTAAAGAAACTATTGTTGATACTACAGTTACAGTTTTAATGATGTCTGAAGAAACCGGTTTGGAAGATACAGTTTATGTTCAAAAAAAGAATTTATTTGATACTCAGCAAGATCCATTATTTATGGGAATAGTTGAAGAGACTACTTTCGAAAGAGTTGAAACTGTTTCTTATTTTGATAGAAGATTTAGAAAAGAAACTAGTCCATACAACTTCGTATTTTTACCAGATGATACACAGTTTTTCTGTCCTCTAACTGGTGATCCATATATTATCGAAATCAATGATGAAGGAAATTCAGTAAGAGTTTCTAGTCCAATTCGCTCATATCGCGATAACAGATATGGCTTTTTTGCACTTAAAACTAGAAGTCATGGTTATATCATTGATGGTTCAAGAAGTTGGGATAATTAGTTGATTGATCTACTTCTTAATAGACAATAAATCCCTATCTGTATTTACTGAATCATCTACCAGGAAAAATTTATCTTTAGTATTTAAAGCTAAGTTCCACTCCAGCATTACAAGTACAATAAATAATTCAAAAAAACTTAACTCTATCATTGCAAGAGCGCTGGATGAAATTAGCGAGGGAATTAATTTAACAAACAACTTAGCTTCTATAATTATTGATGATTCAATTCTTTCTCACTCAATAATAATTAAATCTAAAAAATATGATAATATTGATCAGCAAATCAGAGAAGAAAGTCAATTAAAATGGGGAGATAAAACTGGTAATTACTATTTTATTTCAGAAGAAAAAAAGACTCCAAAAAACATATTTCATTCTGTTGCGATCCATCATTTTTTAAGAGAAAAAATAAAACTTAATTTTAATAATTTTGGGTTAAGTATAAGGTATATAGTTCCTTTATCATCCATTTTAACTGTAAGCTTAAAACCTTCACAATTTTCTGTGATAAAAAATGGAAATAAATATCAATTTTTTGGTAATACTAGAAAAGGGTTTACACTTTTTAATTTGAATTTTTCTGGAGCTAGAAAAGCTGAAGAAAAAGTCATTGGTTTGCTTGATATTCCAAATATTAAAAAATCTGATTTGGATAAAAAAAATCTCAAATTTATATTTTTTAATAAAACAAAAATTGTTGAATATTTAGCTAACTATATTTTTAATGATATCCCATTATTAAATTTTGCCGAATCTAGTAGTTCTCAAATTTTATCTGGTAAATTAAAAGTTAAAACTCATACTTATTCTCCATCAAAAGAAGGGTTTAAATATAACTCCCTTATTAAAAATTTGTCAGCAGGTTTTCTATCTTTATTATTCCTTACATTTATAATCTCAATGTTTTCAAATTATGATTTTTTAAATTTTGAAAACCCTCCAACCTTAAATGAAAAAAAAGAATCAATTGATGAAATTTTTGAAGAAAGATTCACTCCAAACACTTCCATGATAATGATTCAAAATTTATCAACTCTAAATGACAGATTTTCAGGAGTAACTAATTTTTTATTATCGGAAAATGAATTTATTGTCAATAATAATAAAGTTGAGTTCGATCTTCCAAATTCATATCCTGTTTTTTCAGAAGATAGAGCAAATTTTAATGAATTATTAATTAGCTTATTTGAAATTGAAAATAACTTAAAATTCAAAGTTTTTGATTCTGAAGTCGACAATCAATCAATTCAAAATGTAGTTTTAAAGTTTAGTAATTTCGAAAATTCGTTAAATGCACTATCCATTTTGAGCAAATTTGAAAATATATCATTAATGAAAGCGTTTCTGGAAAATAATTCAAATAGTGTGCATCTTTATATTTCAATTAAAAAATGATGAAAATTAACTCTGGAATATTCCGTAATTCTAGCATTGAAATTTTAAAAAATTCTTCATTCAGACCAACTACTTCAATATGTCGAAAAAGTTTTTTTGATACTATTGGCTCCTTAAGTGAGAAGTCGTTTTTGGATATATTTGCTGGTTCTGGAATAATTGGTTTTGAAGCAGCTAGCAGAGGAGCAAAAAATGTTACTTTTGTTGAAATGAATAAAAGTTATTTAAATAAAATCATTTCCAACTCAAAAAATTTTGATTACAATCAATTCAACTTTATGGCAAGGGATGCACAAAGATACATTAAAAAATCAGAAAATTTTGATATAATTTTTGCTGACCCGCCTTATGAGCTTTATGATCTTAATATTTTTGTTGAAAATGCTCTTAAAAAGCTAAATAAAGGCGGTATGTTAATAATTGAATGTTCATCAAAGGAAACGCTTGAAGGATTCGATAAAATTGCTAAATTCGGGGATACAAACTTACTCTATTGGAAAGTATGAAAAGGATAATATATCCAGGAACATTTGACCCAATTCATTATGGTCATATCGATATCGCTAGAAGAGCATCAAAATTGTTTGATGAGGTATATATGTGCGTATCTGATAATCAACATAAAAATCCACTTTTTTCGCATAAAGAGAGAGTAGACATGATTGAAGAATGCACGAGTGATCTTGAAAATGTCTCAGCATTCTCAAATCCCAATAATCTTGTAGTAAAGTTTGCACAAGAAAATGGAGCTATTGCTATTATTCGCGGTTTAAGACATGTAAGTGACTTTGAATTAGAGTTCCAGATGGCTAATGTTAATCATGGTATAAATCCTGAAGTTTCAACGATATTAATGGTTTCTAATGAGAAATTTCTTCACTTAAATTCCAGCATTATTAGAGAGTTGGCAGAATACAATACAGATTTATCAAAATTTGTGCCAAAAAATGTTGAAAAAAGATTAATGGAAAAGCTTAAAGGAAAATAATGGCGGATAAAATACAGATAAAAGATGGAAAGTTAATTGTACCAGATCAACCAATAATCCCATTTATTGAAGGTGACGGAATTGGACCTGATATATGGGCGGCATCTCAAAGAGTAATTGATGCAGCTGTTGAACATACATATCATGGAGCAAGAAAAATTGAGTGGTTAGAAGTTTTATGTGGAGAAAAATCATTTAATAAAAATGGAGAATGGCTTCCTGAAGAAACTTTAGAAACTTTAAGATCTCACTTGGTTGGAATTAAAGGTCCACTAACTACCCCAATTGGCGGTGGAATTCGTTCTTTAAATGTTGCCTTGAGAAAAGAATTAGACTTGTATGCATGTGTAAGGCCAGTTAGATGGTTCAGAGGAACGCCTGCAGCTATTTTAAATCCTCAAAGAGTAGATTTTGTATTATTTAGAGAAAATACGGAAGATGTGTATGCTGGTATTGAATTTGAAAATGGTTCAGATGAAGCAGGAAAAATAATTGAATTAATGACTGAATTTGGTCAAGCAAAAAAAATTAGATTCCCTGAATCAAGCTCTTTTGGACTAAAACCTATTTCTAAAGAAGGCTCTATTAGATTGTTCGACGCAGCTCTTAATTATGCTATTGATAATAACCGAAAATCAGTTACCATAGTTCATAAAGGCAATATTATGAAGTTTACTGAAGGTTATTTTAAAAAGTGGACTTATGCTTATGCAGAAGAACATTATGCAGATAAAGTGTTTACATGGGCACAATATGACAGAATACAAGAAGATAAAGGTACTGAAGCAGCAAATACTGCTCAGAAAAAAGCTATTTTAGATGGTAAGATCATCATTAAAGATGTTATTGCAGATGCCTTTCTTCAACAAATTTTACTTAGACCAAATGAATATGATGTAATTGCTACCATGAATCTTAACGGAGATTATTTATCAGATTCAGCTGCTGCTGCAGTTGGAGGTATCGGTATTGCTCCAGGAGCAAATATTAATTATAAATCAGGAAACGCCATTTTTGAAGCAACTCATGGAACCGCACCAAAATATGCTGGGCAAGATAAGGTAAACCCATCTTCAGTAATTCTTTCAGCTGTAATGATGTTAAACTACATGGGCTGGAAAGAAGCTGCTAATTCCATTGAGTACGCTTTAGAGAAAGCAATTTTTAATAAAAAAGTCACCTATGATTTCCATCGTTTAATGGATAATGCTACTTTATTAAAATGTTCTGAGTTTGGTGATGAGATTATCAGCAAATTCTAATAAAATATGTTTATCGATTATGCAAAAATTGAATTGCAAGCCGGCAATGGTGGCAATGGCGCAGTCGCGTTTCGTCGAGAAAAATATATAGATAAAGGTGGTCCCAACGGCGGAGACGGTGGTCGAGGCGGAAATATTATTTTTGTGACTAATCCCAACCTTCATACTTTGCAAGATATTCGATACAAAAAGATGTATAAGGCAAAAAATGGTCAAGCTGGAGGGTCTAATAATCGAACAGGGAAGTCAGGAGAGGATTTAATCATTGAGGTTCCGTGCGGTACTATTATTAAAAATCTTGAAAACCAAACTATTATTAAAGATTTAATTAAAGAAAATGAATCGCACATTATTTGTAATGGAGGAATTGGGGGGAAAGGAAATGTGCATTTTAAGTCTGCTACACAGCAAACACCCAGATTTTCTCAAGAAGGAACAAAAGGAGAGTTTTTATCGGTTGAGCTTGAATTAAAAGTTTTAGCTGATGTAGGACTGGTTGGATTGCCAAATGCTGGAAAATCAACACTCTTATCTGTAATGACCACAGCAAAACCAAAAATCGCAGATTATCCTTTTACCACATTACAACCTCATTTGGGTATAGTAAAGTATGGAGAGTATCAATCCTTTGTAATGGCTGATATACCAGGTTTAATTGAAGGTGCAAGCGAGGGAAAAGGATTAGGGCATCAATTTTTAAAGCATATTGAAAGAAACAAAATTTTACTTTTTATGATTGATATTGAAGAGCAAAATCCGATTGATGTTTACAATCAATTGATGGACGAGCTTGTTGGTTTTAATAAAGACCTACTTGATAAAGATAGATTAATTGTTAGAACCAAGATTGATACTGCATCAGAGGATATAGATGAAAGATGGAGTTCTTTACCAGAAGAATTCATTGATATTTCATCTGTATCAAATCAAGGTTTAAATACTTTAAAAGATAAGCTTGTATCTTTTTTATCGGCTTCATAGTATTCCTGATGTAAATTTAAGGACTTGGAGAGGTGGCTGAGTGGCTGAAAGCGGCACCCTGCTAAGGTGTTATACTCGTAAGGGTATCGAGGGTTCGAATCCCTCTCTCTCCGCATATGAATTTTTCTATTAAAAAAAGTTTAATTTTTATTCTATCTATTCCATTCCTACTTTTAATTTTGGTGATTGGAGCTCCGTTTAGAATATTTAGCAAACTACCTCCAATCACTAGATCTGTAATTCACAGCCCATATAGTTTTTGTGTGGAAACATTAAGCCTAATTGAATCTAAAATTGATTTAATTTTTAACTTTATGGCAGCTTTATTCATTCTTATTTCTGTTTTTTATATTTTTCACCTCATATTTTAAAAGGAGTAATAATGGCATTAACATATTCTTCAATGCTAGCATTAGATTCAAAAATCCCTCATTTTGAGCTTAAAAATGTTTTAGATGGTCAAATGTATGCTTCATCATCTCTTTTAAACGATAAGCCATCATTAATTATGGTAATTTGCAATCATTGTCCCTATGTCATTCATTATCATGAAGAGTTGAAAAAAATGAATAGTGATTTTGGAGATAAAATCGATTTTGTAGCAATAAGTTCAAATGATATAATTAATTATCCCCAAGATAGACCAGAGCAAATGAAAGAACTTTTTTTAAAACTTGGTTTATCCTTTCCATACTTATTTGATGAAACACAAGATATTGCAAAAGCTTTAAAGGCAGAATGTACTCCAGAATTTTATCTTTATGATAATAATGATAAGTTAGTTTACAGGGGAAGAATGGATAACTCATCTCCAGGTAATGATATCGAAATTTCTGGCAATGATTTAAGAGAAGCTTGTTCAAACTTATTAAATGGAAGCACTATCTCTTTAGATCAACACCCTTCCATGGGTTGTAATATAAAGTGGAAATAATTCTTATTTAAATCTATCTAAAATTGCTCTAATGATATCTCTAATTATGATTAGAATGATTGATAGAATGAACAGACCAATTATTGCAATTAAAACTATTTCAAGACTTTGAAACATTATAGGTTTGGTGAAGGTTTAAATTGAATTAATTGTTCTGCTGCATAAGCAAATTCAATTAACTTTTTATCATCCCATTTTGATCCAATAAATGACATACCAATTGGTAGATTATCGACATATTCAAATGGGATAGTTACATGCGGGTAACCTGCCATAGCTGCATAGCTTCCATTTACCCAAAATTTATATTCAGCAATCGCTTCATCATCACCACCATCATGGTTGATTGCCCAAGCTGGACTCCATGATAATCCAACCAGAGCTTCAATGTTATATTCCTCAATAAAGCTATCAATTTCATCTCTAGTTTGTAAAACACGCTCAAGAGCAAATAAGTATTCTTCTTTTTGTGAAGATGTTTCATTGCTATCATAAAAATGGCTTTGATCAAAGTGCTTTAATACGTCATCTTTATTTTCTTCGTTAAAAGCAATTAATTCATCAAGAGTTTTAAATTCTGAATTTGAGCTTGCTAAATATTGCTCCAAACCAACTTTAAATTCATATAGCAAGACAAGCAATTCTTCAGGACCTGGATATTCTCTTTTATCATCAATATCTACGACAACTGCACCAGCTTCTTCTAGCATCATTTTAATTTTCTTTAACATTAATTTTCCATCAGAATTCATATTGCCTGTTGGTAAAAGTCCAAATCTTTTTCCAATAAGGCTTGAATCATTCAAGTCAGCAGAAAAATTGAAATTGAAATCTTCAGGAATATCAAGGGTTGCTGGATCATTTGGGTCAACGCCAGAAATGACTTCTAATACTTTTGCTGCAGAAGTTACAGAATTAGCCATAGGTCCGGCAGTATCTTGTGTAGAAGATATTGGAATGATTCCTGTTCTGCTTACCAATCCAACCGTTGGCTTTATACCAACAATACCATTAACAGAAGAAGGGCAGCTTACTGATCCGTTAGTTTCTGTTCCAATTGCTACATCTACTAGTCCAGTAGCAACAACTACTCCAGATCCAGAGCTTGAACCACATGGAGTGCGCATTTCACCATAAGGGTTAATTGTCTGACCTCCCATACTAGACCAACCGCTAGTTGAGGAAGAGGAGCGAAAATTAGCCCATTCTGAAAGATTAGTTTTTCCAATAACGAAATAGCCGTTATCAATTAATTTTTGAGCCAAAAAAGCATTTTTTTCAGGAAAATTATTTTGCAATGCCATTGATCCAGCAGTATTAGCAAAACCTACAACATCTATATTATCTTTTACAGCAATAGGTTTTAAGCCTTTCTTTAAATTTTCTTCAATTTGCTCATTAGATAATTTGCTAATATAAATATTATATTTTTGTTCAATATCTATATTTTCACTTGATTTAGAGCATCCACAGATGAAAAGAATTACCAAAATAAATATAAAATTTCTCATTTTTAAAAAACTCCCTTTTTTGTAAAGTGTACTTGACATTTTAATCAGTTTAGTTTATTATTACGTAATTTCTAATAAATGAAATTAAGAAGAAATAATGACTAAAATAACACATAAAGGATTATGGTTTGAATATTCTTCATTAAGTAAAGAAGATAAGAAACTTACCAAAAAAGTTTTATTTTCAGCTATTCTTTGTGGATTTTTTATAGGACTCTCTTTTGATAAATCGGTCATCATTATGTGGTCTGAAGTATTACATCCTTCACTGTATTATGGTTTTCCATTAATAGTATTAATTTCTGGTATTTTTACTGTTAAATACTCTTATAAATTATATCAAAGTCAGGATGAGCTATATAAAAAATATCATGATTTTTCGTTGATGTCAGGCTTTATGGGCTTTGCTATTTTTGGCCTATTTTTATACTATATATCGATTTATACTGAATACCAACCAAAATTTATGGATTATTTTTTGTGCTCAATTATTGGGATGGTAATTGGTCAAATGTATTTTTATAAAAAATTCTATCAATAATGAAAAATAACATTAAAAAACTAAGATCAGAAAAAGCGATAAGTCAAAAACAGTTGGCTGAATATTTGAAGGTTAGTCGACAAACGATAAACGCTATTGAAACTGGAAAATTTGATCCATCTCTTACTTTGTCCATCAAAATTACACGCTTCTTCAAAAAGAACTTAGAAGAAATATTTATAATGGTGGAGAAATAGAAATGAGAAAAATAATTTTACTTTTCTTTTTTTTAGCTATCAGTTATGGACAACAAGTAACAAACGGTGGCTTTGAAACGAATGTGTTTAATAGAAATACTGGACAAAGAATTTATACTGAATATTATGATGAAAAACAGGTAAGAGTTAAAATGATTCGAACTGTAAAAGGTAGAATGAATCATGGACCCTATAAAGATTTTTATGAGAGTGGTGCTATGAGAACAGAGGCAAATTATCGTAATGGTAAATTTGATGGTTTGTACACATTTTACCATGAAAATGGACAGATTTATGTACAAGTTGAGTACAAGCGCGGGAATTTAAATGGTGATGTATCTTTTTTTGATGATAAAGGCCAATTAATTGAGATTATTAAATACAAAAATGGTAAACCAGTTAACTAAGGAAAATAAAATGGAACCAAGAATACAAAATGGATTTTTAAGAGCAATTATTTTTATGCCTTTGTGGCTAATAACAATGGGAATGGTAGTAACCGTCGGCTCAATAATAGTTATGACAATTTCAGGAGTCGATATGGCTGATCAAGCAGCTGTTGAAGCTTTATTTGATGTAAGTTTTGATTCACCTGTAATGTTAACCTTAACTGCTTTTCAAGTATTGGGAAGTTTTTGCGCTTTATGGCTTGCAACAAAGTTTATTGATCGCAAACCTTTAATGTCTATTGGATTATCTATGAAAGATAAAGCAAACGAAATGTTAGTCGGGTTAGGATTTGCATTAGCATTCATTGGAGGATTATTCCTTTTATTATGGCTTTTGGGTGCTATAACCATCACAGGGTATGTTGGTTTTAAACCAGGAGTTTTCTTTGTTAGTATGATGTTATTTTTAGCAGCATTTGATGAAGAGCTTATTTTTAGAGGATATATTTTAAACAGCATGATGGATTCATCTAGTAGATGGGTTGCACTTGCTGGTTCTTCAGCACTATTTGCTCTGATGCATGCTGGAAATCCAAGTGTTTGGAGCAATTGGGTACCAATGACTGAATTATTTGCTGCAGGATTCATTTTAGGTATAAGCTACACTTTTACTAAGAATTTATGGTTTCCAACATTCTTTCACTTTGGATGGAATTTTTTTCAAGGACTATTCGGTTTTGAAATCAGTGGAATTAGTGTTGATTCATGGAAGATGATTAGTCATGAGAATACAGGTAACGTTCCTGATATTATTTCGGGTGGAGCGTTTGGTATTGAGGGCTCAGTAATTACTTTGTCATGTACCATCATTTGTACTTATTTTATCTATAAGTACTATAATGAATTCGACAAATAAAATATTCTCACTTTGCATTGCACTAGCGTGCTTTGTATTAGCATATAAGTTTTACCCTTCTTCAAACATCCCAGTAGGGATGTTCGAAGATCCTATTACTGGAAAGCCAATGCTGCTTGGTGAAGTCTTAATTGATGAATTAAAACAAGAACCTTTTTCAGAATGGTACAATGATGAATTTGATAACTATGAACTTGATATTGAGCTTCTAAACGCCATAACAGAACCTAATCAATATAACTATGAGCTTTTTTTAGGAACATGGTGCGGTGATAGCAGAAGAGAAGTGCCAAGATTAGAAAAAATTTTCATTGAGCTTGGAATTGATTTTAACCAAATAACTATTATCACAGTTGATAGAGAAAAAGCTAGTCCTAGTAATGAGCAAGAAGGTAAAGATATTCGATATGTTCCCACGCTCATAGTTAAAAGTAAAGATGTTGAAATTGGAAGAATTGTTGAATCTCCTTCATCTGAATCTGCTACACTAGAAAGCGATTTATTTGAAATCTCATTAGGTATTCCACCAACACCAAATTATAGCGAGGAATAAATATGTGGAATTTTATAAAATTTTTATTTTTTTCATTGATTACTTTTGGGATTTATCCATTGTATTTTTATGTCACAAGACAAGAAGAGACAAATGAGCTTTTAAAAGAAATACTTGAAGAGCTAAAAAGAAATGGATAATAGCTACTTTAATGTTGAAATAGTAGGTTGGTTTGGATCAGCATTAGTCTTGATATCCTTTTTTTGGGATGGACTTAAAATGAGAATGATTAATGGGTTAGGCGCTGCATTTTGGGTGCTTTATGGAATTCTTATTGGAAGTGAAAGTTTAATGTTCGTAAACGGCGCAATTATTTGTATTCACCTTTATAAAGTACTAATTAAGTAAAACTATCTACTTTGTCTTTTCAGAAAGAAAAGCGGTAGATGCATTAAAAATAATTTCTTTTCTTTCATCCTTTAATCTTTCTAAAGCTCTTGGCATCACCGCTAGACGAGGATTAGTTTTAAAATATTCAAGATTATTTTTTATAAATGACCAGTAAAGCCCATCAACAATATCACACCAAGGGCCTTTCTTAAAGTTGCTCATTTTCATTATATAGCTTGACCCACAAATATAAGGTTTTGTTGAGAAGACACCTCCATCAGCGAATGTTCCCATACCATAAACGTTTGGTACCATAACCCATTCTGAGGAATCAACAAACATTTCCATAAACCATTTATAAATTTCATCCGGATGAATTCCTGAAAGATTCATAATATTTGAAATAACCATTAATCTATTAATATGATGGGTGTATCCATGCTCTAAAGTAAGTTTTATGGCATTATCTAACGGATCTATACCAGTTGTACCATCATACCAGTCCTGAGTCATTTTTCGCTCATTTTTAAAAAAATTAAAGCCAATCTGTTTATGACTTCTTGTTTGATATACACCTCTGATAAATTCTCTCCATCCCATTATTTGTCTTACAAAGCCTTCAACAGAGTTGATAGAGATTTTATTTGATTCGCTAAATGCGACCGCTTTTTCAATAACTTCCATTGGAGTCAGTAAACCAATATTTAGTAAGGGGCTAATTGCAGAATGAAATAAAAAACTATGATTATCGTAAATCGCATCCTCATAGGGACCGAACAGCTCAAATTTTATTTCGAAAAATTTATCAAGATATTCAAGAGCCTCTTTTCGATTAAATGGAACCCAAAAATCTTCCGACGTATCTCCAGGATGATCATTAAAATTTTTATCAATAAAGTCATTTATTGTCGATAGATGACTACTTGAATATTTTTTATTTGACGGGATTTCAAGACCTTTAGGTATTTTTTTTCTATTTAATTCATCATAATTCCATTGACCGCCCAACGGTTTTCCTTCATCCATAAGAATATTTAGCTCTTTTCGTGTTTTTCTATAAAAATTTTCAAGTAATAAGGTTCTTTTTCCTTCTTGATAATTTTTAAAATAATTCCTTTCATGAATAAACATAGGGGACTGTAGAACTTCAAATTCAATAGTTTGATTTTCTAAAAAACCTAAAAGCGTAGATTCAAACTCTTTATCCTCAATTTCATAGATAAAGATTTTATTTGGCTCAATAGTTGCAATGGCTTCTTCTAGTTTTGAAACAAAGGAGGATTCAAATCCGTCATAAAAATCTTTATAATGAAGTTCATATCCAGAATCAGACATTTCATCTCTGTATTCTCTCATAGATGTAAGAAAAAATGAGATTTTCTTTTTATGATGTTTTTCATATGTGCATAAATCGAAATCCTCACACATAAAAATATCGGATATTTCTTGCGGATGATTACTTTTATCAAAAAGTTGATTTCCTAAAACAATCAGTAAAGACTTCATTTATTTTTGACTTTTCTTGTATTCTTCAGGGGTGAGGGTCTTCATTGTCAGGGCATGAATTTCTCCATGCATGTACTCATCGAGCGCTTTATAAACTAATTGATGCCTTTCAATTAAACTCATGGACTCAAAATCAGGACTAACTAATGTCATACTCAGGTGATAATTCCCTTCGAACGTAGCATGATTTTCATGCTGAGCAGTGTAGTCATAGACATTGATGTACTCTATAGAAATTTCATCTGAAATTTTTTTAGAAATTATGTTCTGTAATTCTTCAAGCTTCATTGTAAATTCGTTACGTGATGTCTGAATTTAATTCAAAATTCATAAAATACTTATGTCTTTTACTCTTTTTAAAAGGGTGTGCTTACTTTAATACATTCTACAACGCTGAAGAACACTATGATCTTGCTGAAAGAATTAGAATTGAAAATTTAGGAAATCAGATTCCTTCTAGAGCAATTCAAGAGTATGGAAGAGCAATAGATAAATCAGAAAAAATTCTTAGGGAGTATTCTGATAGTAGGTATGTTCAAGATGCAAAGTTATTAAAAGGAAAATCTCATTATTTCAGACGTGAGTATGATAGTGCAGTGCTCATTTTCAATCAACTGATTCAAGAAGAGGGTTTTGATCAGGAAGCAAGATATTGGTTAGCACTATGTAAATGGAGAGATTTAAAGCCTCAGCCTGCAATTAATGATTTAAAGAACTTAATTGAAGAAGTAGATTCAGAAGAATTTATGTCAAGAATATATCTTTCACTTGGTGAAATTTATTTAAGTATTGATAACTCGGAAGATGCTTACAATAATTTTAATAAGGGAGCAACTCTTAGCAAAAATCGACTATTAAGAGAACAAGTATATTTTCAAATTGCAGAAATTTCATTTGAAAACTCAGATTTTGACAACGCTTTGGAAAGTTATCAAAAAGTATTAAGTAACACAGTATCAATTACCAGAATTCAAGACTCAAACTTAAAAATTGTACAAATCTATCGTTTAAGAGGGGAGCTTGAAAAATCAGCTAACAGAATTCAGGAATTGATTATTGATGAAGATTTTAGCTCTATCAAATCTGATTTAGATTTAGAGCTTACAAAAATCGAGTTTGACAGAGGAAAAGTAGATTTTGCTATTCAAAATTATGATCGAATAGGAAAAGATTATCCAAACACTCAAACTGCTATTGAATCATATTATCTATTATCAGAAATTTATCTTAGAGCTCCAAATGTTGATTTTGAAAAAGTACAATTTTTTATGAATGAATCAATGAGACAAAATACAAACTCTCCCATAAAACAAATTATAGACAAAAGGAGAAATGAGGTTGAAAAGTTGATCAATCTTGATGCTGAATTAACACAACTTAAAGATTCTGAAAGAGTAGAAAGTTTATTTCTTGCTGGACAGATATTGGCTTTTAATCTTTCAAAATATGAAGAATCAAAAATGTATTTTGAAGAAATTGTAATAAAACATCAATCTAGCGATTATTTTACTCGATCACTTTTTGCTTTATATGCGATTAACTTGAAGATTGGCAGTGAGGAATATTTAACTTATAGAGATAAGATCATGTCAGATTATCCAAACTCTGATTTTGCTATGTATATTATCAATTCTGAAGGTATTGGTATAGAGCATTTACCATCAAAAACTTTATCACAAGCAGAGCAGCTAAAAAACAAAGATTTAAATAAATCCTTAATGCTCTATAGAGAAGTTATGAATATTGATAAATCTTCTGATTCATCAAAGATTGCAGCTTATTTTTTAGGTATGCATTTTGACTATGAAGTATCGCTTATAGACAGCGCTAAATATTATTATGAATTCTTATCTAAAAACTTTCCAGATTCTGCTCAAGCTGTAAATGCAATTAAAAGATTAGAGGTATTAAATGCTCAATAAACTTAGGGCAAAAATGCTTTCTTTACAGTTTAGATCAATTAGAAGAGCAGTTATAATTCTAATTGCTAAAATTCCTAAAGATTTAGAAAGAGCAATTACTTTTGGAGATGCTTTAAATCATTTTTTAATGATTTCTCCTTTTAGGCCGTTATTCAAATTTTCTATACCAAAAAATATTAAAGTGAATGTTCATGATTTAACTTTCGATTCTCCGATAATATCTGCTTCATTTAAGGATGATATAAGTTCACTGCTTCAGTGGCAATTAATTGGAATTGGCGGTATAACTTATAAAACAGTGTTAAAAAAGCCATCTAAGGGCAATTTAAGGCCAAGAATACAGGAGGTAAGCCATGATGGTAATTATGCAATATTAAACTCTTTAGGTTTACCAACAAAAGGAGTTAAAAAATTCCTTCCTCAAATTAACAATAAAAAATTAACAAAATTTAATAGACCTATTGGAATCAGCATTGGAGGAAATTCATTCGAAGAATATCTTTTTGTATTTAGCGAGATAGATCATCACCTAAATACTATAGATTTTTCTCAATTTTTTTACGAAATAAACATAAGCTGTCCAAACACTGACGATGGTAAATGTCTAAGTGATGATTTAGAAAGTTTAAAAAATTTAATAATTAAATTTAGAGACATTTCATCAAGAATGATTGTTGTAAAAGTGTCTCCAGATAGTACGAATGAAGAAGTGTTGAAAGTTTGTGAAATTTTATCTGATTTTTCCAAGACTGCTATTAATATTGGAAATACTAAATATGTAAAAGCTGGCGATGTAGGCTTATCATCAAAAACCTTTTCAAAAGAGGGAGGAGGATTGAGCGGAAAAAGTCTATATAGCAATACCTTAAGAATGGTAAAGTTGGTTGCATCAAATTATGATCTTCCAATTATAGCTACTGGCGGTGTATTGTCATATGACAATGTTAAAGAGTTGCTTGATAATGGTGCATCTTTGACAGGAATGGCTACGTTGCTAGTGAGTGATCCATTTCAAATTCCTCTGATAAACTATAGGCTTTCAAATGATTAGAATTCTATTAATTTCCCTAGTTTTTATCACTGCTTGTGGTTCAAATATTGCATACGGTGATTATGTCAACACAACCGGTTGGTCGAGAAAGCAAATTGAATCAATTAAAAATCACCCTAAAACTCAAATTGGCATAGCATCTTATTATGGAAAGAAGTTCCATAAAAAGCGCACAGCCAATGGAGAAATTTTCAATATGTACAAAGTAAGCGCTGCTCATAAATCATATCCGCTTGGTACAAAAGTAAGGGTTACAAATCTTGAAAATGGCAAATCAATTAAGCTTGTAATTAATGATAGAGGACCATTTGTTAGGGGTAGAATAATTGATCTTTCATATAAAGCTGCAAGAAAATTAGACTTTGTAAATCAAGGAACTGTTAAAGTTCGAATTGATGTAATTCGCTTAGGTGATAACAAGTATTATAAATGAAAAAAATTTGCTGTATAGTTAATCCAGTAAGTGGTTTAAAGAAATCAATTAAAGTATATTATGAAGCAAAAAATCATTTTGAAAAATCTAATTTTAATACATCATTATTTGTTTCGGAATATCCAAATCACATAAAAGATTTTGTATCAAAAATTGATAAAAATAGTTTTGATAGATTAATAGTTTTTGGTGGAGATGGAACAGTTAATGAAGTTGTAAATGGATTACAAGATTCAAATAATCTTCGCAGTTTTAAGCTTGGAGTTGTTCCAACAGGTTCTGGTAATTCAGTAGCCCATGATACTGGTTTATTGGATGTGAAAGATGCGATAAATAAATGCGTAGGTGATAATACTATGAAAATGGATGTCAATCAGGTTGAATTTGATAACTTTTCACAGTTAAGTGTAAGCATTTTAGGATGGGGTATGTTTTCTTTTGGTAACATAAGAGCAGAAAAATTAAGATTCTTTGGTCCAATAAGGTATGATGTAGCATCAATAATTACGCTTATAGAAAAGAAAATCCACAAAGCTAAAATTCAAGTAGATGGAGAACAAAAAATGCTAGAATGCGCTTTTATTGTTGGTTGCAACAGTAAGCATACAGGCAAAGGGATGATTGTTGCTCCTAATGGTGGTTTTTCTGATAAAAAAATCGATCTTATAACAGTAGGTAAAAATGTTAATAGGTTTCAAGTTTTTGAGGTTTTTCAAAAAGTTTATAAAGGTACTCATATAAATTTACCATTTGTTGAGAATATAAAAGTTGATTCCTTTTCAATTGACCCAGGAGAAGTGAGTTTTTACAATATTGATGGAGATATTGTCGAGAGTCAAAAAGCCTCAGTGAGAGTAGTTCCAGAAGCAATTAATCTTTTGATATAAGCAAAAAATAATTATTTTGATAAATGTCATCGCTACAGTCTAGAATTTTAATTGGATTAGTTGGTTTCCCTTCAGTTATTTATGTCATACTGAATCATATTCTAGTTTTCAATATGATTGTTGTGTTCTGCTTTGCATTAGCATTTAGAGAGTTTATTAAGATTGTCAGTAATTTTAATAATCGTACTTATTGGTTGTTTTTCGGTACGATTTACATCTTTGGGAGTATGATGTCTTTGATTTATTTGAGAAGTATTGATAGTCTTTTAAGTTCTCCATTTACTTTGTTGTTGTTTGCTGGAGTCATGATTAATGATTCAATGGCCTTTATTGTTGGTAAGAAATTTGGAGGACCAAAAATTCTTCCAACTATAAGCCCTAAAAAAACGTATTTAGGTTTATTTGGAGGGTTGATAGGATCTATAGTCTTCATATATTTGTGTGAGCTTTATTTTTTAAGCGGATTTGAATTTTCTTTAACGAAAAGAGATCAATATTTCCTTGTTTTTGTGTTCAATATTATTGGATTTATTGGCGATAGTTTTGAATCGTTTATTAAAAGAAAAGCTAATGTAAAAGATTCTTCAGGCTTGCTTTTGGGACACGGAGGAATGTTAGATCGATTAGACTCTTTAATATTGACAACACCAGTAACAATGTTTTATGTTATTGCGTATTATTTATGAGTAAAAAAATTAAATCAATTTTAGCTACTGATTGTGGTAGTACTACAACCAAAGCTGTCTTAATTGAATGGAAAGAAGACAGATACCGCCTTACTTTCAGAGGAGAAGCTCCAACTACAGTAGAAGCACCGTTTGAGGACGTTACCAAGGGCGTATTGAATGCTGTTATGGAAGTTGAAGAGCTTTCTGGAAGAACAATATTAGATGGAGATAAAATTATCACTCCTGATGACGGATCAAAAGGTGTGGATATTTATGTATCAACCAGTTCAGCTGGTGGAGGTCTTCAAATGATGGTAGCAGGTGTTGTTAAGTCTATGTCAGGAGAAAGTGCTGAAAGAGCTGCTTTAGGAGCAGGGTCAATTGTTATGGATGTACTAGCTTCAAACGATGGAAGACTTCCTCACGAAAAGATTACAAGAATTAGGCAACTAAGACCTGATATGATTCTCTTATCTGGAGGAACAGATGGCGGTACGACTACTCATGTCATGGAATTAGCAGAAATATTAGCTGCTGCAAATCCACGTCCTCGTCTTGGACAAAATTATAAACTACCAGTTATTTATGCTGGAAACAAAAAAGCACAAGACTCTATAAGAGAAACTCTTGGCGAGATTTCTGATTTGGATATTGTAGATAATATTCGACCAGTTTTAGAGCAAGAAAATCTTGAACCGTCTCGAGATAAAATTCATGACTTGTTTATGGAGCATGTTATGGCGCAAGCACCAGGATATAAAAAACTTATGTCATGGACGGACGCTCCTATTATGCCAACACCTGGAGCTGTAGGTTCATTGATTGAGATGATAGCTAAAAAAGAAAATATTTCTGTTGTTGGTGTTGATATTGGTGGAGCTACAACTGATATTTTTTCAGTTTTCGAAGGTAAATTTAACAGAACTGTAAGTGCTAATCTTGGAATGAGTTATTCTATATGCAATGTTTTAGCTGAGTCAGGATTAGATAATGTTTTACGTTGGGTTCCTTTTGATATTGATCGAAGTGAATTAACAAACCGAATTGGTAATAAAATGATTAGACCTACAACAGTTCCTCAATCTCTTGAAGAACTAGTTATTGAACAAGCAATTGCTCGAGAGGCGCTTCGTTTATCATTCATTCAACATAAAGAATTTGCAACCAGTTTAAAAGGAGTACAATCAGAAAGAACTATTTCTGATGCATTTGAACAATCCTCAAGTGGTCAATCATTGGTTAATATGATGGACTTAGATTTGCTTGTAGGTTCAGGAGGTGTATTATCTCATGCTCCAAGAAGACAACAGTCAGCAAGAATGTTAATTGATGCATTTATGCCTGAAGGTATCACCCAGTTGGCAGTTGACTCAATATTTATGATGCCTCAATTAGGTGTTTTAGCAAATATTGATAAAGATGAATTGAAAGAAGACGCATCTCAAGCCGCTTTGGAAGTATTTGATAATGATTGTTTGATACGCTTAGGAACATGTCTTACTCCTGTAGGAAATGCTAAGCCAAACTCGAAAATGGCTGATGTCACTTTAACTTTTGGTGATGGTTCTGTAAAAGAAATTGAGATAAATGAAGGTTCTCTTGAAATGATGGAGCATCCATATGAGGAAGTTAAGGTGAATATTAAGCCTGTAAGAGGTATTGACGTTGGAGCTGGAAAAGGCGAAGAATTAGAATCTGTAATCTATGGTGGAGTTGTTGGGCTAATTTTTGATGGAAGAAATAGACCTATTACCTTATCTAAAGAATCAGATCAAAGAATTGATAGTTTATTAAACTGGTCAAAAGCTGTAGATGAATATCCTAAAGGAGAAATGTTTTAATGGCTCATTCATATACTCCAGGTCTTAAAGTTTTAAAGAAAACAATTTTTAAAAAAGAGAGAATTTTACCTCTTAAAGGTGATGTGCTTGTGAAAAGTGGAGACCAATTAACTCCTGATACAATTGTTGCATCTACAAACCTTCCAGGAAATGTTCAAATGCTTAAAGTAAGTAATATATTGAATATCGATCCTAAAGATGTTGTGGAGGCTCTTAAGGTTAAAGAAAGGCAGGAAGTTAAAAAAGGGGATATTATCGCTGAAACATCTGGCATTTTTGGAATGTTTAAATCATCTGTCGAAAGTCCAGTTGATGGTACTATTGAATCTATTTCTCAAAGCACTGGTAGGGTTGTTGTAAGAGAAGCTCCTATACCTGTTGAGGTTGATGCCTATGTGAGCGGTGTTGTTGATGAGATTGTTGAAAATGAAGGAATAGTATTAAAGTCAAATGCCGCATTCATTCAAGGGATTTTTGGAATTGCAGGAGAAAAAAGAGGCGATTTATTACTAGTTTCATCTGGTCCTGGCGAAGAACTCACTGCAGATCAAATTACAGCAGATATGAAGGGAAAAATTTTAATAGGAGGATCTTTTCTTAGTCTAGATGCTTACAAGAAAGCTTTAAGTGTTCAAGTTGCTGGAATTGTAGTCGGAGGCTTTAATTATTATGATTTGAAAGCTGTTCTTGGATACAATTTGGGTGTAGCAATTACTGGTACAGAAAAATTAAATACAGCTCTTATTGTAACAGAAGGTTACGGTTCTATTCCAATGAGTGAAGCTACTTTTTCATTACTAAAAGAAAATGATGGCAAAGCTGCTTCAATAAATGGTGCGACACAAATCAGAGCTGGAGTTATAAGGCCAGAGATAGTTATTCCAATTGATGCTGGAAATACAGATGATGATTCAAGTTCAAAAATGCCTGAAGGCATTCAAGAAGGCAGTACTGTGAGAGTTATTAGAAGTCCTAATTTTGGAAAAATTGGAAAAGTAATTTCATTACCAGCTGAGTTGAATAAGATGGAGTCAGAGACAATGGTTCGTGTTGCAGAAATTAACATAGATGGAAAAAATATTTTGATTCCAAGAGCTAATTTGGAGATGGTAGAAACCGAATGAACGGCTCATTAAAGTTAGAAGATAAAGCATTTCTAATTAAGCTCGCCGAGGAAGTCAAGGCAAGAAGAATGACAACTCCTGCTATATTTTTTTTAGAAATGATGAGACCTTTGAATTTTGTTGGAAGTCAAGCTATGATTTTTTTTGGGCCAATAATTAGTGCATTTGTCAAAACAGATGGCTATTATAAAGCTGCTGAAATTTTTGAAAATCATAACAGCGTAGAATTTTTAATTCGAGAAATTGAGAGATTAGACAAAAATGAATAACAAGTTTACGGTATATGCAGGAGGAATAGTTGGTATCATTTTACTTACTTTTCTGCTATCTGTGATTCCTGATTCATTTAATTTTTTCAGAGAAGAACAATCAGCAATGTTCATTTTTACCTTAATTGTAATAATGATTATGCTATATGAGGTAAAGCTTGCAAAATCTTCATCAGAACCAACTTTTTTAAGAACTATTCCAGGACTTAAAGCTGTAGAGGAAGCTGTTGGAAGATCTACGGAAATGGGTAGACCAATTCTTTATGTTCCAGGAATTATGGATATGAATGAGGTAGAAACTGTTGCAGGTGTAGTTGTGCTTGGTCACGTTGCAAATATGACAGCTCAATATGAAACTGAGCTAGATGTACCTGTTGCTAGAGCAATTGTGATGCAATCTGCTAGACAGGTAACTAAAGAAGCTTATTTAACTCAGGGTAGACCAGAAATGTATAATGAAGATATGGTCCACTATATTACTGATGATCAATTTGCTTATGCTGCGGCAGTAAATGGAATAATGCAAAGAGATGAGCCAGCAGCATGTTTATATATGGGTAAATTCTTTGCTGAATCATTATTGTTTGCTGAAACGGGTAATAGCATTGGTGCTATTCAAATTGCCGGTACAGGCTCACAAACTCAAATACCGTTTTTTGTTACTGCTTGTGACTACACATTAATGGGTGAAGAGTTTTTTGCTGCAAGTGCTTATTTATCTAAAGAGCCAGAATTAATTGCCGGAATTACTGCTCAAGATATTATCAAAGTTATTTTAGTAGGATTTATTTTACTATCAATCGTTTCAAGAGCATTTTTTGATTTAGGTGTTACTGATTTTAATCTTATAACATGGTTGGGATTATAATATGTTGTTGAAGAGATATATCCCAATAGCTATTGTTGCTTTTTTTGGAGCCCTAACTTTAAGCGCATGGTTTATCGATAACGAAACAATAGAAACATTTGCTAATGATGATGCTACCCAGTTCTTTGATATTATCGCAGCATTTGCTGTTTTCCTTGGTGCTTTAAATTTATTAAAGTTACAATTTATAAAAGTGTTAAAACAGCAATCAGGTTGGATATATAGTGCTATTGCTATTGCTTCCTTCTTTTTTGCATTTATTATTGGTTTCTTTATTAGAGGTGCGTATTTCGTTGGGGAAGATGTATACTTTAGTCAAAAAGCTGCTGAAGCTGCAATTTTGAGTTCAGGATCATCTGAGGTCGTTGTTCCTGTTGATTGGGGAGCACACGTTCAAACGGACGGTAGTTTATTTCAATGGATGTTTAAATACATCTTTTCACCGCTATCAGCAACTATGTTTGCTTTACTAGCTTTTTTTGTTGCGTCTGCATCATTTAGAGCATTTAGAGCAAGAAATTTTGAAGCATCATTGTTATTGGTAGCTGGTATTATAATAATGCTTGGAAGAGTGCCTATTGGAAGTTTGATTTCTAGTTGGACCATCATGTATATTTTAGCCTTTAGTATAGGTATTGGCATTAATTCTTATGTTAAAAACCGAAATATTGTTTTTGGATGGATCCTTGGTAGCTGTGGTTTAATTACTGGATTTGGAATGACTATGGGTTGGCCAATTGATCAACCCGCGATTTTCTTTTTACCTGCGTTACAGGAGTGGATTTATCTTGTGCCAAATCTAGCAGGTTCAAGGGCAATTTTAATCGGTATAGGACTTGGAATTGTCGCAACAAGTCTTAGATATATTTTTGGTTTAGAAAAATCATATTTAGGTGAATAATGAAATTTTTAGAAGATATAATATTAAAGCTTGGTGCAGTAGATAGAAGAGTAATCTTTATTTTAATTGGGTTAGCTGTTCTAATTCCGCTGTTAACGCCGATTAGTTTACCAGTTAGAGAAACACCTACTACTGTAAAGTTTTATGATGGAATTGAGGATATACCAAAGAATTCAAAAGTATTAGTTTCGTTTGATTACGGTCCTAGCACTCGTCCTGAAATTCATCCAATGAATGTTGGAGTTTTACGTCACATGCTACGCAATGGTCACCAGATTTACATATCATGTTTGTGGCCTGATGGAATTTATATGGCTTTAGATGCATTAGAAGAAATTACTGATGAAGTTAATCCTGATAATGTATCCACATTTGATATCAAAGAATATGAAGACTATATTTTATTAGGATATAGACCTGGAGCTGAAGCAGTGATAAAAGGATTGGCAAGCGATTTAAGAAAAGTATATACCGTCGATGTAAATGGAAACTTTATCGACGATATTGAAATGATGGATGGCATAAAAAACTTGAACGATTTTGCATACATTTACAGTGGATCTGCAGGATATCCTGGTACATTTGAGTGGGTAAAATATGGTGGAGACCCAACTGGAGTTCCTATGTCTTCGGGTACCACATCAGTTCAGGTAAATGAAGTCATTCCTTATGTGCAAACAGGGCAGCTAATTGGATTGTTAGCTGGTATGCCTGGTGCTGCAGAATATGAAAAATTAATCAATGTGCCTGGAATCGCAATTCAAGGTATGGCTGCACAGTCATTTGCTCACATTGTAATAGTAATTTTTATTGTATTTGGTAATTTAGCATTCTTTATAAAACAGAGAAGAGACAGGAAGTATTAGTATGAGTTTTTCAGCAATATTAGGAGCATGGATTGCGGCGTTTTTAACGCTTGGTATTTTTTCCTATCTTTACAGAGATAATCCTTTTTACAAGATTGCTGAACACGTTTTTGTTGGTATTTCTGCTGCATATGTGGCAGCGATTAGTTTCTGGACACAAATTTATCCAAATCTTTTTGGGAGATTATTTCCAAAAGATGGTCCGCTAGCCTTTACAGGTTTAGAGTTTGATTTTAATCATGAATTTAATATTCTTTATTTATTCCCTATGTTATTGGGAATAATGATGTTGCTAAGCGTCTTCCAACAATTTAATTGGATGGCACGCTGGGGAATAGCTTATACAGTTGCTATTGCTGCAGGTTTGAAAGCATTTGGTTATTTAAATTCAAATGTTCTTAACCAGGTTAAAGCCAGCTCTGTCGACATATTTAGTGGCTCTTTGCCATTTTTCAGCTTAGGGGGAGACAGTGTTTTTAATAACATTGTTCTCTTAGTAGGTACTTTAAGTGCATTGATGTACTTTTATTTTTCAAAAGAGCAAACAGGAAACTTTGGAAGATTTACAAGATTAGGTATTTATTTTCTTATGGTAAGCTTTGGAGCATCATTTGGATTCGCAGTCATGGGAAGAATTTCATTACTAGTTGGAAGATTTAACGATTTAATTGAATATTCGTCTGCAGATTACAATTATGCAACTCTTGGCGTCTTGGTATTCATTATCGTTACTTTAGGATTCTGGTCATTTCAAAATCCTGAACGAAAGGAGAACTAGTAAATGAACAAATCTGATATTAGAAAAGTTATCAGTAAAAGTATTTTAGCTGATGGGATGTCACCTGTCATAGATCTTGAAAAATCACATGAATCATGGTTAGTTGATAAGGTTACTGGAAAAGAATATTTAGATTTATTCTCAATGTTTGCCTCTTTGTCAGTTGGTTATAATCATCCATACGTTTTAGAGCAATCTGAAAGATTAAAAGTGGCTGCAATCAATAAGCCTACAAATTCAGATGTATATTCACATGAAATGGCTGAGTTTGTACAAACTTTTAAAAGGGTAGCGCAACCAGACTACCTTCCACTAACATTCTTTATTGAAGGCGGAGGTTTAGCTGTTGAAAATGCATTAAAAGCAGCATTTGATTGGAAGAGAAGGAAAAACTTAGCAAAAGGCAGTTCTGCAAAAGGAGAAAAAGTTATTCACTTTCAACAATGTTTTCATGGTAGAACAGGTTACACAATGTCATTAACTGACTCTCCTGATAAGCGTAAAGTTATGTATTTCCCAAAATTTGATTGGCCAAGAATTTCCAATCCAAAAATAACGTTTCCGATTGAAGATAATTTAGGTAGCATCATCGAGCTTGAAAATAAAGCAATTGCAGAGATTAAAGATGCGATCAATGCAAATCCTGATAATATTTCCTCTATCATCATTGAGCCAATTCAAGGTGAAGGTGGTGATAACCATTTTAGATGTGAGTTTATGCAAGCTCTAAGAGATATTGCTGATGAGAATGATATTATTCTCATTTATGATGAAGTTCAAACTGGTGTAGGAGTTACCGGAAAAATGTGGGCTCATCAACACTTTTCTACTGGAGTCTGTACAAATAATTGTAATTGTGGAGATGGTCTTTCTGCTAAACCTGATATCATTTCGTTTGGTAAAAAAACACAGGTTTGTGGTGTGGCTGCTAGCACCAGGTTTGATGAGGTTGAAGGCAATGTTTTTCGTGAGTCATCTCGTATAAATTCTACATGGGGTGGAAGTTTGGTCGATATGGTAAGATTAACAATTTATCTAGAGCTTATTGAAAAAGAAAATCTTGTAGATAAAGCTGCACAAACAGGTTTATTCTTACAACAGAGCTTACACGATCTTCAAAATGAATTCCCTTCTCTAGTTTCAAATGCCAGAGGAAAAGGACTATACTGTGCTTTTGATCTTCCTTCAAGTGAAGATAGAGATAAATTAGCTAATCTATTACTTGATGAAGGATCTATTTTGTTAGGTTCAGGAAATTATTCTATTAGATTTAGGCCTCATTTAAATGTTACCGAAGATGATATCAATTTCGGTATGGACTGTTTTAGAAGAGCACTTAATAAACTATCATAATGTCTGATAAAGGTCAGTTATTTGTCGTTGGGACTCCAATTGGCAACTTAGAAGATATAACCCTAAGGGCAATATCTACCCTCCAAAATGTTGATACTATTCTTGCAGAAGACACACGAAACTCAAAAAAATTATTAGATGCTCACAATATCAATACCAAAATGATAAGCTATCATGACCACAGTAGTGAAAAGGAAATAAAAAAAATAGTCGGTTTATTACTCGAAGGAGAAGATTTAGCGCTTATTTCAGATGCTGGAACACCTACAATCAGTGATCCGGGCTATGGTTTAATAAGAGATTGTATTAATCATGATATTTCTATCATCCCTATTCCAGGAGTATCATCAATTACTGCAGCTATGAGTATATCAGGATTACCATCAGATTCATTTACGTTTATTGGTTTTTTACCTCAAAAAAAAGGAAGATTGAAAAAAATTAATCAGTTGAAAGAATTGGATAATACCATCATTCTTTTTGAAAGTCCATACAGACTTGAAAAGACATTAAACCAATTATTAGATCATCTTGGAAATAGATCTGCAGTAGTCGGTAGAGAATTAACTAAGTTGTATGAAGAAGTTATTAGAGGTAATTTAAAAGATATAATTGTGTATTTTTCTAAATCAAAAATAAAAGGTGAAATAGTGATAATGATAGGTAAGGACGATGACAGAATCAATTTCTAGTGGAAAGTTTATAACGGTTGAAGGTATTGATGGTTGCGGTAAAACAACCCAAGCTGAATTTATTATTGATGGATTAGTAGAAGCAGGTCTTTCAGCTAAGCTTGTTAGGGAACCGGGCGGAGATCCTATCTCTGAGTCTATTAGAAAATTATTACTTCATGCAGAAGAGTCTATGTCAGATAGAGCTGAAGCATTGCTTATGATTGCTAGCAGAGCTCAATTAACTGATAAGGTAATTTTACCTCAGGTAATTAATGGAACATGGGTTGTTGCGGATAGGTATGCAGATTCAACTTTAGCATACCAAGGTGGAGGTAGAGGCTTGAGCGTTCAGTCTTTAGACAGTATAAATGAATTTGGTACATATACTCTCAAACCTGACTTGACATTTTTTATCGATATTTCAGTTAATGTAGCAAATAATCGAATGAGAGTTGAAAGAGATAGAATTGAAAAAGAGGGGGACGGATTTCAGCAAAGAGTAAGAGAGCAATATTTAAAATTGCATGAAAATGAGCCTGAAAGAGTAATCTTAATTAACGGTGAACAATCAATTGAAGATGTTCGAACTGAAATCTGGAACCATGTAAAAGAAAAACTTGAATTATGAAATCATTTAAATCTTATTTTTACGCACTGTTAGTTCTAACAATTATTTCCTTTAGCTATGTTAGGACGCAGCAAATGGATATTTATAGAGAAATTGCTCGTTCTCAGCAGCAAATAATGACTGTTTATAAATATCTGCTTACGGAATACATTCACGAGCTTGATGTAACCGAACTTACAACGAGAATTATCGATTCAATGCTTTCAAATTTTGATCCATATACGGAATATTATCAAGAAAAAGATCTTGAAGATTTATCATTAAAAACAGAAGGTGAGTTTAGCGGTGTTGGGCTTGAAATTTATATGTATGAAGATCAATTAACTGTTGTAAGCCCAATTGAAGGATCTCCTGCATCAAGGTCTGGAATTTATACTGGAGATGCAATTATGAATATTGATGGTGAACCTACTACAGGTCTTGAATTAAAAGATGCAACCAGCAAGATTAGAGGAAGGGCTGGGACTGAAGTAATATTAACTATCAAAAAACCTAATACAGGCGAAGTGCAGGATTATTCGATTATTAGAGATGTTATAACAATTAAAGATATTCCGTTTTATGGTATGGTCAATAATGACGTTGGATACCTACGAATTACTAATTTTTCAGTCAATACTGCTAATGAAACGAAAGATGCTATAATAAGCTTAATGCAAGACGGAGCGAGTAATATTATTATTGATTTAAGAGATAATCCCGGAGGCTTACTGTCTTCATCATTAGACTTGTTAGATTTAATTCTTCCAAAAAATCTAGAGCTAGTTTCAACAAAGGGAAGAGCTGGTAAGAGTATTAAAAATTATAAAACACTAAATAATGCGCTTATCCCAGAAACGATTAACATGGCAGTCTTAATTAATGGCGCAAGTGCTTCTGCGAGCGAAATTGTTGCAGGCGTTCTTCAGGATTATGACCGAGCTGTTGTTTTGGGTAGTCAATCATTTGGAAAAGGTTTAGTGCAAACTGTGATTGGAATCAATCAAGAAACTGCTCTTAAAATCACCAATTCTAAGTACTATATTCCAAGCGGAAGATCACTTCAGAAAAGAGAATTTATTGATGATGATTTGATTGCTGATTCCTCAACTGTTGCAGATTCGTTATTTCAAACTAAAGCGGGAAGATCAGTAGTTGGTGGAGGCGGTATAACTCCTGATGTTATCGTAAAAGACGAAGGGTCTTATCCACTTGCTGCTTCCATTTTAAGAAGTGGGGCTTATTTTAAATTTGTTCAGGAGAACAATGATCAATACGCTTCCATTGATGAAGTTTTGGCTGATAATGAATTGATGACAAAATTTAAAGTATTTATTGAGGAAAATGATATTAGTGGATATGTTGATGGTCAAGAAGATTTGAAGTTAGCAAAAGAAAAACTTTCCACAAAAGATGAAAAGAATTTATTTATTATTAATGCTTTTAGTGTTATAGAAAAACAAATTGAAAAAACTCAATCTGCAATGTTTGAAGATGAAAAAGAAATTATCCAACGTATGATTCATGGAGAATTTGCATTCTACTATAACGGTTATGAAGGTCGATACAATCTTTACTTAAAAGATGATATGGTTGTTCTAAAAGCGCTTGAAATTTTTGCTAATGAGTCTCAATATTTATCCATTTTATCAAACACAGAATCCACTGAAGTGGCATCTGTTAATAATTAATAATGAGCTCAGATCTGCAACATATCGGACTTGATATAGGTTCTTTTTTTAAACAAAAAAATATTTCTTCAGTCTTTACGTTGTGCGGTGGCCATATCTCTCCAATTCTTGTTGGGTGTGAAAAAGAAAACATAGATATTATTCAAGTTCGCGATGAAGTCTCTGCTGTATTCGCTGCTGACGCAGTTTCAAGGTTAACTGATTCTGTAGGAGTAGCAATTGTTACTGCTGGACCTGGAGTTACTAATACAATTACAGCGATAAAAAATGCTCAAATGGCTCAATCTCCACTGCTATTAATTGGAGGAGCAGCAGCAACACTATTAAAGGGAAGAGGTTCGCTGCAAGATATTGATCAAATTTCGTTATTAAAAACATATGTAAAATCAGCTGTTAGCGTTAAAAAAACAAGAGATGTGGTACCTTTACTAGCTAATGCCTTTAATATTGCTATTTCAGGGGTTCCAGGACCCGTATTTGTGGAATTACCTATTGATTTGCTTTATCCGGAAGAAGATATTAGAAAAGAGTTTATGAATCAGCTTCCAAAAAGTGGATTTGTTGGAAAAATTGCTCATTGGTATGTAAACAGGCACCTGAATGATTTATTTGCATCAAAAAAATCATCTGTAAATATAAAACCTGTTAAAGAATTTAAATTAGATCAACACAAAATTGATAAAGCTGCACTTGCTATTGTAAAAGCTAAAAAGCCTGTTTTCCTTTTAGGAAATCAAGTAACACAAAATAAAGAGTTTTTATCATTGTGTTTAAAGAGTTTAGATAAGCTTTCTGCTCCTGTTTATACATCAGGAATGGCTAGAGGTTGTTTTGGATCTTCAGATAAGTACTTTTTTAGACATAATAGAAAACATGCTTTAAAAAATGCGGACGTAGTTGTGACTTTAGGCGTTCCGCTAGATTTTAGATTGGGATATGGATTTTCAATCAGCAAAGATGCGACATTGATCTCCATAAACAAGTCCAAAGAAGACCTAAATAAAAATAGAAAACCTGATATTGGAATGCATGCAGATCCATCAAGAATCATGCATGAAATAGGAAAAATCATAAATCCTCCTTCTTGCCAAAACTGGATAGAAGAATTAACTAAGCTTGAAGAAAATAGAGAAAATGAAATTCAACAATTCTCAGAACAAAAAACTGATTTTGTAAACCCTGTTTATTTGTGTAAGACCATAGATCAATTGATAGATGAACAGAGTATCTTGATTGCAGATGGTGGAGATTTTGTTGGAACCGCATCATATACAGTTAGACCAAGAAATCCGCTAGGGTGGTTAGATCCAGGACCATTTGGAACATTGGGAGTGGGTGGCGGATTTGCAATTGGAGCCAAATCCTCATTTCCAGAAAAAGAAGTATGGGTGTTCTATGGAGATGGAGCTAGCGCGTATAGTCTAGCAGAATTTGATACATTATGCAGACATAAACTGCCGGTAATAGCAATTATTGGTAACGATGCATCTTGGCAGCAAATTGCTCGAGAGCAAAAGCAGATGTTAGGTAGCAATATTGGTACTGAATTATCCTATAACGCTTACGAAAAAGTTGTTGAAGGCTATGGAGGTAAAGGTTACTATGTTGAAAACCATGATACATTAAATGAGACGTTAAAAAGAGCAAAAGAAGATGCAAAGTTAGGATATCCAGTTTTAGTCAATATTAAAATTTCAAAGTCTGATTTTAGAAAAGGCTCAATATCGGTATAATGATGAATTTTAAATTTATAACAATTTTAATAATGTCATGCTTTTATATGAATGCGGGAGTGAAACATTTTATTGAACCAGAATGGTTTTTACAGATAATGCCCCCAAACTTTCCTCATCACATTGAAGCAGTTTATTGGAGTGGTTTTTTTGAGCTCCTTTTTGGATTTTTACTTATAAATCCAAAGACAAGACAGCTTGCTGGGTGGGGAATAATTTTTGTTATGATTACAGTTTTTCCTGCAAATTTATATCTAGCTGTAACAGACGGTGCAGCAATGAATATTTCCAAAGAACTTGCTTGGGGCAGGTTACCATTTCAATATATGTTTATAGGTCTAGCATTTTGGCATGCAAAGGGTAATTGAAAAAATTTTTAATAAAATCATGCAATTTTTTGCTTGGTTTATAATTAATTCAAAAGATAAATAGGAGAAAAAATGTTTAACAAAATTGTATTAATATTAATTATTTCAGGGTTTATTAATGCCCAAGATGAACAAAAAGTGGTTTTAATTACGGGTACTGCATATGGTATTGGTAAATCAACTGCTGAACTTTTAATTGATAAAGGCCATATTGTTTATGGGGGTGATATTCTTGTTGAAGAAAACTTATACTTAAATGATATTGGGGGTACCGCACTTGAAATGGATGTTACAAACCAAGAACATATAGACAAGGCAATAAACCAGATAATCTCAGAGCAAGGTAGAGTAGATGTGCTTGTCAACAATGCAGGTTTAGGTGTTTATGGTGCAATTGAAGATGTTTCAATGGAAGATATTTATTATCAATATGATGTTAACCTTTTTGGTTTGGCAAGAGTTACAAAAGCAGTTTTACCACATATGAGAGAAAAGGAAAGTGGATTAATAATAAATATTAGCTCTGTGTTAGGTGAAACATATGGACCATTAGCTGGTTGGTATTTATCTACAAAACATGCTTTAGAAGGTTGGTCAGATGCACTGAGAGTGGAACTGAAAGAGTTTGATATCGATGTTGTTGTTGTACAACCAGGTGCAATCAATACTAACTTTTCAAACGTTACAAAAACATATATTGATAAGTATAGAGAAAACTCAGCTTATCAACATCTTTATGGAGAACCTATAACAGATACTGGAAATGATGTTTTATCAAATCAATCAGATCCAATTGTAATTGCTAAGGTGATTAATAAGGCAATGAATGCAAGAAATCCTAAAACAAGGTATGCTGCTGGAGCATATAGTAAAATTGGTATATTTTTGCGTAAAATTATGACAGATAAGATGTTTGATCGATTTATACTTTTTATTAGTGATTAGAAAGTGTATTATATATTGCTATCCTAAATTATAATATTTAGGGCGATTAGCTCAGTTGGTTAGAGTATCTGCTCGACACGCAGGGGGTCACTGGTTCGAATCCAGTATCGCCCACATCGATAGTAATAGCATTATATAGACGATAAAGAAGGGGTATTTCGATATCCCTTCTTTGGTTTTAGATCAGACATTAAATGTCATGTAATGCCAAAAATACTGACTACTCTGTTACTACTTTTCTCAACCAAAATTCTCAACCTAATCTTAAATCAGGGTAGGGTAGGTTAGATATATAAAAGGCACACACATTCTCAAATAATTTTTTGTATATTTTCCTATGAAAAAATTGATACCATTTCTTGCCATAGTTTTTACTTGTATTGCGTTAGTCATTATTAACGAAAATTTTGAAATAAAATATTTCCCTGCATTTGCATTTATTATTTTAATTGCTTCAATGTTTTTTGGAAGAGCATGCATGTTAAAATGCAAAAAATAACTAAAATCCCAAATTGGCTTCTTAAAAAACTTCCGTACAATCATTCATGGATAAATGTTGGCAAACAAATGCATATTATGGAAAAAGGCGTAGGAAAGCCTATTGTGATGGTGCATGGAAATCCTATGTGGGGATATTTATACAAAAAAGTATTAGAAGGACTCGATGACAATCATAAATATATTATTCCTGATTTAATTGGTTTTGGATTCTCCGAAAAAATAAAACTACGTGAACATTCCCTAGAAGCTCATAGTAAATGGATGGCGAAATTCTTTTCAACTATCAAAGAGGAAAAAATTGGTCTTGTTGTTCATGATTGGGGAGGTATGATTGGAATAGCAGGCGCAATGAGAGCAGGAAAAAAAATTGATGGCTTAGTAGTGATGAACACATCAATAACTGCTCCAAAAGATGGATTTAAGCCTACTTGGTTTCACAGTCTTTCACAAGTACCGCTTATTAGTAGTTTTTTGTTTAGAGGGTTAAATTTTCCGCTATCATTCTTAAATCGTTTTGCAAGTGTACCTGGATCATTTGATTCACAAACAATGAAAGCATATAAATATCCTTTAAAAAAGTTTAAAGACAATTGTGGTCCATTAGCATTAGCTAGAATGGTTCCAAACAGTATGCATCATCCAAGCGTACCACTTGAGCAAGAAATTGAGACATATCTTGGTTCATATAATGGTCCTGCACAAATTGTTTGGGGTATGAATGATCCTGTAATGTGGAAGCTAAGAAGACGAACTTCTAGATTACTACCTCAGGCAAAGGTGGTAAAAACTCAAGCAGGACATTTTGTTCAAGAGGAGACTCCAACAGAGGTGATTCAAGCTATCAAAGAAATTTTTAAATAAACGCTTTACAAAATCTTAAGAATTAGATATTATATTCACTTGAAAAACGCTTTAAATATTAATTTAGATAACATTGCAATTGGTATTTCAGTTGTATGTGCATTGCATTGTCTTTTATTACCTATTGCTGTCATTTTTTTACCAGCAATATCCGCTACATTTTTAGGATCAGAAGATTTTCATAAAACATTGCTTTACTTTGTTATCCCCACAAGTATTATAGCATTATCACTTGGATGTAAGATGCATGGTAAATACAATGTTTATTTATATGGAATCTTTGGAATAGCTACCCTTTTAATTGCAGCCTTTTTTGGACATGATTATTTTGGTGAAAACGGAGAGACTATTCTTACACTTTTAGGTGCAAGTATTGTTTCTTTTGGACATTTTAAAAATCAAAAATTATGTGCTGAATGTTGCCATTAATTATTTCTAAGGCTATTTATTCCATTTTCATTCTTAATTAAATCGAACGAATCAAATAAATCTCCAATAGCAGTATAGGATTTATACGAAAGAGTATTCCCATCTACAGAAATAACCTGAAATAACTGTTTATCTTCTCCAGCTTTATCTCTTACAGCATCATACTGATCCCAGTTTGGTTTTGCCTCATATTGTTTTGATCCACTTACTGATACCACATAAACCGTACCTGTTGCGTCTTGAACATTAGTGCCACTTAATATATTTTGTTCATAAAGTGAGGCTGATCCTCTTGCGTAAGAATGATCATGTCCTTGAAGAACTATATCAACACCGTATTTATCAAATAAAGGTTTTAATAAATTTCTTCTTTCAGGATTATCTCTTTCAGTTGAAGCAGAGTAAATGGGATGATGTAAGAAGACTACGACCCATTTATGAGGATTATTTTTCAAAACTGTTTCTAACCATTCTGTTTGTTCTTTAACATTTACATTGCTGTTTAATCCAATGAAGCGCACCCCTTGATAATCCAAAAAATAATGCGTTTCAAGAAGTTCATCTAAACCATTATTTGGTAGGGTAAATTGATGTTGCCACTGAATTGATAATGTTCTTTTTCTTGATGTTATATCCTTTTGGTACAAAGGTCTATATTCATGATTTCCAGGAACAGCTAAAGAGGGAAGCGATCGATGAATCCATCCACCAGCAGCAAACCACTCATGCCATTCTTCTTCATTGTGCGCATCATCAATTAAATCGCCAGCATGAATGATAAAACTTGCATTGGGTGCTTTTTTATAGCTTTCTCTTATAAGTCTGGACCATAAATCATAAATATAGTTTTGAGCGTCACCTACATATAAAAATGAAAAAGGCTCATTAGTTCTATGAGCAGTGGTAAAGTGAATCCACTCACTCCAATGTTTACCATCGCCAACACGATATGCATAGGTTGTATTGGGTTCTAAGCCGGTAAAAGTAACTGAATGATAGTTATGATTTAAAGTGTTAAAAGATTTTTTTGAATTCTTATAATGATTTACAACATTTGAATATCTTAGATTTGAAGTTTTAGCAATAAACCTATCTGATTTGAGTACAAATTTTGGATCTGCCTTGGCAACAGCTATCTCTCCAAAACCTTTATTAATTTCTCTACTAGTTCTCCAAGTTACACTAACAGTAGTGGCTGGATCATCTGAAAAATTTATAAGAATGTGGTCAGGACGTTTACTAGGATTTCTCCAGCTACTATCAAACTCTGATTTTTTAGGCAACGATTGGGAAAAAAGCCCATTAATCAAAATTATAGCAACAATAAATAGTTTTTTGAACATGATTGATAATAACAAATATTTCCTTCATTGCGTAATTAAAAAATAAGATTTAATTTTTTTTCAAATCAAAGGATATCAAAATGAAACAAATAATTTTTATAGCGCTTTTTCTACTCATTTCATGCGAAGAAAACCAACCAATTGAAACCATTAAAAATCCCAATGTGTATAGTATTGGTTTTGGTTCGTGCTTAACTCAAGAGCGTTCCATGCCAATTTTCAATATCATCAAAGCAGAAAACTATGATTTATTTCTCATGTTAGGTGATAATGTTTACGGAGACTCTGAGCGTGAAGACTTATTAGAGCTTAGAGAAGCATATGATAAGCAGCGTCAAAATTTTGATAGTTTCAATTTTAATTTTCCATTTGAAGCTATTTGGGATGATCATGACTACGGTTTAAATGATGCTGGAAAAGAATATATATTTAAAGAAGATGCTGAACAGTTATTTTTAGATTTTTGGAATATACCAGAAGACGATATTAGAAGAACAAGACCTGGTCTGTACTTCGAATGGATTGAAAATATTGATGGAATTGAAGTCCAAATGTTGTTTTTAGATACAAGATATTTTAGAGATGCTTTACTTCCTACAGATGAAAGGGGAGCTGCTGGAAAAGAACGTTATCTTCCTCAAACAGATACATCAACGAGTATGCTCGGTGATGTACAGTGGAATTGGTTAGAGCAAAAGATGGCTACAGAAGTAGATCATAGAATTATTGTTTCATCTATTCAATTTTTAGCAATGGGGCATGGTTGGGAGGCTTGGAAGACATTACCTCATGAACGTCAAAGACTTATTAATTTAATTGATCAATCATCTTCTGATACCGTTTTATTTATTTCTGGGGATAGACATAGAGCAGGATTATATCAATTATCATCTGACTCAGGAAAAAATATTTTTGAAATGACCTCATCAAGTTTGAATTTATCTTTTACTAATGAGGAAGAAGCAGGTCCTTTAAGAATTGGACCAACATTTGTAGATGAAAATTATGGTGAAATTCTTTTAAATAAACTGACTAATAAAATCATAGTTAACTTAAAAGATAATCAAGGAAAAGTAGTACAGTCTCTTAGTCTATAATGCCTGAAATATCCGAAGTTAAGCTGACAGCTGAATTTGTAACAGAAACGAACAAAAATCGTTTAATCGAAGAAGTATTATTCCTTAAAACAAATAAGTTAAAACTCATTGAAGAAATTGATCTTAAAGGTAAAAAAATAAGCGCTCAAAGTAGAGGTAAAGAGTTAAAGTTATTTTTTGACAAACAACCAGTAGTGATTTCACTAGGGATGACAGGATGTTTTAAAAATTTTAAAAAAAGAGGATATAAAAATAAGCATTGGAAACATGGTCATATTCGCTTTAGAATGAGTGATAACACATGGTTTTGTTGGAGTGATATCAGAAGGTTTGGAAAAAGTATATCAAAGGATTGGAATCCAAACAGGGGTCCGGATGTGTTTGATGAAGAAAAGGCTTTTCGTGAACACATTATGGACAATCTACATCATCGAGATTTTTTGAAGCCAGCTCATACCGCAATCATGAATCAGAAATGGTTTAATGGAATGGGAAATTATCTTAGAGCTGAGATTTTAGGTAAATGGAATAAGAATCCATTCCAACCTCTTAAGAAGCTCATAAATAAACCTTTTTTAGACCATGTTATTGAACAGATTCATGACACTTATAGATTAGGCGGGGGAGAGTTATATTCTTGGATGAATGAAAATAAATCTCACCAAGATCAAGCATTTCACAAATGGATGCAATTTTATGGTAAAACTCAAAAAATGACTGATTCTCAAGGAAGAACTTTTTGGTATGCAAAAAAATGGCATAAAGCTCTTAAAGTTTTATAATTTAATAAAAAACTATCCTTTTTTCTTAAAAAATTAGTTTTGACATTATAGTATGTAAAGTGTACTTTACAGCATGGGAAAGTTTATTTATTCAATTAAATTTTTATTCATTGTGCTATTTAATGCAACTTTGCTTAATGCAGCAGATAAATCATACAAAATTGTATCTACAGATATTCAAACTATAATTAATAATGATGGTACGGTTAATTTTATTGAAACCAGAGAATTTAGTTTCAAAGGAGATTTTACTTTTGTTTATCAGGTTATTCCAAAAAGAGGGTACGATGAAATCTATAATATTCAAGTTTTTGAAAATGATGTAGCATATTTAAATAAAGATACAAAGCAAAAAGGTACATTTTTAATCGATGAAAGAAAGAATTCTTATAGAATTTATCTTTATCACAATTCTTCCAATGAAACCAAAAAATTTACTATCAAGTATACTCTAGAAAATCCATTTACAATTGGTGATAAAGACAGTCAATTTTACTGGATTTATTTATCTGATAGGTGGGATAAAAGACCAGGAAATTTATCTATTTCACAAAAATTTTCATCAAACATTCAAAAAAATGATATTATTTACTACATAGAAAATCCTTCTAATTCAAAGAAGTATAAGTTAAATATTGAAGATGATTCATTATCATTTTTCTCTTCAGACTTTTCAAGTAATAATGAAATGAAATTAAGAACAATATTTCCATCATCATATTTTGTAAATGTTAAAGTGAATAATGAAAATTTTTCATTAGCTGCAATTGAAAAGAAAAAAAGAGATAAAGACCTTGCTCAATATTTTATTGGTCTTTTAGCATTATTTTCATTAGTAACATTTATTAGTTATACCAGAAGAAATCTTATAAAATTCAAAATAAAAACTGATGAAAATCAGCAATTCACATCATTCCCTTCAAATGATCATCCAGTAATAGTCAACGGCCTTATTTATCGTGAATTAACGCTTGGACCTACTGGTGGCGGTGTATTATCTACACTTTTTGAACTAGCATCATTAAATAAGCTTAAAATTGAGGTTGTTGAAGTAGGTAAGTGGTTTAAATCAAAACGTCTTAAAATCACAATTAAAAATACTGATTCAGATAATGTAAAAAGTAGTTTTGCTAAATTGTTATTAAAAAGAATGAAAAAATTTGGTTCTGAAACCTCATTTAGAGATGTTTTTAGTGATTTTAGTTTGCTTTCATCAGATTGGAAATCTTTAAAAGAAGAAGAGGTTTATGGTAGAGGTTGGGTTGATATGTCTTATCAAGATGAAAAATATCGATTAGCAATCCTACAATTTTTGATTTTAAATATAATTATTTTTTGTGCAATTTGGTTCCAAACCTTCCTTGGTTTTGTATCTATAGCACCATTTATATTTTTTGTTATAACTATTGCAGGTAGTAGATTAACCAAAGAAGGGCAATTATTATATGATCAATGGGGCTTATTTATGAGCAAATTAAAAGAAGGTGAGATTGATATTAAAAAATTTGATCCTGATTTAATGCTTCAATATTGTCTTGCGCTAGGTACACAACCAGAAGAGCTTAAGAGTATCATAAAAAATATTGAGTCAGAGCACACAGATAGCTTTGTTTGGATGGGTCATGGAGGAGACACTTCAAGCTTATCATCTGCAGCTTCCATGGTAAGTGATATTGCTTCAACCGGTACAACCATATCTGCTTCTTTTGCAGGAGATGGCGGTGGAGGTGGTGGAGCTGGTGGTGGTGGCGCCGGTGGCGGTGGCGGCGGCGGAGCTGGTTAAACTACTAGTCACATAAAATTACCTACTTGTCAAAAAATTTTTTATTTACTAAAATTGTATATAATAAATCGGAGAAGTAATAATGAAAATGTTTTTTGTATTTTTTTTGCTTTTAAGCCTTGGATTTTCTCAATCTAAAGTATCAATTCAGGATAAAGAAATTAAGATAAATGAAAACGAGGCAGTTGTAGAAGTTTTAGGAATGGTTTGTTCAATGTGCGCTTTTGGAATTGGCGAAGGTTTTGCAAAAACCGATTTCATCGACAAGTCTAAATTTACAGATGGTGTTTCTGTAGATATTGATGCTCAATATGTACAGCTTGGTCTATTAGAATCAACAAATATAAATCCTGAAAAAATTGTGCAGGTTATTGAAGATGCCGGTTATGATGTAAATTTACTTTATATTCTCCAGAATGAAAAATTAACCAAGTTCAGCACGGATAAGCTGGGCATTTTACAGCCTATAGCATTTAATCTTACTTCTGAAATTGAAAGCTAAAAAATCATTTGTGATTAGAAAACTTTTTGTTTCAATCATTCTATTTAGCGCTATATCTGCTCATCCTGTAATATTTAAAAACGGAAAGGTGTTTTGGATAACACAAAATCCTAGTTACAATGATATAAGGTTTGGTGTTTCTAAGACTAGCAATTGGTTAATTGGTGGAAGATTTCTGGAGGACAGAAAGTCAAATGAAACCTTTGCATTAATTAACAATAACTATTTAGCCAAGAGGTGGAATAATAAAAATTCTCAAGCAAATCTTTACTTGCTTTCAAGCGTTGGACTAAATACTAAGAATTCTAAAAGTATGGGTACTGTTGGAATAAACGGAGACTGGGAAGATAGAAGATTTATGGTTGTGCAAATGCTTGAATATTATTCTCATAACAGTGCTGTAGTTTCAAATACTCGTCTAGCATATAGTCCTTATACGGTAGACTATTCAAAAACCTCAACCTGGCTTATAGCACAGTACAGAATGGAATATTCTGATAACAAATATTCTTATATGTTTATTCCGGTAGTTCGATTATTTAAAAAGAATTATCTAGTTGAAATTGGATCTAACGGAGATAATGCTTTTTTATCCTTCATGACACATTTTTAGTTAGTTCTATTTGTTTTTTTAACTCCAAAGCCTTATTTTATGCACGCATGCTAAAACAATTAAATAATATATCAAATGGTCTTATTTCAATTTTAGATACAAAGGTAGGATTCTATCTATCTTTAATATTTACTGTTGGTGTAGCATCGTTAATTTTTCTGGAGGTACTTATAAATGGATAAAATGATAGCAAAAGTTGTTAATGTATGCTTAGATAGCAAATTAGTTTTAGTGTTGATTTTTATCGCATTTGTACTAAAATTATTAAGTGTTTATTAAACTTAACTTACAGAGGGAAAAATGAACTCAAATTCATGGTATCTTTTAATGATTCTTTCAATTCTGATGGCTGTATTGTTGTTTTTAAATGTTCCAGGATATGAAAATGCTGCATCAGCAAGACAAGTAGGAGTTTTTGTAGGATTATGGGCTCCAACTTTTGGAATCTTAGGAGTAAGAGCACAATTAAATGAGAAATAATCCTTTTCATTTGGTTTAAAAGAGGGGCTTTTTAGCCCCTTTTTATATATATTTCGTCATGATAGAATGGGGACCATTTACATTTCAGCATCCAATAGAGCTTCCGATGTTCTTTTTGTGCATTATTTTCGTTGTATTTATGGTATTCAACATAGCTATGAATGAAGATGATTAAATGCTTTCAATTAGAGAGTATGTCCATCAGCTAGATTGGAACAATATTTGCAGAATCCATGACAATGCAAGAATTATTGAGCTTTACGGATTTTGAAGCAACTGGCTTAAAAATGGAAAAAGCTGATGAAATCGTTTAATTTTTTTCTCATATGGATTTTTGGATTCTTTACTCTTCTTGCATTTGATTTGTTTGTGGAAGCATTTATTTTTGAGCGGTTAGACTGGAATGGAACAAATAAAAATGATTGGTTTTTTGCTTTATGGTGGGGAGTTGTTGCAGTTTGGTTTTTTTACGGCTTAAAAACTCTGCTATACAATCAAAATAAATAATAAGACCTTCTTGTTAAAATTTTCATTTTCTAATAATTTGCACCACAAAAAAAGGAAAAAAGTTTGAAAATAGGAATTCACAGTTTTGCATCATTAGAGCAGCCAGAAAATAATTCTGCTGATCACAGACATCAAACCATTAAAAATCTATTAGATCGCATTCATCTTTCAGACGAATATGGATTAGATTTTTATGGTATTGGAGAACATCATAGACGTGAGTATTTAGATTCCGCAGCTCATAATATACTTTCCGCTGCCTCCAGTATTACAAAAAATATTATACTTAAGTCGTCAGTTGCTGTATTATCTGCAGCTGACCCAGTTAGGTTGTTTCAAAATTATGCTACTTTAGATTTGCTTTCGAAAGGAAGAGTACAAATGGTTGTTGGAAGAGCATCCTTCAGAGAATCATTTCCACTTTTTGGTTTAAGTTTTGATGATTATAATGAATTATTTGAAGAGAAATTAGACCTACTTTTAAAAATTAGAGATAATACTGCAGTTACTTGGTCTGGTAAATTTAGACCATCTCTTTCAGGACAAGAGGTTCATCCAAGACCTTATCAACAAAAAATACCTATATGGATTGGGGTAGGAGGAACACCACAGTCTGTTGTCAGAGCCGCAAAATTAGGTCTTCCTTTAATGATTGCTATTATTGGCGGGGAAACACACAGATTTAGACCGTTATGTGATTTATATCGCCAAACATGGATAGATTCAGGATTTAAAGAGGAAGATATTCAGATTGGAGTCCATTCATTGGGATTTGTAGGAACAGATGGAGACAAGGCCAGAGAGAGTTTTTTTCATGGATATAAAAAATCATTTACTAAAATTGGATTAGAGCGCGGATGGGGTCCAGTTACTAGACAAAGTTATGATTTTCTCGTAAGTGAAACAGGTGCATTGGTAGTAGGAGATCCTTCCGAGGTAGTTGAAAAGATAAAAGCGCATAGTAATAGCTTAGGTGGTATCACACAATTTGCTTTTCAAATGAGTGTTGCTGAACTAGCACATCAACAATTATCTGACTCTATTAAATTGATTGGTGATAAAGTAATACCATTGCTGAAATCATGAAAAAAGAACATCTACCCACAAAGATTTGTCCCGTTTGTAAATTATCATTTTCATGGAGGAAGAAGTGGAGATTGACTTGGAATGATGTTAAATTTTGTAGTGAAAGATGTAGAAAAAATAAAAGGAAAAACAATAATGCGACACTTTAAACTATTCTTACAAATTATATTATTATTAAACTTAGCATTTAGTTGGGGTAAGACTGGTCATCGCACTACCGGAGAAGTTGCAGAACATTTTTTAACTAAAAAAACAAAAATTGAAATTAAAAAAATTTTACAAAATCCGTCACTTGCCATTGCAAGTACTTGGTCTGACGAAATGAGATCAAATCCAGATTTTAGGAAGTACAACCCATGGCATTATGCAAATATGCCATTAAATATAACATATGCGAATTCAAAAAAATCTTCAAAAGGAGATATTGTTCAAGCAATCAAGCTTTCAAAATCCAAGTTGAAAGACAATGATGTTTCATTTGAGGAAAAAGCATTTTATTTGAGATATTTGGTTCATTTAATAGGAGATATACATCAACCGTTACACGTTGGTAGAGGTGAAGATAGAGGAGGAAATGATATTAAAGTAAAATGGTTTGGTGACGATTCAAATTTACATCGAGTTTGGGATACAAATATGATTGATAATTACCAAATGAGTTATACTGAATTGTCTTCACATTTACTACTTAGTTTTTCCTCTGAAAATATTGAGCTTTTGTCGGAGAATGAATGGATAGATGAATCTCAAAATAAAGTTAAAATAATTTACAGTAATGTAAGAAATGGTGATTATCTTGGATATGATTATATATATGAAAACTTTGATATAGTCAAAATACAGTTATTTACTGCTGGATATCGCCTAGCTGGTACATTGAACGAGGTTTTTGATGAGTAAATTAGCAATCCATTGGTTCAGAAGAGATTTAAGGTTATCAGATAACCCATCTTTACATTTTGCAGCTCAAAATGGCCCTGTAACGCCTATATTTATCCTTGATACAGTAAATAACACTCAAAAAGTGTTCAATCTCGGAGAAGCGAGCTCCTGGTGGCTTCATCATTCTCTTAACTCTTTGAACAATTCATTAGAAGGTAAAATAAATTATTTTTCAGGAGATCCTGTTAAAATTATTAAAGAATTAATAAGCAATCATGACATTGAGTCATTTTCATGGAATCGATGTTATAGTCCGTGGGAAATTGAAAGAGATACAATAATTAAATCATTTTTAAAAGATAATGATATTGAAGTAAAAACTTTTAATGGTTCATTATTGTGGGAACCTTGGGAGATTTTAAAAGATGATAATACCCCTTATAAAGTCTTTTCACCATTCTATAGAAAAGGGTGCTTAAAAAAACATGCTGGCCCAAGAGAGGTTGTTGCAAAAAATGACTATAGTTTTTCCGATAAGCTTGCCTTTTCGAGTGATATAGATTCATTAAACCTCCTTCCAAAACATCATTGGAAGGATAAGTTTAATAAGCATTGGAAGATTGGAGAAAGGTTTGCAATGGAAAAATATATTCATTTCAGAGACAACGGCTTAACTGGTTATAAAGAAGGTAGAAATTTTCCTGCCCAAGAAAATGTATCTGTTTTATCTCCTCATTTACATTTTGGTGAAATCTCACCTCATCAAATATGGTTTGATAATAAGAGTGCTTGCCCAGAAAAAGATGTTGCTCATTTTCATAGCGAATTAGGATGGAGAGAATTTTCATATTATTTGATATATCATTTTCCATTTATGTGCACTGAAAATTTAAATAAACGATTTGATAAATTTCCTTGGTCTCTTAATCAAGATTTTCTATTAGCATGGCAAAAAGGAAAGACAGGTTATCCAATTGTGGATGCTGGAATGAGACAATTATGGGAAACAGGATATATGCATAATCGTGTTAGGATGATTGTCGCATCATTCTTAGTCAAAAATCTTTTAATTGACTGGAGATTAGGAATGGAATGGTTTAATGATTGCTTGTGCGATGCAGATTTGGCAAATAACACTGCAAGCTGGCAATGGACTGCAGGAAGCGGAGCAGACGCTGCACCATATTTTAGAATATTTAACCCTATTTTGCAGGGTAAAAAATTTGATCCTGATGGTGAATATACTAAGCATTTTATACCAGAATTAAAGAACCTTCCTGCAAAATTTTTATTTGCTCCATGGGAAGCAGATGATTCTGTCTTTGAAGAAGCAGGAATTAATTACGGTGAAGATTATCCAAAACCTATAGTATCAATTGAAGAGTCTCGAGATATAGCATTAAAAGCGTATGATCAAATTAAAGGATAAATTGAATTATTAAATTTTAATATATAGATTATTGTGGTAGCCAACTAAACTAGGAGAAAAAATGTATCTAGAAAAATTAAATCAACAATTAGATGAGTTTCATTTATTAAAACATCCATTTTATGTTGCATGGAACAATGGAGAGTTAAATCAAGAAATATTAAAAGATTACGCAGAACAGTACTATCAGCACATAAAGGCGTTTCCTCGCTATATCAGTGCTACACATTCAATTTGTGAAGACATTGAAAATAGAAAAATTTTACTTGATAATCTTAGCGATGAAGAAGATTTCAATAAAGATCATCCAATGCTATGGAAAAATTTTGCTTTAGCAGTTGGAGCAGATGAAAATACAGTTGAAACAGTAGATCATGAGAATTTTACAAAAGAGATGATTGATAATTTCTTTAGACTTTCAAGATCTACATATGCTGAAGGTTTAGGAGCTTTATATGCTTATGAAAGACAGGTACCTGAAATTGCAGAAACTAAAATTAAAGGACTTTTAGATCATTATAGTGTGTCGACTGATGAAGGTTTAGAATATTTTCTTGTTCACAAAGATGCTGATGTCGAGCATAGAGAGCAAAGTGCTGAATTGATGAATAAGTTGTCAGATGAAGAAAAGATTTTGGCAAAACAAGCTGGATTGTCCACTGTAAAAGTACTATGGGGCTTTCTTTCTGGTCTTTGTGAAAAACATAACATTCAAGCTTAGTAATCATTTGTTTGAATTCATGTTTTAAATGCGTATCATGCACGCAATAAAAATGAATATTGAACAAATAAAAGAAACAATAACAATAGTTAAAAATTATCCTATTAAGGGTATAGTATTTAAAGATATCACCACGCTTTTAGAAAATCCTGAAGCTTTTAAATCAACAGTAGACATTATGGTTGATAAGGTAAAACACTTAGATTTCAATAGAGTTGTTGGCGTTGAATCAAGAGGATTTTTCTGGTCTGGACCAATTGCCTACGCTTTATCAAAATCATTTGTATTAGCTAGAAAGCCTGGAAAATTGCCCAGAAAAGCAGCTGAAAAGTTTTTCTCTTTAGAATATGGAACAAATACAGTACATATTCATGAAGATGCAATTAAAAAGGGAGATAAAGTCTTGGTAGTTGATGATTTAATTGCAACTGGCGGCACCGCAATGGCAACTGCAGAACTTTGCCAAGAATTAGGTGCAACAGAAGTTCATATAATTGCATTAATTGATCTACCAAAACTAGGTGGATCTAAAAAGCTTGCTGAAAAATTTGGTGAAGTAATTACTCTTTTAGATTATTAATCATTAACAAAAAGTGAGGAGAATTGAAGAAACATAAGTGATTCTCCATCAATTTTGAGTTTACCCGAAGCAATAGCTCCGGCAGCACTTTCAGTTCTTAAAATAATCCCTTTCCAAGTCTTTGAATCTACTGAAACAATAACATCATAGTCATTTTTATAAAAATTTGATATTTCAGCTACTTGGTTTCGTATAACTACTCCAAATTTTTCATCAGAATCTGTAATATTGAAACCTACTCTTATAAACTTATTTCTTGCCTTAACTGGATCCAATCTTGGTCCCATAGCTTCAAAAAATGTGCCAAGAGGTATATTTTTTACTTGTTCAGCTGAAACGGTATATTTCAATGAAGGAGATATTTTTTCTGATAGTTCATAAGCCTCTGATAGATAATAATTCCTTGCTATTGGATTTTTCTCCGCTAATGATAGATTTTCAAGAGATAAGCTATACAATTTTTTAATTTCTTTATCATTTGGAAAATTAAATAATCCAATATCGCTTAACTCTGCAGCCCATTGATATTTTGCTAAATCGTTAGCCTTATTAATTTCTTCAATTAATCTATCTTTTGAACCAATCAATTCGTAAATATATTGCGCTCTAATCTTATCAGATAATGGCTCTAAGTTAACAGCTCTACCATCAAAGAATCCTAAATATCCGTTGTAAACGTTTCTTATGCTCCATGATACTTTGCCATATTTTTCTTGTAAATCATAATTTTCTAAGAAAAATGCAGGATATTCAAATTCTTCAACGAGCTCATCTGGTGTTTTGCCAGCATTTGCACCTCTAACTGCATAATCATGAATAAATTGAATGGCATCCCTGTAAATAGATAATCTTTGTTCTATATCTTCTTTTCCTGAAAGAAAGGGACCATGACAACTAATCAAGTATTGTGGTTGATATGATCTCATAGCATCAACAGATTTATACCAACTCTTTGAATCTCTATAAGATGTTCCTCTGATGGTATACAGGTTAGGAAATCTCATGTAATAATTATCAGCACTAATAACTACTTCTTTTTCTGGGTAGTAAATAATGATTTGGTCATCTGTTTCTCCTGGACTATGTTGAATTTCAAGTTCAACGCCACCTACAGAGAGTTTATTTGTTTGTAGTTCGAAAAAATGTGTTGGATAAATTACTGGAGGTTGTTCAAAGTCAAAGTTTAGAGTAAAGCCTAGTCCGTGACCTCTTTTTAAGCTATCTGGTAAAAAATGACCAAATTGTTTCATGCCTCTTTCAGTAAGTATTGGTCGAAGTAAATTGTTTTGGTCAAAAAATCCTTTTTGAAATGTAGTATGAGCATAAATCTTGGTATCGTCCTCATAAAACCCTGGAGCACCTCTCCAATGATCTACATGTGAATGTGTATAAATAATAGCTTCATTTGGTAGATTTGAGATTTTTTTAAACTCATTATTAATTTGTTTTCCTAATTCAGGATCCTCTGTTGTATCGATGATGATATTGCCAGTGTCTCCAACAATAAGTATTGAATTGGCTAAACCATACCCAATTGCAACATAGACATTATCAACAACTTGATAGATTCCTTTTTCAAAATAAAAATCATCATCTATATGAATAATTTCAGAAAACGGAGCTGAATTATCAGTATTACTTTGCGCATTATCATTGCAAGAAATAATTAGAGACAATAGAAGATATAATATTATTCTCATATTTTAAAATATAAGTCATTTTGCGGTATATTTTAAATAAATTAGATTGTTATAATAATTGGAACAACAAAACAGAAATCACATACATAGAACAATGAGTTTAATATCATTTTCAAGAGATAAATTTATTCCTTCTGATGAAGTGAGTCTTACTGTAAGGGGGAATTACTTAAGTGTGACTCGCGGTTATCAGGTTTTCACATTTTTTAAAACTGCTAATAATGGGGTACCTGTTTTCCTTGACGACCATATTGATAGAATTGTAGGAAATGCTCATGCAATGAAAATGAATTTATTCTTTTCAAAACAGGATATTAAAGATTTGGTTCATCAAACATTAGAAAAAAATGATTTTTCAAACAGTGAGTGTAATGTTATGATTATTTTTGCTGGTAAAGCTCCAGACGATATTTCAGGTTTAGTTTCATCACAAGAAGTTGATTTGTTTATTGTTACATCTCCAATAAAAAAATTTCCTAAAGAGTCTTATCAAAATGGAATTTCATTAGGCCTATATGAATTTGAAAGAATTGATGCTGAAGTTAAGACACCATATACATATTACGGCGGGATGAAAGCACATAGATCTCTAGTGCATAATGGACCTTTTGATGAGGTGTTGTATACGAGTAAGGATGAAATTTTAGAAGGAACTACTTTTTCATTTTTTATTGTTAAGTACGGATCTGTAATTACTTCAAAGCTTGACGGTAGAATCTTAGGAAGTGTTACAAGAAAAAATTTGTTAAGAATAATGGATGTTCAAAAAATTGAACATAGTGAGTCTGTAATTTCAATCAATGATTTAAAGAGTTCTAGCGAAGCATTTATAGCTTCCGCAAATAGAGACTTGATTCCTGTCGTATCGGTGAATGGTAATCAAGTTGGTGATGGTAAAATTGGACCAGTGTATAAAAAGTTGATGAGCTTATATCAACAGGAAATATTAAAAATTGGTATATCAAATAGGTAATTAATTGCTTATACTGGGAACAAGATGATTATTTTTAATGTATAAATTAGAAATAACAAAATAGAGAGGAAAAAATGAAAAATCTGACTTTTGTATTATTTTTATCATTCATTTTAACTGGATGTGCAATGCAAGCTCCTACAGCTCCTGCAGAATCAAATGACTTTACTTTAGGTAAAGTTCAATCACAGTTAAAAGAGGGAATGAGTTCATCTCAAGTGGTGTCTTTACTTGGTTCACCAAATTTAGTTACAAGCACTAAAGATGGTGGAGAGGCATGGACATACGATAAAATTTCTCAAGAATCTGAATCATCAAGCGTTTCTGGAGCTGGTGCAGGTTCTAGTGGTAATTTTTTTGGTATTTTTGGTGGCGGTCGTTCAAAATCATCAAATTCTAGTAAAAACCTTACTTTAATTGTAAAATTAAATGCAGAAGGTATTGTCACGGACTTTAAGTACCAGAGCATCAAATACTAGGAAAATGAACAAAAATTTACTCCTAGCCTTTTCATTGGGCGTTGTCCTTAGTGGATGTGCATCTATGATGCCAGAACGTACTACAGCTGTAAAAAGAGCAACTGAAACTAAAGAGTATGAAGTTTCCACCAAAGAGTTGATAACTGCTTCTATCGGAACATTTCAAGATCTTGGTTATACTATTGATGTTCTTAACGCTGAGTTTGGATTAATTACAGCAAGCAAGAAACAGGGAACAACTGCAACTAGAACTAATCTTGAAGAAGATCCCTTTGAAGCTTTCTGGCGAGCACTAACTGGGATTGAAAATAAAGATGATGTTATAATAGCTCCGTTGACTTTGTCTGCTACAATTACTGTAAAAGAAATTTCAACTGATCCGATATTATCATCTTTAAGAGTAAATTTTGAAGGAGGAGATCGTAAGTTTTCAGATCTTTTCTTTAAAAGCTTCTTTGCAGCTTTAGATAAATCATTATTTTTAGATCAAGCAATTAATTAAAAATGTTTAAAAAAATTGCAATTCACTCTTTTCTAATAACCTTTTTGTTAATGAGTTGCGCCTCATTAGGAGGTTCATCAAAAAAGTCTACTGCAGCTCAAAGAGCAGTTGAAACAAGAGAGTATGATGTAAGCTCTAAAAACTTAATGCAGTCAACAATTGGAGCTTTTCAAGACTTAGGGTTTACAATTGATACTTTAAATGAAGATTTTGGGTTAATTACAGCCAGTAAGATTGAAAAACCTAAAAAAGAAGAACCTTCAGATGCTCAAAAGGCACTAGGCGCTATTGTCGCTGTTGCTGCAATTGCTTGGTTGATAGCCTCTGACTGGGATGGAGATTCACCTGGCGGCGGAGGAAGCGATGGAGAGACTGTTATCGTAAAAGACTACAAGCTTTCCGCAACTGTAACTGTCAAAGCTATAAATGAATCAGAACCATATAAGTCATCATTGAGAGTTAATTTTGGTGGATCAGAAAGAAAAAGATCCATCAAATTTTTTAGGGAATTTTTTACTGCAATAGACAAATCCCTTTTTCTTGATGAATCAATAGAAGATTTATCTTAAAAATAAATTCTAATTTTTACTTTTTATTCTTATACTTTATTTCTGAGATGATTATAAAAAATCTAAATAAATTATTTTTAATATCGATTATATGTTCACAAATTTTTGGTGGATCATTTGGAAAAAGTCATTCCGCAGAGCTATTAAGTAGAGGAAGATCTGTTCCAATTGCAATGTTTGATGATACTCTTGTAACTGCTAAAACATTTTCATCATTGACCTCTAGAATTTTAGATTTGTATTCTTATAATGTAGCTTCAAATCAATTAGTAAAAGAATCTGAGATAATTTCACCAAATCCAATGCCAGGTGATGATTTCGGTTTTAGCATCGCTTTAACATCTAATTACATGATTGTTGGCGCTCCAGGACACAGGAATGGACATGGTGTTGCATATTTATATAAAAAAAATAACGGAAAGTGGGAGCTACATAATACTTTTGAGAATCCAGTACCTTCCAACGTAACTGGAACACCTCATAAATTCGGTTATAATGTTACATTGACGGACGAGTATGTATCTATTTCATCTCCATTTTATAATGATGGTATTGTGTATGTTTATAGCTTAGATAGTATTGATAATACTAGATTTTCAAGTAAGCCTTTTCACACAATAGATGTAAGAAAGCTAGGTGATGTTGAAGGATGTTATGCTATTGGACCTAATAAGTTTGGGTTTGGTATTTCTACATCATTTTATAACAATAAATTACTCATTGGATCGTTGAAAGAATTTGTATATATGATTGAATATAAAGACGGAATGCCATTTGGAATTGACATTCCAAGTCCAAGCAGTATAAAAAGCGAGGATACTAAAATTAAATTTGGTGAGTCAGTCTATGTTGGAAAAAATAATTTGTATATATCTGCGCTTGAAGATGATGGTGGAAAGGGTCGTGTTTTTGTGTACCCTTATTTAACTTCAACTAGAACTGATGAAGATCAAAATCCTTGGATAAATCCTTATGAAATTCAACCTGTTTTACTTGAAGAAAATTCGCATTTTGGATATAAGATTGTTGAACGCGATAATAAAGTTTCCATATCAACTTTTAATGAAGGAAAAATTTTTAATTATATCATCAATGGTTCTGATCGTCTTGAATTAGTTGATTATATAGAAAGCTCATCAGATGAGTATTTTGGTAGAAATATAGTATTGAGTGATAATCTTTTGATTAGTGGAGCATATTATAATGATAAGCTCTATGCTTTTGACTTAAGCACATCAAACAAAAGCATCGTCTCAACTTTTTCAACTGGTATTGGTAGTACATCGATTAAAAATAAAATTGAGTGTACAAATGGGTTTGCCGGCTCTTATCCTTGTAAAGATATGGACTTAATGTCTTTTACTGATAAAACGGAAATTGGTGGTTCTAATTCAACATCTTTAAATGATATTTGGGGATGGACTGACCCTCAAACTGGAAAAGAATACGCGCTTGTAGGTATGAGCAATGGAACTTCTTTTGTGGATATATCTAATCCTGAAAATCCTGTTTATATTGGTAGACTGCCTACCCAAACTAATAATTCAACATGGAGAGATTTAAAAGTTTATCAAAATCATGTATTTGTTGTTTCTGAAGCAAGTGGACATGGAATGCAGGTATTTGATTTAACTGAGCTAAGAAATTTTAACGGAAATCCTTTTACATTTTCTAATACAGCATATTATAGTGGTTTTGGAAATGCTCATAATATTTTTATAAATGAAGATACTGGTTTTGCTTATGCTGTAGGTACTCAAACCTGTGGACCTGGAGGATTACATATTATTGATATTTCCACTCCAAGTTCACCAACAAAATCCGCTTGTATATCTGACCCAAACACAGGAAGATCAAATACAGGATATTCTCATGATGTTCAGTGCGTTGTTTACGATGGTCCTGATTCAGCATATGTTGGAAAAGAGATTTGTTTTGGTTCAAATGAAACCAGAGTGTGGATTGCAGATGTTAGCACGAAGTCAGATGATAATAGCGGTGCTAAGACTATTGGTCTTGGAAGCTATGACAACTATTATACGCACCAAGGCTGGTTAACCGAAGATCACAGATATTTCATTGTAAATGATGAGTTAGATGAGTCAAATAATGCTTATAATAATACCAGAACTTTAATTTGGAATGTAGAAGATTTAAATAATCCAGTAGTACATAAAACGTACTTTGGCCCAACACCAGCTATTGATCATAATAATTATATTATTGGTAATAATGTTTATATGTCTCATTATACTGCTGGATTAAGAGTGATGGACATTTCAGATATTTCTAATCCAACTGAATCAGCTTATTTTGATGTGTATCCATCTAGTAATAATACTCAATTTGATGGTACATGGAGTAATTTCCCTTATTATGGCAGTGGAAGTATTGTTGTAACAGGTATCGATGAAGGACTATTTGTTGTTAGTCCTAGCGGTAGCGGACCTGCGCCTGCACCAGAGGTGACTTATACGATTCCTAGCGACGGAAATGTTACTTTAAATTGGCAAGATTTAATTTGTATATCTTCCTGTACAGTAAATATTTATAGATCGCTAGAGCCTGGATTTACCCCAGATTCTTCAAACTTATTAACAAGTATAAACTATCCAACATTTGAATTTACAGATTCTAATTTGGATGAGAATATTTTCTATTATTATAGACTTTCAGTAACTGCTAATGGACAAGAAAGTTTGTTTACTGACGAGATTCAAGTAAAGCCTGTGTTCGTCCCTAATCAGGCACCAACAATAGATGTACCAGATGATGTTCAATTCTTTGAAGATAATAGATATGATGTTGTATTAACTAGTATTAGTTACGGAAATGATATTAATCCTCAAAATATTACAATAGATGCAACTTCTGATAATGACGATTTATTTTCAGATGTTTCTATAGATTATGATCCAGCAGTTGATCCAATACTTTTATCATTAATTCCAAATCAAGATAAATATGGTACATCATTAATTACTTTAACTGTTAAAGATGATGGTGGAACTGTTGGGGGCGGTGTTGATTCAACTATGGTTTCATTTAACGCCGAAGTATTACCAGTCAATGATGCGCCTGCAAGTTTCAGTACTGTTGGAGAATATTTTATTTCAGATGGAGAATATATAACAGGAATAGATTTTAGAACTTTATATATAACCCCAGAAAATGTAAATGATTCATTAAGGTTTGTGTGGAATGCCACAACAGATATAGATGGTGATGATGTTTCTTATCGAATGATAGGATATCAAGGGCTAGAATTCTTAACAATGGATGAAAGCGAGTATATCACAGATAATTATAAAACTTGGGCCTTGAAAGATTTGGCTGCTCAAACGGATACAGTTACAGTGCTTGAAGGGTTTTGGAATGTTATTGCGAGCGACGGTTCATTATCACGTTCAGCATCTCTTTTAAACGGTCAAATGAGAATTGATGGAAGACAGCTTATTCCTGATATTTTAGCAATAAGACAGAGTTATCCTAATCCATTTACGAATTTTACTACTATTGAATATGATGTTCCCTCAGAGCAAAACGTGGTAATAAGAATTTTCAATATCAGAGGTCAAACTATAAGAACTCTTGTAAACGAAGACAAAAATGCAGGATACTATACAGTTATTTGGGATGGTACGAATGAGAATGGCGATGAAGTAAGTTCAGGTGTCTATTTTTGTCAAATGTATACTCCAAAAAATCCAAATGGCGGGCAGTTTGTCAAAGCCAAAAAAATGGTTAAAATTAGATAAATTATGAAACCATTAAAGAGCCTATATCAATGGGTTTTATCTTGGGCAAAAAGTGCATATGGTACGTTAGCATTGTTTTTAGTCGCTTTTGCTGAATCTTCTTTTTTTCCAGTTCCAGCTGATCCACTTTTGATGGCACTATGTCTTGGAAAAGTTAAAAAGTCTATGTATTACGTCTTCATGTGCACTCTTGGTTCTGTATTAGGAGGAGTATTTGGTTTCATGATAGGATATTTTTTATGGTATACTCCAGGTGGTGAGTTAACAGGAGTTGCAAACTTTTTTTTCCGTATAATTCCAGGTTTTACACCAGAGGTATTTGATAATGTTGGTTCTCAGTACGATGCGCATAATTTTTTAGTAATATTTACAGCAGCATTTACACCAATTCCTTACAAAGTCTTTTCAATTACTGCGGGTGTATTTCAAATTAATCTTCCAACATTTATTATCGCTTCCATTTTAGGCAGAGGAGGGAGATTTATCATCATAGGATTGTTAATAAGGTTTTTCGGAGAACCAATTAAAGCAGTCATGGATAAACATTTTAATATTTTTATAATAGTTTTAACCATTATCTTTACATTAAGTTATGTTTTAGTAGCATATATGTTATAGAAAGGAAAAAATGAGAACAATTATATTAACATCAATATTATTTCTGGTTTCCTGCTCAACTGAAGCCTCATTATTAAATTTAAATAAATCAAATCTTGAAGTGAGTCCAACAACTTCAGAGATCACTGTTAAAGACTTTAAAAGCCATATAGGTTATCTAGCATCAGATCATTTAAAAGGAAGAGCACCTGGAACTATTGGTGATGAAATGGCTAAAGACTATATTGTTAACTTTTTTAATACAGTTTCTCAGCCTGCTCCAAGGTTTGTAGAAGTTCAAGAACATTATGTTCCAGCAAAGAGAACTAGAAATATTAAGCCTGAAGATAGAACCGTTAAAACTTATAATATTATAGCTACTTTACCTGGAAATGACCCGGTATTAAAAGATGAATTTATTGTTATTGGAGGTCACTATGATTCCACTGCAAATCCTAAAAATGATATAAATAATGGTGCCGATGATAATGCTTCAGGAACATCAATGGTTATGGAGCTTTTTGAAAAATATGCAAAATCGAATAATCACAAAAGAACATTAGTGTTCATGCTTTATGGAGGCGAAGAGTTAGGTCTATTAGGATCAGAATATTATGTACAAAATCCTACAATTGATCTTTCAAAAATTCAACTGATGGTTAACCTTGATATGGTTGGCAGGTTAGACAATGACAGAACGTTATATCTTGGAGGAATTCCTTCTGCTACCAACTTTGAAAAAGAAATTAATCCATTTTTAGAAAATTCTGATTTTAATATTGTTGCATATAGCACAGGCACTACTCAAAGAGATAATCTTTTTAGCGCATCTGACCATTGGAACTTTTACAAAAGCGAAGTTCCTGTAATATTCTTTTTTACTGGAATACACGATGACTACCATACTCCAAGAGATGAAAAAGAATTAGTCAATTATGAAGGTTTGAGAGATATCGCAGATCTAGCAGATAAAGTAGTTGGTCATTTTAGCGATTTAAATGATAGATTGGTTTATACAAAGTTTGATGATGCTGAAAGACCTTCAAGATGGAGTCAAATAAAAGTTTCCCTTGGAGCAAGACCAGTTTATCCTACGGAAAAACCAGAATTCAAGGTTGCTGAAATTACAAAAGATAGTCCAGCTTTTAATGCAGGAGTCAAAAAAAATGATGTAATTAAGAAGATTGGCAAATTTGAAATCAATTCAATGGATAATTACCTAGAGGCTCTATTATCGCTAAAACCTGGTGATAGTTCAACCTTAACGATTCTGAGGAAAAATAAGGAGATAATTCTAGATATTTCTTTTTAATGAGATGAAATCTCAATAGTACTTGTTTTTCTATTTTTTTCTATTTATAATTCTGAGACTGAATCTCAATAAGATGGAAAAAATGAGAAAAATTATATTTTTTGTATTAATTATTAACCTAGTTTTAGCAAACAATCCTAATGTTGTTGCCGAATCAGATTCAACAAAACCGATTGCCTTAGATGCTGTTGAAGTACTTGCAGAATCAAAAAGTATTACTACGGGTATGTTTCTTAGAAATGCTGAACCAAGCGATGTGGTTAGTAAATCTGAATTAGATCAATTTAGATACACAGATATCCATAGAATTGTTAGTAGAATTCCAGGTGTATATATTTCCGAAGAAGATGGCTTAGGCTTAAGACCGAATATTGGTGTAAGAGGAACAGGTTCATTAAGAATGGAAAAACTTAATGTTATGGAAGATGGTGTTCTTATTGCTCCAGCTCCATATGCTTCACCAGCAGCTTATTATTCACCAACTGCTGGTAGAATGGAATCAATAGAGGTAAGAAAAGGTTCGACTCAAATAAAACATGGTCCATTTACTACTGGTGGTTCTTTAAATTATATTTCAACTTCAATTCCAACTTCAAAACTTAATTCAGTATCATTAGATATTGGAAGTTTCGGTAAAAGGCTCATGCAAGTCAGATCTGGTGATTCAATGGGTAATTTTGCTTATTTAATTGAATTATACTCTGATAAAATGGATGGTTTCAAAGAGCTTGATGGCGGGGGAGATACTGGATACGATAAAACTGACTTTATGACAAAGTTAAGATATAGTTTCAGTGAGTCACATGCTCTTGAATTTAAATACTCCATGACAGATGAGTTGTCAGATGAAACTTATTTAGGGTTAACAGACGCAGATTATAGTGATAATCCATTACGAAGATATAGAGCAACTACGCTTGATGAAATGGATGCGGATCATTCACAAATTATGCTATCATATGCTGCAAAACTCAATGATAATATGAGTTTAGCTATAATAGGATATAGTAATGATTTTGCAAGAAATTGGTACAAGCTGAATAAGGTGAATAGTATGAGTTTGAGCTCAATTACAAAGCCTACTTCAGACGAATGGAATGAATTTTATTTACTGATGAATGCAGAAAATAGTGTTGATGATGCTTATAGAATTAAGGCTAATAATAGAGAATATTATTCTTCAGGGATTCAAGCAGTATTTAATGTTAATGCTGGTAATCATGATATTCAGGCTGGAGTAAGAATTCATAGCGATGAAATGGATAGATTCCAGTGGGAAGATCGTTATGGTATGCAAAATGGTAAACTAATAATGACAACTCAAGCAACAAAAGGCTCAGATTCAAATCGGATTGATTCTGCTGAAGCGACAGCTCTTTTTGCTGAGGATAGATTTACTTATGGAGATATAACTGTTACTGCTGGAGCACGATATGAAGAAATTGTACTAAAAAGAGATGATTGGGGCAAGACAGATCCTGATAGATCTGAAACTCCATCCCAAAGACAGCATACTATGGATGTGATTGTTCCAGGTATTGGATTTGAATATGCTTTAAATGATTATCAATCGGTTTCTGTAGGAGTTCACAAAGGGTTTGCACCTCCAGGACCAGGTACATCTGGAGTAGAAGAGAATGCGGTTGAACCCGAGACTAGTATTAATACTGAAATTGGATTTAAATCTAATAAAGGTTTAAATAGTTTAGAGGTTACTTTTTTTACAAATAGTTATGAAAATCTCATTGGGGCAGATACTGCTGCTTCTGGAGGAGGAACGGACGAAATATTTAATGGTGGTGCTGTTGATATTTCAGGTTTAGAGTTGTATTTAAGAAGAATCCTTGTTGATACCGGTTCAATGCAAATACCATTCGAAATGTCTTGGACAAACACAAACTCAGAATTTCAAGAGTCATTTGATGGCTTTTGGGGTAAAGTGTTAAAAGGAGACGAATTACCTTACATACCAGATAATCTAATTACATTCAATCTTGGATTAAATGTTGAAAAATTCTCATCAAATATTAGTTTGAAAAAAACTCCAAAAATGAGAACAGTTGCTGGTTCTGGAAGGTTATATAAATCTAATTCAACTGATGAATTAACCATTATTGATGTTGGCATGAGATATGCCTTTGACAATAGTGTTACATTATCATTTAATATAAATAATTTTTTAAATGATAATAGTATCGCTGCAAGGCGTCCTTACGGCGTTAGACCATCAATGCCACGAAGTTTAAATATTGGTGTTAATTATATTTTTTAGGAACTTCTTCAAGTAATTTCAGTCAAATAATTAGTATATTTTTTATACTTTTTTTTACTTATAATTACAGGCAATATGAAGAAGATAATTTTTACACTTTTAATAATAACATTTTCTCTAGGTCAGTCTTATAAAGATTTAACAGAGCGGCCAGTTTATAATCCGCTAAAATCCTCTTCCAAAATTATAATTGACGGTGACTTGTCCGAAATTGACTGGATTAATGCACAAATTGCAACTGATTTCACAGATCGTGGGATTTATCAGGGTTTGCTTTCACCTTACAAAACCGAAGCTAAAATTACTTATGATGATAAAAACTTATATGTTGCATTTATTGCATATGTTGATAGAGAAAATTTAACCTATACCATTACTAATCGCGACGAGGTTGAAGGCAATGATGATAGAGTTTACATCGCTATTGATACATTTGATGATGAGTCATTAACATATGGAATAGGAGTCAGTGCTGGAAATATTCAAGTTGATGGTAGAGAAGGTTACGGATTTGATACAAATCTTGATATCATTTACGATACTGCTGTTCAAATTTTTGATGATAGATATCAAGCAGAGTTTTCTATCCCTTTTTCAAGTTTAAGATATTCTTTAGCTGATATTCAAACTTGGAGAATAAGTTTTGGAAGATTGTTTACAACTCCTGACATGCAAGGACATTTTGTGCATTGGGCAAATCAAATAGATGGAATTGAGTGTCAAACCTGTCAATTAGGTTTTTTAAAAAATTTATACGTTCCTCAGCAATCCTCTAGAGGAACAGAATTTATTCCATCAATTGTTGGTGGTTATTCGGAAGATAAAATCAATAATACAACTTCATCCAATGATGAAGCATCTTTATTTGCAAAATACTATGTTTCATCAGTTGATTTGCTTGAAGTAGCATTGAATCCAGATTTTAGCCAAATTGAATCTGATGATATTCAAAACGATATTAATGAGGTGAATGCCTTATTTTTTCCTGAACGAAGACCTTTTTTCAGTGAGGGAGCTGAATTATTCAAGTTTGATCCTCAAAGAGGTTATATAAATTTATTTTACTCAAGAACGATAAATGACCCGTCAGTTGTTGGAAAATTTACAGGAAAGATAGGAAAAACATCATATGGAATAATTTCCGCTAAAGATAAAAATTCTTCTTTGTTATTACCATTTGAAGAGACCAGCACATTGGTAAACCTGGGTGAAAGTCAAACGTATGTTTTAAGATTAAAAAGAATGTTAAAATATGGTTCACACATAGGTGCCTTTACGTCCATTCGTAATTTCGAAGGGGCAGGGAATATCGGTAATGTTGGTTTAGATTTACACTCTCACCCAGGAGGAAATTGGCATTTATCAGCGCATATAGCAACCTCTAGTCATGAAGAGTCAGAAAATGGTGAATACGCTCCTGAAGAAGATGAAATTCAAACATTTGATAATGGAAAATACACAACAGAATTTGATGGTGAGTCAATCAGTGGGTATGCTATTGGCTTTAATGCTACAAATCGCACCAGAACAGATGGAAAATCTTTTACTGCAAGATTAAGGTCACCAGGTTTTAGAACTAGTAACGGATTTGAAAGAAACAATTCTACAAAATGGTTTAAATTTCAACGTAGTAAATCAATATATCACGATAGCGATACTTTATTAAAATCATCCTATACTGGCGTTATTGTTCATAAAGAAAATTATGACGGCAGAGTTGTAAACAGCGAATATGAGCTTAAAGCAAATTATGAATTTGCAAACACCTTAAATCTGAACCTATCATATGAATATTCTGACAAAGTGTACAAAAGCTTGGATTTCAAAGGAATGAATGAGTTTTCTCTTAGAGCAAGTATTAGACCTAGCTCTAAAGTGTTGTACTACACTACGCTATCATTCCGTGATCAAATCATACGCTATATTGATACTCCTATTGTAACAAATTCATTGGGAGCTGATTTTTATACCGAATATCAACTTTCAGATAATACACAGCTTTCACTTGGTCTTGGATATGAAGATGCAAAAGATTTTTTTGATGGATATCTGTTAAACTTTAGAGCAAAACATGCATTTAATCCAAAGCTATCATTGAGATCTAAAGTACAATATAGCGATTTCTCAAAAAGTTGGTTTATTGAGCCTCTTTTGACATACCAGCCTAGTGCTTTTTCTGCATTCTACTTTGGTATTAATGAACTTTTAGATGTAGATGATAATATTTTTTCAGGCATTAGCGAAAATAACAGACAATTTTTTATCAAATTTCAATACTTATTCTAGGATATAAAACCATGAAGAAACATCTAATAATGATTTTTGTTTTTACTTGTTATAGCTGTGTTGTACCCGTATCAATTGGAAATAAATCAGTTGTAGATAATGAAAATAAATCTGCTAATGATTCAAACACAGTATATGCAAAAAATGGCAAGACTATGGTTGCAATAAATTACATTCTTCCTCAAAGAGCTGGGCAGTTTGAGATGTTAACAAAGACAGTTATAATGCCAGCTATGAAAAGAGAGGATACGGAGGTCTTTAAAAGTTTAAAATTTTTAGTTCCAGAAGAGCAAAACGAGGATGGTACTTTGACCTATATGTTTATAGCAGATCCTTATTTAGAAGAGAAAAATTATGATATTTTTGAAGTGCTAGTATCCCAATATGGAAGAACAAGAGCTGAAGAATATTTTGATCGTTGGATTAGTTGTTTTGCTTATGAGCAAGAAGTCATTTCTTTCAGATGATAAAAACATATCTTTTTGACGACATCTATAGTAAATTTTCTCTAATGAATTCATTTAAAACGTTTTTAAGCATCATTCTCCTAATTAGCTTATCGTTTGCCCAAAGTGGGAGGGATATGGAAGCAGAAAATCCTGCCAGCGATAACTGGCAGGAAAATTATCGATCACTTGAAAGAGGAGAATCAAGAGTTAACATCTATTCTAACGCTGCAGTAGCAGACGTATTTGTATGGAATTCAACATGGCTGTCTACTGAAAGAACGTTTCCAGCAGTTATATCATTACCTACCGACAATCAGGTCTATACTATAAGCTTATACCCTCAATCACAGTTTCAATATCTAACAAACGAGTTACAAAATTTTGATTTTGACGCAAGAGATGTTGCTGAGTTTGAACTACTTCAGGAAGAATTTGAAAGAATGAAAATGGGTACTAAAAATGTAAGACCGATTCCTGGAACTAGTGAATCAGTTTTTCTAACTTATTGTGATTCAGATGATAATAATTGTGAGCAAGGAATGCATTGGTTAGATCAATTTTATGCCAAGTATTACGATGATAAACAAGAGCAAGTTCTCGCTTCAGATCTAACTGGATCAGAACTAACAGACGCTGAAAAAGCCTTAGTCAGAAGACATAGGGTAGGAGTTGCTGGAATGCTCGGTGCTTTTACCATTGCTATATTTTTAATTGATAATGCTGCCTTGTGAGTAATATTTTAGTAAATATTAAAGGCCTAAACTCTCAAGAGTTTCCAAAAGGTGTAACTCCTCTTCAAATTATGACTGATACAAAAGGTGTATCAAAGGATTCTATAATTTGTAAAGTTGATGGCGTTCTTACTGATCTTTCTGCACAGCTTTCGAATGATTGCGAATTACAATTTATGGATTCAAAAAGTAAAGACGGTCATAGTGTTCTTTTGCATAGTACTGCTCATTTAATGGCCCAGGCAGTAAAAAGATTATTTCCTAAAACTAAAGTAACTATTGGTCCATATTTAGAGAATAGATTTTATTATGATTTTGATGTTGAAACTCCTTTTTTGGAGGAAGATTTAGCAAAAATTGAAGCAGAGATGGTTAATATATCTAATGAAAATCTTGAAATTATTTATGAAGTGAAATCTAGAGATGAAGCTTTGAGCTTCTTTGATAATATTGAGGAAGATTATAAAGTTGAAATCATTAACGACTTAGATGAAGATGAGATTTTAAAGGTATATTCACAGGGGGAATTTACAGATTTATGTAGAGGACCGCATGTGCCATCAACAGGCACTATCAAACACTTTAAGTTGTTATCATCTTCTGCAGCTTATTGGAGAGCTGACGAAAATAATCAAACTTTGCAACGCGTATATGGTACCTCATTTCAAAATGAAAAAGATTTAAAAAAATATCTAAATATGCTTGAAGAGCAAAAAAAACGTGATCATAGAAAAATAGGAAAAGAATTAGATTTATATTTTTTTGATGATGAAGTAGGTCCTGGTCTACCGTTGTGGACTCCTAATGGAGCTGTGATGATTGACCAATTGGAAGCTTTAGCTAAAGAAAAAGAGACAGCAAGCGGATATTTACGAGTTAAAACTCCACATTTAACGAAAGGAGAGCTTTATGAAAAGTCCGGTCATTTAAAGCATTACATCTCTAGCATGTATCCGGCAATGGATGTTGATGGTATTGACTATTATATGAAACCAATGAACTGTCCTCATCATCATAAAATTTTTGCAAACACTCCTAAAAGTTATAGAGATTTGCCATATAGATTGTCTGAATATGGAACATGTTATAGATATGAAAAATCGGGAGAATTATTTGGATTAATGCGTGTAAGAAGTATGCAGATGAATGATGCTCACATCTATTGTACGGAAGAACAATTTAAAGATGAGTTTATAGGGGTTTGTAATCTTTATATGGATTACTTCAAAATCTTCGGTATTGAAAAATATGAAATGAGATTAAGTCTTCACGATCCAAAAGGGCTAGGTGAAAAATTTATTGATAATGCTGAATTATGGAAAAAAACAGAAGACGATGTTCGAAATGCACTTAAAAGTGCTAATCTGAAATTTGTTGAATCTGTTGGAGATGCTGCTTTTTATGGTCCTAAAATTGATGTTCAGGTCTGGAGTTCAATTGGAAGAGAGTTTACCTTAGCCACTAATCAGGTAGATTTTGCTGTTCCTGAAAGATTTGACTTAACATATAATGATAACGATGGTACCTCAAAAACACCTCTTTGTATTCATAGAGCACCTCTGGGAACACATGAACGTTTTATTGGGTTTCTAATCGAACATTTTGGAGGCAATTTCCCGCTTTGGTTAGCGCCAAAACAAGTAATTGTATTGCCTGTTTCTGATAAATATAATGATTATGCAGAAAAAGTCACCAAAGACCTCAAATCTAAAGGTATCAGAGCTTATTTGGATAAACGATCAGAAAAAATAGGTTCAAAAATTAGGGATGCAGAATTACAAAAAATTAACATCATGATTATTGTTGGTGAAAAAGAAGTTGAAAATAAAACTGTAACTATCAGAAGAAGGTTTATAAAAGAGCAAAAAGAATTATCTTTAGATAATTTTTCCAATGAAGTATTAACTGAAATTAACGAAAGGAGAGTTTCGAATTAAAAAACAAAGAATAAGGGTAAACGAAAGAATTTATGCTGATGAAATAAGGCTCATCAGTCAAAATAAAGAGCAAATTGGAGTTGTAAGCGTAAAAGAAGCCTTAATTAAAGCTCAGGAAGCTGGTTTAGATTTGGTTGAGATTTCACCAAATGCAAAACCTCCAGTTTGCAAAATTATGGACTTTGGCAAGTTTAAATACGAAGAAAAAAAGAAAGCACAGCAAAGCAAGAAAAAACAACAAATTATCAAAGTAAAAGAATTAAGAATGAGACCAAATATTGGTGATCATGATTTAGAAAATAAACTTAAGATGGGTAAAAAGTTTTTATCTGAAGGTTATAAGTTAAAATTAACTTTAATGTATAGAGGTAGAGAAATGTCTCGACAAGATTTAGGGCAAGAGCTAATGCAACGTGTTTTATCGACGTTAAGTGAGCATGCAGAGCTAGAAAAAGATTCTCCTTTGACTGGAAGAAAAAAATCTATAATATTAGCCCCGAAATAGGAAATAAATATGCCAAAACAAAAAACAAGAAAAAGCGTATCAAAAAGATTTAAAGTTACTGGTTCAGGTAAGCTGAAACGTAATAAAGCTGGACACAGTCACATGCTTATTCGTAGAGATAAAGATGTGAAGCGTTCTGCAAAAAAAGCTACAGTAGTAGCCCCATCTTTTGAAAAACGTATGAAAAAAATGATGGCGAAAGCAGGAAGTTAAGATGCCAAGATCAAATAGTTCAGTTCCAAGACATAGAAGACATCGAAAAATTGTAAAGCTTGCAAAAGGCTATTTTGGTGCTAGAAGTAGAAATTTTAAAGCAGCTAAAGATGCAGTAACTAAAGCTGGTCTATATGCTTATAGAGATAGAAGACAGAAGAAACGTCAGTTCAGAAGACTTTGGATTGTAAGAATTAACGCTGCATCAAGATTAAATGGTTTATCCTATTCAAATTTTGTACATTTATTGAAGGAGAAAGGGGTCGATTTAGATAGAAAAGTATTAGCAGATTTAGCTGTTAATAACCCAACTGTCTTTGAAGATCTCGTAAAATTCTTAAAGAAAAAATAGAAAAATACGATGTCATTAGATAAAACCATTAAAGGATTAAAGACATCATTTTCTAAAGAGTTATCCAAGTCAAAGACTTCCAAAGATCTAGAAAATTTTCGAATCAAATACTTAGGTAGAAATGGGCAGCTTGCATCATTGTTTGAAGAGTTTAATAAACTACCTGTTTCTGAAAAACCTCGCTTTGGAAAAGAATTAAATATCCTAAAAAATCAATTAACTGAACAGTATCAAAATGTCTTAGGCAACAAAAGTGAAAACTCTGCTTCAAGCGATGTAGATTTTTCATTGCCAGGATATAATTTACCTGATGGAAATATCCATCCATTAGAACAAATTACTTCAGAAATAAAATCTATCTTTCAATCGATTGGATTTTCTGTTGCTTACGGCCCTGAAATTGATGATGATTATCATAATTTTGAAGCATTAAACGTACCAAAACATCATCCAGCAAGAGATATGCAGGATACATTTTTTATCAATCCTAATGCTGTACTTAGAACACATACATCCAATGTTCAAATTCACTTAATGGAAAATCAAGATCCGCCTTTAAGATACATATGTTGTGGTAGAGTGTTTAGAAATGAGGCAGTGAGTTATAAAAGTTTTTGTTTATTTAATCAAGTAGAAGGGTTGGTTATCAATGAATCCTCCTCATTTGCTGAGATGAAAGGAACCTTGGAGTATTTTGTTCAGGAAATGTTTGGAAAAGATACAAAAATGCGTTTTAGACCAAGTTATTTTCCATTTACTGAACCCAGTGCAGAAGTAGATATCTGGAATAGTAAGTTAAATCAATGGATGGAAATTTTAGGCTGTGGTATGGTCAATCCAAATGTTTTATATAATGTTGGATATGACAATGAAAAATATCAAGGATTTGCTTTTGGTATGGGAGTAGAAAGAATTGCCATGATTAAATATGGTATAAAAGATATCAGATTATTTTATCAGAATGATAAACGTTTCTTGGAGCAGTTTTAATGAAAGTTTCGTTACATTGGCTAAGAAGGTTCATTGACTTTGATTTAACTGCTACTGAGTTAGCTGAAAAGCTAACCATGAGAGGATTTGAGTCTGAAGTAGCATCAGATTTTGATTCTTTAGAAAATTTAGTTGTTGGAGACGTTTTAAAAGCAGAAAAGCACCCTGATGCTGACAAGCTTAAGTTATGTTCTGTTTCAGATGGATCAGAAACATTCAGTGTTGTTTGTGGAGCTCCAAATGTCGATGCTGGTCAAAAAATAGTTTTTGCAAAAGTTGGAGCTGTTCTTCCAGGCGATTTCAAAATAGGTAAAGCTAAAATAAGAGGCGTAGAAAGCTTTGGAATGATTTGTTCTGAAAGAGAGCTTGGAATTTCAGAAGAGCATGATGGTATTATGGTGTTAAATGAGTCTAATAAGGCAGGAACACCGATTAAAGAAGTGTTAGGTCCACTATTTGATGCCATTGATATTGAAGTAACTCCAGATAAAGCTTTTGCATTAAGTCATCGAGGCATAGCAAGGGAAGTAGCAACAATTGTAGGGTCTAAACTAAAAACTCCAATAAATAGCGTAAAATTAAACCCAAAGTCTAAAGACGTTGTATCAATCGAATTAGATAAAAAAGGCGGCTGTACACGCTATATTGCGGGTACAATGAAGGGAGTAAAGGTAGGACCTTCTCCAAAATGGCTGGCAGAATATTTGAAATCAGTTGGTCAGAAGAGCATCAATAACCTTGTCGATATATCTAATTTTATGCTTTTGGAAATTGGTCATCCAACACATGTCTTTGATCTAAAAAAATTAACCAAACCTGCAATAAAGGTTTCTTGGGCAAAAAAAGGTGAAAAATTTGATGCTTTGGATGAAGAAACATATGAATTAAGTACCGATCATATGGTGATTACGGATACAAAAAATACCGTTGCTTTAGCTGGTATTATAGGTGGGATGGATAGCTCTGTTACTGATTCAACCACAGAAGTATTGATTGAAAGTGCTTATTTTGACCCAGTTGTTATCAGAAAAGGGTCTAAAAAATTAAATTTATTATCTGAGGCATCTAGAAGATTTGAGAGAGGTACAGACCCAAATGCTGCATTAGAGGCATTCAATATGATTGTCCAGTTAATGCAAGAAGTTGCTGGTGGTACTTTAGAGTCTGTGATTACTGATGAATGTTCAATGAGCTTAGACAATAATTCTGTTGATTTATCGTTTGAAAAACTGCTCAAATATGCTGGACAAGAAATTCCCTCAAAAGACGTAGAATCTATACTGAAAGGACTTCACATAGATGCTGAAAAAACAAAAACTGGTTGGAATTGTTCTATTCCTACATTTAGAACTGATTTAGAGGTAGAAACAGACCTTATTGAAGAGGTGTTTAGATGTTATGGTTATGACAATATTAAGTCGTCTTTTAATTATTCTTCTATTATGCAATATGCAAACGATAAAGAATCTACTATTTCTTCATTAAAACATCATTTATCCTCCTTAGGATTTCATCAATCTTATAATAATTCACTTGAAGATATTGAAGAATTGAAGTTGTTTGGAAAAGATGCTGTTAGTATTATGAATCCTTTGTCTGAAAGAATGAATACTTTGCGAACAAATCTTCATTCAGGATTATTAAAGAATTTAGATTTTAATTATCGAAATGGATCTGCAAATACGTTGATTTATGAATATGGAACAATCTTTGAGGGTAAAACAGATAAATTAGAGGATATAGCTCAGAAAAGTAGTTTATCGTGCTTAGTTCATGGTGATGTATTTTCAAAAAATGTACATTTTGATTCTATACCTGCTTCATTTGCATTCTTAAAAGGTGTGGCTTCCAATATTTTTGAAGATAAAAGACTGGGTATAAAAGTTAAGTATTCCGAACAGTCACATCATTACTGCGATCCATATTTCTCAATTATTGATGGTAAAAAACAAGTTATTGGTGGTTTAGGTGTAATTAAAGATTCTTTACTAAAACAATTAGGTATAGCTCATAAACATGAAGTTGTAGTATTAGATATCGATCCAGAGATTTTTACTAATTATGGTAGTTATAGCACTAAGGTAGAGGATATTATAACTTTCCCAAATTTGCAAAGAGACTTAAATTTTAAAATGGACAGCAGTATTCAAGTTGGTGATGTTGTCAAAACAATGAAATCAATTAATCAGTCTATATTACAAAATGTAATTCCGGTTGATATTTATCAATCAAAAAAAGACACATCATCCAAGGATGTTTTATTTTCATTGAACTTTCAATCATCTAAAAAAACACTTGAAGACAACGATGTAAATTCAATTATTGCTGAAATTATAAATATTGTTTCTAAGAAATTTAATGCTAAATTAAGAGATAATTAGAGGTTGATATGGAATCAAATAAAAAACTAGTAAACGTTAGAATTTTTGGACAAGAGTATCCAATTAGAGCTTCTTCAAATGAGGATTATATTAAGGAAGTCGCAGCTTATGTAGATAAAAAAATGCATGAAGTTCAACGATCAGTTCCATCTTCCATGAATGCATCAAAAATAGCTATTTTGGCAGCTATGAATATTTCTGATGAATTATTTGGTGCTCGTAGAGGAGAATACTCATTTAAAGGTGAGGTTGAGTCCAAAGTAAAATCGTTAATTGAACGAATCGAAGAAATTACAGATTAAAGGATATCGTAATGGAAACGTCAATATTATCTGGCTTAGAAGCCAGTAAAGCTCTTTATTCAAGTCTTGAAAGTAGAATAAGTCACTTAAAAGACCATGGCATTGTTCCTGGGCTAGCCGCAGTCTTAGTTGGTAACAATCCTGCGTCTGAAATATACGTAAAAAACAAGACCAAAAAATTTGAATCTTTAGGACTTAAAACTGATGTGTTTCGATTAGAGGAAACAGTATCTGAAGACGAATTATTGTCTTTAATAAGTAAGTTAAATACTGATTCTGAATTTCATGGTATTTTAGTGCAATTACCGCTCCCAAAACATATAGATAGTGAAAAAGTCCTTAATGCAATCTTTCCTACAAAAGATGTAGATGGATTTCATCCTGAAAACGCTGGTTTATTATCCATAGGTAAGCCTAGGTTTGTGCCATGTACTCCTAAGGGTATTATGTTTATTTTAAAGCATTTTAATATAGATTTAAATGGCAAGCATGTAGTCGTTATCGGTAGAAGTAATATCGTTGGTAGGCCCATTTCTATTTTAGCTAGTTTAAAAGAACTAGGAAATGCTACTGTAACGCTTTGTCACAGTGGAACAAAAGATTTAAAGTATTTCTCAAAACAAGCAGATGTGTTAGTTGCTGCTTTAGGATCACCAGAGTTTGTAGACAGTTCTTACATCAAAGATGGAGCATGTTTAGTTGATGTTGGGATAAATAGAATTGAGGTAGATGGAAAGTCAAAAATTGTTGGTGATGTCAATCAAGACAGTGTAACTGGTATAGCAAGTTCGTTAACACCTGTTCCAAAAGGTGTTGGACCAATGACGATTGCCATGCTCGTAGAAAACACCGTTTTATCAGCTGAATTATTGTTAAATTAATTTTTATTAACAGGAGATATAATGTATAAAAAATTACTATTTATAATTTTACCATTTCTACTTTTTTCGTGTACTTCTAATGTGGATGAAGCAGAAGTTAAAAAGGCACGTCAATTCTTTGAATCAGTATTTCAAGATTCAGTACTTGATAGTCCAGAATTTCAAGCATCATTAGGTTATAAATCAAATTACGATAAATGGGATGATATTACATGGCAAGCATCAAGACAAAGAGCCTACAGAGCTAAAGATGATTTAGATTATTTAGAAAAAAATATTGATTTTGATAAGTTAGATGAAAATACAAAAATCAGTTATCGTTTGATGGTGAAAAGACTCCAAAGAACGATTGATAATGATAATTTTATATTTCATAACTATTTGATTACTCATAGAGGAGGAAAACACTCCAGGATTCCATCATTTTTGATTAATTATCATCGTATTGATGAAGAACAAGATGTGAAAGACTATATTAGTCGCTTACGTAATGTTGAGCCATTAATGGATGATTTAATTCTGCAATTAAAGCTAAGGCAAGACGTGAAAAAAATAGCTCCAGCGTTTGTATTTCCTCAAGCAATTAAAACGTCCGAAAACATTATTTCAGGATATCCTTTTGAGGAAACTGAAAAACAAAATGTTATCTATGAAGATTTCATGAAAAAATTGAATGCTTTAGAGATGTCTGATGCTTTAAAGTTAAGATATCAAAGCGAGATGGAAGCTGTATTGGTTACTATTGTGAACTATTCATATAGAAAGCTAATTACGTTTCTTGAAGAACAACAAAAATTAGCAGACAATAATCATGGAGTTTGGAAGTATGAAGACGGAGCAGAATATTATCAACATACACTCGACGGATATACAACCCTAGGATTAACCGCTGAGGAAATTCATGAGATTGGTTTAAGCGAGGTAGAAAGAATTCATGGAGAAATCTATGAAATTATGGAACAGGTTAATTTTGATGGTACCTTAAAAGAATTCTTTGATTATATGAGAGAGGATGATCAGTTTTATTATCCTGAAGGTCCTAAAGGAAGACAAATGTACTTAGATCAGGTTCAGGTAGTTGTAGATACGCTGTCAAATCGCATAGAAGAACTGTTTTATGGGTTACCATCTATTCCGCTTCAAGTTAAAGCTGTAGAGGCCTACAGAGAAGCTTCAGCGGGTATTGCATTCTACCAGCGTGGTCAAGCGGATGGAAGTAGGCCTGGTACGTACTATGCTAATTTGTACAGAATGAAAGATATGCCAATTTATAAGCTTGAAAATTTAGCCTATCATGAGGCAATTCCAGGTCATCATATGCAAATTTCTATACAGCTAGAAGTAGAAGATATGCCAAGTTTTAGAAAATATGGTGGATATAGCGTATTTGCTGAAGGTTGGGCGTTATATTCAGAAACCCTTCCTAAAGAAATAGGATTGTATAAAGATCCTTATTCTGATTTTGGAAGACTTTCAGGAGAGCTTTGGAGAGCGTGTAGACTAGTTGTTGATACCGGTGTTCATCATTATAAGTGGACTAGAGAAGAAGGAATTGACTATTATATGAATAATACAGCTAATCCAGAAGGAGATTGTATTGGAATGGTTGAACGACATATCGTTTGGCCAGGACAAGCTGTATCATATAAAATTGGTATGATAAAGGTGCAAGAGCTTCGTGCGTTTGCTGAACAAGAATTAGGAGACAAATTTTCTATACAAGAATTTCATGATGTAGTACTTAGAAATGGCAGCGTAACCATGGATATTTTAGAAGATATTGTTTTAAGTTGGGTAGATAGTAAATAATGATCATTATAAAGACCAGCACAGACAGTCACAAGACAATGAAAGTTATTGCCAATGCTTTGCTTAATAACAAGCTTGCTGCTTGTGTAAATATGATTCCTCGCATGCGTTCGAAGTATATAATGGATGGAAGAATTACTGAGTCTAGAGAGGTAATTTTATTAATTAAAACAACTGAAAAGCTGGAAGATAAAGTTTATAAAATCATTAAAGAACATCATAATTATGAAATTCCTGAAATTTCAACGATTCAAACTTCAAAAGTCGATAAAGATTATGAAAATTGGCTAAAGGATTTTGTTGAAAAGTAATTCATGAGATTAGAAGAGTTATCCGAAAAAAGTGTTTTAAAATATGTAGTCATATCATTGTTAACAATAATGTTGACAACAATCATTGTTGTTATTTCATTAAATTTTGAGACCTTAAAAAATAATTTTTTCGATAGACAGGTCGAAACTCTAACTATAATACCTCCAAACGAAAATGATATTTTACGAATTGTTTTTACTGGGGTTAGCACGCCACTTACTCCGTATATAGCTCAACAAAGTGTTGTTTTATCCATTAATAATAAAAATTATGTTTTTGACGCCGGTTCAAGATCTACTGCTAATTTTATTTCTGAAGGATCACTCGAAGCTGCTAATATTGAAGCAGTTTTTATAACACATACACATTCAGATCATATAGGTAGTTTAGGTGAGCTTATTTTAGCATCTTGGGCTCGAGGAAGGACCTTACCTTTACCTGTTTACGGAGCAGGAAAAGAAATTCAGAATGTCGTAGATGGATTTAATTTAGCATATAAACCTGATAGGGATCACAGAACAGCTCATCATGGTCAAGAATTCTTTGTTCCAGAAAATGGTTTATTACAAGCACAGTTATTTGAAGTCAATGAAAATGAACTATTAATTTTTGAGGATGAAAATGTTCAAGTATTTGCCTTTAATGTTCCCCATGGACCAATTCATGGTTCTGTTGGATATAAAATTATCTCTGGAGACAGATCAGTTGTAATTTCTGGAGATACTGATGTAATGAATAGTTATGACTTTATAAATGGGGTAGATGTTTTGATTCATGAAGCAATTATTGAGCCAGTAAGTACTGCCGTGAGTCAATCAGCCAAAAGATTGGGAAATGAACGAATAAGTGAAATTTTTAATGATATTAATGATTACCACGCTAATTTAATTGATTACGAAGATAATCCAGGATTATTATCAAGACTTGAAGGTATTGAACTAGGATTGTTAGCACTCATCCATATTATTCCAGATAAGGATAATGTTATTGTTAAACGAGCGCTAAAGAAGTTTAGTTCTCAATCTTCACATGATGTTGTAGTTGCAGAAATAAATATGGTTATTTCTTTACCATTAAACACAAAGGAGATAATAATTAAATGAGTATTATTGATAGTTTAAATTGGCGATACGCTACAACAAAGTTTGATAGAAATAAAAAGATTTCCAATTCAGATATTTCAAAACTTAAAGAAATTGTTAAGTTATCCCCATCATCATGGGGATTACAATTTTATAAAATATTAATTTTTTCAAATCAAGAGATTAAAGATAAACTTTTACCCGCTGCATACAACCAAAAGCAGGTAGCGGATTGTTCTCACTTATTCGTATTTTGCTCATTAAAAGATGTTCACGAAAAAGATATTAATCAAATGATAGACCAATTTCATATTTTAAGATCTAATGATAAAGACTATTCCAAAGATAGCATTGAAAATTATTCAAATGAGGTTAAAAAGAGTGTTTTGGGAATGAATAAACATAAACAGAGTGAATGGCTCAAAAAACAATGTTACATAGCATTAGGTCAATTAATGGTAGGTTGTGCTGATATGCGAATAGATTCATGTCCAATGGAAGGATTTAAATCAAATGAGTTTGATGAAATCCTTGATTTAGATTCACAAAATTTAACATCAGTAGTGTTACTTCCTACTGGATATAGATCAGATGAAGATAAATATCAGCACAAGACTAAGGTAAGAAAACCTAATAATCTTCTTTTTGTTGATGAATAATTACTCTAATATATAAACTTATAAATTCTAAAAAGCAGAGGAATGAATGAAAACTGAACTAAACAAAAAAAATAATCAAACAACAGTAGTAATTGATGTTTCATATGAAGTTGAAAATAATGTTGCTAGAGATTTTGTAAGAGATGAGCATGCAACAGTTTTTTTTAATCTTAAAGATAAGGGAATTCATCGATTTGAATGGTACTTAAACGAGGAAGATAAAACCGGAACCCTTATTGAAATATTTGAAAATTCCCAAGTATGGGAAAATGTTGGAAATAAATTAATTGGTTCACCAATAAATTTAAGATTAAGAGAATTATTTACAATTGAAAAAATTACTGTTTTGGGAGAAATAAGTGATGAATTCAAGAATAAATTGAAACAAATGTCTTCACCCGTTGTCAAATCTTACGTTGGTGGAATTCGCCAGGAATAAATTGTAATGGAAACCTTTTTTATAACATTATTTATCATTGTTTTTTCTCTTGCGTTAGGGATGATTGCTTTTACGCTGTATGGAATGTCCAAAAAAATGCCTACCACTGTCTCTGAAGATAAAGAAGACTTGTTAAACGAAAGAGCAAGCACGATTGCAGTTGATGCAGCTAAAAAAGCCTTAGATGAAGTCTTAAAACAAAATGCTGAGCTTCAAAAGAAAGATTGGGATGGATATAAAAAAGACTTAGATCTCACCCTCACACCAGTAAAAAAATCTTTAGAAGATTTACAAAAAAATATCTCTGAGGTAGAAAGAGAACGTATTGAAGATAAAGGAAAGCTTGATGAAAAATTAAAAGATTTAATCAGCACCACATCAAGTCTAAGTAGAGCACTTTCCTCAAGTTCTGACACAGGTGACTTAGGAGAAACAATCTTAAGAAATTTAGTTGAGAAAGCAGGGATGATAAAGTACATCGATTTTGTGGAGCAAACATCTACAAGCAATAGAAGCATCCCTGATATGGTAATTAATTTACCTGGTGGTGGTAAGATTCCAATCGATTCTAAACTATCATTAGAAGCATTTGATCGAGCGATGGATAGTACGGATAAATCTGAACGAAAAGCTCTTGAAGAAAAGCATGCTAATAATTGCAGAACATTAATGCGAAACCTGTCTAAACAAGAATACCACAAACAATTTGACGGTCCTATTGAATTTGTAGTGATGTTCATTGGAAGTGAGCCGGCATATCAAATGGCATTAAAACATGATGGAAAACTTTTCCTAGATGGTGCGGATAAAAAAGTATTTGTTGTATCTCCATTATCACTATTACCATTATTAAGTTTAGTGTCAGAAGCTTGGAGGCAATTTCAATTAAGCACTAATGCTAATCAAGCAATACAAATTGCCAAAGATTTAACAGATCGTCTAAAAATTTATGAAGATAAATATCAAGCTGTTGGAAGCAAGATTTTAGCTTTAGGCAAAGCATATAACTCGTCAGTTTCATCATATAATGCACGATTAAAACCTTCTGTAAGAAACCTCCAAAAATTACAAGGACAACCAGAAGATTTAATTGATATGGAAAGTGTTCCAGTTGACGTAACACCAGTTATCGAATCGTTAAAAGCTGAAAACGAAGAAGAATAATTTCCTTAATTAGCTTTAATAAAGTTTAAGGCCCAATCATTTAGTTTATCAAGTACTGGAACCAATGACTTACCTTTTTTTGTTAATGAATATTCAACTCTAGGAGGAATTTCAGCAAAGATCTTTCTAGAAATTATATTATTTTTTTCTAAGTCTCTTAATTCTCTAGTTAACATATTTTTACTAATTCCGTCAATACCACGATGAAGCACACCAAAGCGATTAATATTTTGTGCTATTCTCATAATAATAATTGGTCTCCATTTACCTCCAATCATCTTCATAGAATAAGTGATAGGGCAGGAGTCTACCGTACATCCGCATATGTCTTCAAAACATTGTTGTTTCATTATAATGGTCCTTTTTTTGTAACTATATTAAAAAATAGTGCCTACTTGTAGAATTTAATATTACTGTATAATTTTTCAAATCATTTTTGAAAGGATAAAAATATGAAAAAACAACCTTACATAGTAACACTTGAAAAAGGTAAAAACTACGCATGGTGTGATTGTGCTGAATCTCAGACACAACCGTTCTGTGATGGAAGTCACACAAAAGTGAATAAGCGAAATGAAAACTTGGTAGAGAATCTCCAAGAAATAAGCTTGATCTCAGAAGATTCTCAAAAACTTATTGCAGCCGATACTAAAGCACCGGTTTTTTTTAGTACTGATAAGGATACAGAAGTAAGCTTATGCGGTTGTAAAGAATCAAATAACGCTCCATATTGTAGTGGAGCACACGCGAATATTTAAAAATGAAAGGAAGATAAAATGAGTAAAAAAGAACCTCATGTATTAGATATTAAAAAAGATAAGAATTATGCTTGGTGTCAGTGTAGTGAATCTGAAGGTCAACCATTTTGTGATGGTAGTCATGAAAAAACTGATCATAAACCTATAGTCTTTAAGTCAGATACATCAAAAGAAGTAGCACTTTGTGGTTGTAAACAATCAAAAAATGCGCCATATTGCGATGGTACACATTTAACATTATAATTTTGAATATTGATTTAACATATTATAGAGCATTTGTTCTATTTATTACGCGTTTAGTTTTAGCTGCTATAATTTTCAAAGCTGGTATCAATAAGTTACCGGTTTCGGAAATTGGAGGTTTGGTAAAACAACTTCCTGAATTTCTCCGATATTTGGTTGTATTGTTTGAAATTATTGGACCTATATTTCTTTTGATAGGTATTCAATTTAATAAATTTCAATTACTTGGATCAGCTATGATTGCAGTTGTAATGCTTGGAGCAAGTTATATGAAGTATTTTGTTGCTGAAAGTGCTTTGATATCAAGCGGTACAATGTATCCTTTCACATTATTTTTATTAGCCTTGATTTTTCTTACTGAAGAATAATTTAATGTTTATATTTGCGTTCACTTAAAGGGGGAAAATGTGAAAAAAACTGTCTTTTCAATATTAATTGTAATTTTATTTGCTGTTTTTGTTCAAGAGAAAATAGTTGAGCAAGACGTACTTAAGGCAATTGTTTCCTATAACAATAATCCAACTTTTACTAAAGAAACGATTACCGAGAAAGATTTTAATGGTGCAGCAATAACTATTTTTACTGCTGTATGGTGTGGATATTGTAAAGGAGCCAAGCAGTTGCTTGATGAAAAAGGTATTGCCTACTTTGAGGTAGATGTAGAAGAATACAATATTTCAAAACGTAAATTAAAAGAAATTGGTATTGAAGACTTTTTTGTCCCTCAAATATTCGTAGATGGAGTACCAATCGGTGGATTTTCAGATCTGAAAAAAATCTTTGGCAGCGATATGCCAGTTCCAAAAGTATCATAAAATAAAAAAGGCGCCTTCGACTTGGCGCCTTTTTTGTACTTGAGGTAATTAGAGATAACTATTTTGAGTTACTGTAAGCAAGACTTTCGTCTTCATCAACTTGACTGAGTTGTGGTTCAGTCTCATCAATTAAAATATCTTCTACTGCAACTTCGCTTTGTAAGACTTCAAATACTTCATCAGCGTAATTGGTAGAAAAAAGATTTCCATTCCATTGAAACGTATTTCCAGGACCTAGTTCATTTCTAGCTTCTAAAAATGCGTCATTGAAAGAGGGTACAGGGGTAGTTTCAATTACTTCAATTGATTCAACATCATTGCTAAATGTTGGCACTGCTTCTGTAGTCATGGCTTCGTCATTGACTGAATTACCCATATTGGTGTTATTAACTAATGAGGTAATCTCTACATCCACAGTGCCTTCATTGCTAAAGCTTTCTGAGATATTATCGGACAGTTCTACTTCTTCGGATTGATCCATTAGAAAAAACAAGGAACCGATACACAAAATTACACCTGCTAACACGAATTTTTCAACATTATTATACATATTTTTTAACTCCATTTGTTATGCCTCTTAATGTCTCTTTCATATTTTATATACCTAGTTATCTTAAAATGGTTTCCAATTATTTTATTATTTTTTATCTTATTACATGGATTTTTCACCACTAATGATTTACTTCCTTGTTTGGTCTATTATGACAGTACAAGCTTTTCATCTAGCTCAATCCTTACGAGCAGCAATTAATAGAGGAGATAAAGTAAGAAATATAGCAAAGGCTTTTTGTTCTATCTTTTGTATTTCTGTTGGTTTGTTCTTTTTATTTTCACATTTATCAGTAGCTTTTCATACCAAAAAAATATTTATTTTAGCATTTCATGCTTTTATAATCATTTTCCAAATGGTAATGATTTGGTTACCAAAGCCTGAATAGCCATAGTGAAAAAAGTTTTTGTTAGCGGTGGTTCTGGATTTATCTCACTACATCTAATTTCAAAGCTCATTCAAGAGGGCTATAAGGTACGTACATCTCTTCGTTCGTTAGATCGAAAGCAAGAAGTGATTGATGCAGTGGAAAAAGAAGTTTCCACGGCAGGTATGCTTGAATTCTGCGAACTTGATTTATTAAAAGATGAAGGGTGGGATGAAGCAGTTGCTGGATGTGATTATGTGCAACATATTGCCTCACCTATACCAACTACCAATTCAGATGATTATGATATTGTTGTAAAACCTGCTGTAAATGGCATCAAACGATGCCTTAACGCTGCGCTAAAGAATAACGTTAAACGTTTTGTAATGACATCCTCTGTAGCAGCAGTGGGGGGCTCAAATCATAAATTTGAGTATGATGACACTGATTGGACAGATTTAAGTATGGATGTTGCTCCTTATCAGACCAGTAAAACCAAGGCTGAGCAATATTTATGGAACTTTATGAAAGAACATAAAGGGAAGACGGATATGGAAGCCGTAGCCATTAATCCTTCCATGGTCTTTGGTAGTTCGTTATCAGATGATATTGGTGCTTCAAATTTAGTTATTAAGCGTTTAATTGATGGTTCACTACCAGTTACGTTAAATATTTGTATCAATATTGTTCATATTAAAGATGTTGCAGATATGCATTTTGAAGCGATGATTAATGACAAAGCACCTGGTAAACGCTTTATTGCATCTAATAATCATATGTTTTTCCCTGAAATAGCTAAAGTGCTTAATAATAATGGCTTTAAAGCACCAAAGATAAAACTACCGTCATTTCTAGCACGAGTATTCTCAATTTTTGATAAGCAGGTTAAACACTTCGTAAACGACATAGATATTCTTCGTATTTATCATTCTAGAAATGCAAAAAACATATTAGGGTGGAAGTTCCGATCTTCAGAGTCTGCAATTATTGATGCTGCTAAGCAAATTAAGCAGTTAGTTTCATAATTATGTTCTTAAATAATCAATTTATTTAGGCTTAAATTATATAATGAATTATGAAGAAATAATTAAAAGATTAAAAAAATTTAGAGATGAAAGAGATTGGAAGCAGTTTCATGATTCAAAAAATCTGGCTTTAGCTCTTTCTATTGAAGTAGCTGAACTAAATGAATTATTTCTTTGGAAAAATACCTTGGAGTCAGAAGACGTAAGCAAAGAAAAACTTTCAGAAGAGCTTGCTGATGTTCTTTCGTATGCATTTTTGATTGCAGATAAACATAATCTTGATCCTTTTGAAATAATTAAAAATAAGATTAAAGATAACTCAAAAAAATATCCTGTAGAAAAATCAAAAGGTAAATCGACAAAATACAGTGATTTGAAATGAATGATTTCTCTTCCTCTTTGAGAGTAAATAGATATCCGTTTTCATCAAGTAGTGGATATCAACTTAACGATAAAGTGTCAGAAAGATGGCCAATAGTCTATATTTTAAAGAACAGCGATACAAACGATACATATATCGGTGAAACAACAAATGGTATAAATCGATTTAATGATCATTTAAGAAATTCAAATAGAAATCATGCGGACGAATTATTAGTGATAAGCTCAGATAGATTTAATAAATCTGCAACGACTTTTATTGAATCTAAATTAATTGAATATATGGCTGCTGATGAAAAGGTAAACGTTGAAAATAGAAACGACGGTTTATGTTCAAATAATAATTTCTATCAAAAAGATATGTATATTTCTTTTTTTAATGATATTTGGGAAAAATTAAAATCGCTCGATTTTGCAAAAAATGATATTAGCAGAATCGATAATGATGATTATTTTAAATATTCTCCATTTAAAAGTTTGTCATCGGATCAAAAAAGTTCAGTAATCAGTATTTTAAATCATCTAAGCAAAAATACTAATAATAAAATATTTATAGAAGGGGGAGCTGGAACAGGTAAGACTGTATTAGCAACTTACTTGATGAAATTGCTTTCAACAAAGATTCACGATTATCATTTAGATCAATCAGATAAGGACTATTCAGAAGAACTCGAATTAGTAAAAACTATTCAATCAAAGTTTCCTAATGGTATTAAAATTGGATTGGTTGTACCCATGACTTCATTAAGGTTTACATTGAAAAAAGTTTTTAGATCAGTTAAAGGTTTGAAGGCTAATATGGTTATAGGTCCTTCAGAAGTAGCTAATGACAATTTTGATTTATTAATTGTAGATGAATCGCATAGATTGAAGAAAAGAAAGAACTTAACCAATTATGGAACATTTGATAGTGTAAATGAAAGATTAGGCTTTGATAAAGAGTCTGGCACTGAATTAGACTGGATAATTAAGAAATCTACGAACCAAATTCTTTTTTATGATAAAAATCAATCAGTAAGACCTACTGATATTGATGATTTTAAATTTCAAGAGGAAAAAATTAACTCACATACATTACAATTATCATCTCAACATAGATCTTTGGGAGGTGAAAGTTATGAATCATTTATCGAAGATTTATTTGAATCAAGGGCTAGCAGCGTATATAAAAACAAATACTATGATCTTATTCTATTTGACAAAATCGATGACTTACAAAGACAAATCAAAACAAAAGATAAGAAATATGGACTTAGTAGAATGTTGGCAGGTTTTTCATGGGAATGGAAATACAAAGATGACAGATCATATAGAGATATTACAATTGAAAATAAATCATTTAAATGGAACTCTATAACTAGAGATTGGATTAATTCAGATAACGCAATTAATGAAATTGGTTGCATTCATACATCTCAAGGTTATGATTTAAATTATTGCGCTTTGATTTTTGGTCATGAAATTTCTTATAATAAAGAAATGAATGAAATTATAATAAACGAAGATATGTACTTTGATAAAAATGGTAAAAGAGGAATTAAAAATAAACACGAATTAAAATCTTATATTATAAATATATACAAAACAATGCTGTTAAGAGCAGTCAAAGGTACATATATTTAC